>NZ_AFPU01000001.1:1286156-1607695 GCF_000220175.1 Nitrosarchaeum koreense MY1 | reverse complement strand
TAGTGACTCTGCTAGGGATACTGATGCTGTCTTTGTAACTGTGTCATCAAGTGATAGTGACTCTGCAAGGGAGACTGATGCTGTCTTTGTAACTGTGTCATCAAGTGACAGTGATTCTGCAAGAGAGACTGATGCTGTCTTTGTAACTGTGTCATCAAGTGACAGTGACTCTGAGAGAGAAAGAGTTAATTTTTTTGCAGTGATTATAGTACCATCATTAATAGATAGATTCTCTGTGAGAAATAGAGCAACAAATCTGTCATAATCAACTAATCCATCATTAAGGGATAAGTTCTCTGTGAGTTTAACTGGAGTGTTTTTGTTTATCTTATCAGTAAGACTGAGAGTTTCCAATAGTTCTAGCTGAATTTTGTTATTGATAATGAAATCAACCATAAATCTTTGATTTGCATGACCATCTTTGCCCCAAATTATTTCAAATGTGTCACCGCCTACATTAGACGATTTCATTGATACTTTAATACCAAAATGAGCTACCTGATGGAATTGTACCACTTAGGTCAGATAGATCAACATTACCTACAAGATTTTTGGATTCCATTAAATGAAACTGTGTCAATCTCAGATTATTTCTACACCTGTTGTTGGTGTTACTTCTACTAATGTAAAGTTGAGATTTCCAGTGAATCCGGTAAATGTTGCATTGATATCGTTTCCAATAGATTTACCAGTCACTAGTATGTCATTTGTAAATCCAGTGTTTTGCAGATAGAATGTAACTAGTGGATATGCATTTGAATCAGTGGGAGATAAAATTGTCTTGGCAGTATTATCACATGTTGTCTGTTCAGTGTTAAACTCAAATGTTTGATGTCCAGTAAACTCCCAAGTTCCACAGATAAAGTTCTCACCAAATAATGTGCCAGATGTCATTGGGAAGAATTGCGTATTATCAGAGAGAGACAGTGATTCTGCAAGGGAGACTGAAGCTGTCTTGGTTATGTTGTCATCAATAGATAGATTCTCTGTGAGCGATACTGTAGCAGCTTGGATAGTGTTTACAGTGTCATCAAGTGATAGTGATTCTGTGAGCGATATTGAAGTTTTTTCTATTAATGTTGTCTTGTAGTGAAAGGTTTTCTGTGAGTGATGAGAAAAATAGTACAGGCACTCTAAAAATGAATTCTCATCTGCACATGATCAATAGCATCATCATCGTTACCACCTCCAGTCATAGCAAATGTTAGTCTAGCACCAAAATCAGGATCAGTAACAGTTGATACAGTTAATCCATCAAAACCATGAAGCGATGTTGAGCCACCAAAGATATGAACTGTTCCAGGTGTGGAATTAAAAATAACATGGGATGTTGTGTTTCCACTTGAATGCAAGTTTCCAAGATCATTATATAGAGTTACATCTGTAACTCCGCCAGCTGGTGCACCATCATTTAAGAATCCTTCAATTTTTAAATTCAATTCCTTCAATGTAAGCATCAGATGGAATTTGTAAACCACCACCAGTGCCAGTTGTAAAGCCAAAATTCTTTAGTACAAGTATTTGATTATCTATACAAGCAGCATTTGAGCCATCATCAGCTGTTACAAGAGTAGGATTTGAACATGTACTACCAGTAGTTGATGAAGGAAATGCATATGCAGTAATATATTGAGATGCAAAACCTGCATCTATTGTTCCATCATTAAATGATAAAGATTCAGTTAAAGAGATCACACTAGGCAAAGCATTTACGGAATCAACAAGAGATAGGGATTCACTTAAAGAAATTCCATTAAATATGTTAGTAAATACTGTTCCATCATTAATCGTAAATGATTCTTTTAATGTGACTTTGTATGCTGCTTTGTCTGTTCTAAAGTCCATGTTTTGTGCAACAAATGATGTTCTGTTGCTAATTGTTAATGCAACATCGTTAGCAGTGTCACTAGTTTTTGTAATTTTTGAGCTTTAGAGTATCGCCGGATTTGAGATCAACATAGCAGCTAGACTCTGCAGCGCTTTCTAGGACGTCATTTCCACCTTGAGCACCTCTTGCATATCCAGATCCAATACAGACTTTCTTTGGTACATCATTGACTAGAATTTCGGATGCAAATTCAAATCTATTATCAACTGCTGCCCTTTCTACAAATGTTGTATATGCAACGTGATAAAGACCATCAGTGTTGATAGTAATGGTATCACTTACTGGCGTAAATGTAAAGTCGCTATCTACTAGATCTGCAGTGTCCCAGAATTGGTTGATATTGGAAAATTCAGCACCAACATCAAGATCATCTCCACCTTCTGCGTCATGTACAATTAATGCTTGAACATCACTGGTGCCCAAAAAATTCTATGTCAAAGTGCATAGCACCGCCATTAACAGTTCTATCAGATGTTGGATTTTGATCAGTATCAATTAAGACAAGTTTGATAGTATCTTGTGCATTTTAGATTCAAGATAGTTGATGCTGCTAGTGCTGCAAAAGTACCACCTGTGGTGGTTCTAAGATATGCAGAACTCCATCCGCTAGTAGCGTTGGTAAATGAACCGCCTTCTGGCTGTATTTGGATTGCACCGCCAGTACCTGTTCTTTGATTAGTACTAGTGTTATGCTCTACGCTGTATGAAACTCTGTACAGTCCATCAAATAGAACTTTGACATCTGATGAGCCAGACTGGTGTTCAAATGGTGTGTCTTTTCTGTCCTCAGTGTCCCATGTAAGGTCAAGTGTTCCACCTTCAGTAGAAAGTGTGTCTCCGCCTGTTGCTTCGTGCAAGATTATTACATTTTGGATTTGTTATTTGCTGTATTTGGAACCAGCTTGATGCTGCATTTAGTTGCGGATTCATGCCAGTTGCTGTTGATGTCCTTCTTGCAGCAATGCTTACAGTATCACCCTCAGAAAGATCCAGCAGACACTCTGCTTTTAGGGCTACATCAAAGGAGCTTGATGCACCTCTAGCATATCCAGAATCATAACATGAACCTGAATTGCCACCGTTTACATTCACATGTGAAAATTGCAGTATATCTGTCTGTACCTGTTGTAGTTATTGAAAGACCATAAGATACCCTGTAAACACCGTCAGCTGGAACGATGATGTCTTTGGTTCCAACTGTATGTTCAAATCCATTTGTTCTGTTTTGTACATTCCATAAAAATGTCAACATCAGAAGTGCTATCAATGTCTACACCTACCTCAGCAGTGTCTGCACCACTAAGGAAAACAAGTTTTTGTAGTATATTTATCAGAGTTGACTGTTCCATCATTAATTAATAATGATTCTTCTAGTAATGCTTTACTAACTAAATTTCTTGCAATAACATCATCATTAAGCGATAGCGATTCATCCAAAAATACATTAAATTCGCCACCAGCTCCAATAATCGTTATAGTAATAATATCATTAAGTGATAGTGATTCTTCTAATAATGCAAATGAATCTCTATCTACAGCAACTGTTCCATCATTAATCGTAAATGATTCTTTTAATGTGACTTTGTATGCTGCTTTGTCTGTTCTAAAGTCCATGTTTTTGTGCAACAAAGGATGTTCTGTTGCTAATTGTTAATGCAACATTTGTTACTTGTGTCACTGGTCTTTGTGATTCTTAGCTTTAAAGTATCGCCTGACTTGAGATCAACATAGCAGCTAGACTCTGCAGCGCTTTCTAGGACATCATTTCCACCTTGAGCACCTCTTGCATATCCAGATCCAATACAGTACTTTCTTTGGTACATCATTAACTAGAATTTCGGATGCAAAATTCAAATCTATTGGCAACTGCTGCTCTTTCTACAAAATGTTGTATATGCAACGTGATAAAGACCATCAGTGTTGATAGTAATGGTATCACTTACTGGCGTAAAATGTAAAGTCGCTATCTACTAGATCTGCAGTGTCCCAGAATTGGTTGATATTGGAAAAATTCAGCACCAACATCAAGATCATCTCCACCTTCTGCGTCATGTACAATTAATGCTTGAACGTTCGCTGGTGCCCAAAAATTCTATGTCAAAGTGCATAGCACCGCCATCAGCAGTTCTAGTAGACCCAATTAGATTGATCAGTATCAATTAAGACAAGTTTGATGGTATCTTTTGAATTTTAGATTCAAGATAGTAGATGCTGCCAGTGCTGCTTCATCTATTCCGCTAGCCATTCGAAGATATGCAGAACTCCATCCGCTAGTAGCGTTTGTAAATGAACCGCCTTCTGGTTGTATTTGGATTGCACCGCCAGTACCTGTTCTAATACTGCCAGAGGCACTATGCTTTACGCTGTATGAAACTCTGTACAGTCCATCAAAGAGAACTTTGACATCTGATGAGCCAGACTGGTGTTCAAATGGTGTGTCTTTTCTGTCCTCAGTGTCCCATGTAAGGTCAAGTGTTCCACCTTCAGTAGAAAGTGTGTCTCCGCCTGTTGCTTCGTGCAAGATTATTACATTTGGATTTGTTATTTGCTGTATTTGGAACCAGCTTGATGCTGCGTTTAATTGCGGATTCATGCCAGTTGCTGTTGATGTTCTTCTTGCGGCAATGCTTACAGTGTCACCCTCAGAAAGATCCAGTAGACATTCTGCTTTTACAGTTGAATCAAAGGAGCTTGATGTACCTCGGTTAAAGCCAGAATCATAACATGAACCTGAATTACTATCATTAACGTTTACGTGTGAAATTGCAGTGTATCTGTCTGTACCTGTTGTCGTTATTGAAAGACCATAAGATACTCTGTAAACACCGTCAGCTGGAACGATGATATCTTTGGTTCCAACTGTATGTTCAAATCCATTTGTTCTGTTTTGTACATTCCATAAAATGTCAACATCAGAAGTGCTATCAATGTCTACACCTACCTCAGCAGTGTCTGCACCGCTAAGGAAAACAAGTTTTGTAGTATATTTATCAGAGTTGACTGTTCCGTCATTAATTAATAATGATTCTTCTAGTAATGCTTTACTAACTAAATTTCTTGCAATAACATCATCATTAAGCGATAGTGATTCATCCAAAAATACATTAAATTCACCAGAAGCTCCAATAATCGTTATAGCAATAACATCATTAAGTGATAGTGATTCTTCTAATAATGCAAATGAGACTCTATCTGCAGTTACTGTTCCATCGTTGATTGGTAAAGTTTCTTTTAGTGTGACTTTGTACGCAGCTTTCTCTGTTCTAAAGTCCATGTTTTGTGCAACAAAGGATGTTCTGTTGCTAATTGTTAATGCAACATTGTTACTTGTGTCACTGGTCTTTGTGATTCTTAGCTTTAAAGTATCGCCTGACTTGAGATCAACATAGCAGCTAGACTCTGCAGCGCTTTCTAGGACATCATTTCCACCTTGAGCACCTCGTGCAAAGCCAGATCCAATACAGACTTTCTTTGGTACATCATTAACTAGAATTTCGGATGCAAATTCAAATCTATTGGCAACTGCTGCCCTTTCTACAAATGTTGTATATGCAACGTGATAAAGACCATCAGTGTTGATAGTAATGGTATCACTTACTGGCGTAAATGTAAAGTCGCTATCTACTAGATCTGCAGTGTCCCAGAATTGGTTGACGTTAGAAAACTCTGTGCCAACATCAAGATCATCTCCACCTTCTGCGTCATGTACAATTAATGCTTGAACGTCGCTGGTGCCCAAAAATTCTATGTCAAAGTGCATAGCACCGCCATCAGCAGTTCTAGTAGACCCAATAGATTGATCAGTATCAATTAAGACAAGTTTGATGGTATCTTTTGAATTTTAGATTCAAGATAGTAGATGCTGCCAGTGCTGCTTCATCTATTCCGCTAGCCATTCGAAGATATGCAGAACTCCATCCGCTAGTAGCGTTTGTAAATGAACCGCCTTCTGGTTGTATTTGGATTGCACCGCCAGTACCTGTTCTAATACTGCCAGAGGCACTATGCTTTACGCTGTATGAAACTCTGTACAGTCCATCAAAGAGAACTTTGACATCTGATGAGCCAGACTGGTGTTCAAATGGTGTGTCTTTTCTGTCCTCAGTGTCCCATGTAAGGTCAAGTGTTCCACCTTCAGTAGAAAGTGTGTCTCCGCCTGTTGCTTCGTGCAAGATTATTACATTTGGATTTGTTATTTGCTGTATTTGGAACCAGCTTGATGCTGCATTTAGTTGCGGATTCATGCCAGTAACGGTAGATTCTCTTCTTGCAGCAATGCTTACAGTATCACCCTGAGAAAGATCCAGTAGACATTCTGCTTTTAGGGCTACATCAAATGAGCTATCTGCACCTCTAGCATATCCAGAGTCATAACATGAACCTGAATTGCCACCGTTTACATTCACATGTGAAATTGCTTCGTATCTGTTTGCACCTGTTGTAGTTATTGAAAGACCATAAGATACCCTGTAAACACCGTCAGCTGGAACGATGATGTCTTTGGTTCCAACTGTATGTTCAAATCCGTTGGTCTTGTTTTGTACATTCCATAAAATGTCAACATCAGAAGTGCTATCAATGTCTACACCTACCTCAGCAGTGTCTGCACCGCTAAGGAAAACAAGCTTTGTTCTAGATTTATCATAGCTAATTGCTCCATCATTTAGCGATAGTGATTCAGTGAAAGAGACGGTACGAGTGCGAGATGCAATGACAGAATCGGCAATACCCAGAGATTCTGTTTTACTGATACTATAGAGTAGAACGTGTGGAATATCAATATAGCTTGCAGTGGATGCTTCAGTTGATCCAGAAGATGGCAGTGTTGTTCCGCCAAAATAAAAGGTTAATGTATCAACATTAGATCGTGCAGTAGTTGCATGAGACCATATTTCAGTAACAAGAACATCTCCTTCTTGTGCAGTAACTGAACTTCCAGAGAAAGTTATTACTTTTCCGTGTTTTGTACTTGCTACATTATTACCAAATTCTGTTGAAAGTGCAGTATCTGAATCATAGACATATCCTACTGTAGAATTGGTGCTAGGTCTCCATACATATACGGATAATGCAAAGAATGCATTGGCACCTGCGTTAGCTTCTGCAGCATTAACACCTATTCTCCAGGTTCCAGCACCTATTGTTTGTGCAGCAAGAGGATATGAGGAGAATCTTGCAATGTAACTATCTGTGTGTCCTGTGGATGTACCATCTCCAATAGTAATTGTTTGTTGAGTAGTTCCAATTTTAGATTGTAATGAACGAGTCTCAGTAGTACCAGAGTTGAGATTTGATGTTCCAACTGGTAATGCTGTAGATTTCTCACCGGCAGTTGGAGTAACTGGTGCTGTTACATCTCTGAAATACAAACGAGTGCCACCATTTTGGAATGTTAATCCTACAGGAGCAGAAAGATAGCTTGCAGTGGATGCTTCAGTTGATCCATTAGTTGGTTCTGTTGTTCCATCATAATAAAATGTGATAAGATCATTGTTAGATCTCTGAGTGTTCTGATGAACCCAGACTTCCAATACAAGAATATCACCCGCTTGTGCAGTAACTGAACTTCCAGAGAAAGTTCCTACTTTTCCAGACTTGGAAGTACCTCCTTCTGCTCCAACTACAGTATGAGAATCGTAAACATATCCTACTACAGAGTTGTTACTTGGTCTCCAGACATAAACAGATAATTCATATTCTGCATTAGCACCAACATTTGCTTCAATTGCATTATATCCAAACGTCCAAGTTCCAGCATCTATTGTTTGTGCATCAAGCGGTAATGAAGAAAATCGTGACATGTAACTATCTCTATGTGTAGTAGTTGACCCATCAAAGTAAGTAGATGTGGTTTCTGAAGTACCGATATCAGGCAATAATGATCGTGTCTCAAAGGCACCTCCATTTGACACTCCGGCAACCACAGGTAATACTGCAGATTTCTCGCCTGCAGTTGGAGTTGGAGATGCAAGTACATTTCTAAGATACAGTTTTGTAAATGAAGGGGCCGGATCTGCAGCTACAAACCATGGTCTTGCTTCAACAAACTTGTCTGAATTAATCTCAAGTGATCCAAGTGAGTAGAGTTGTGGAAATACTAGCGGAATAGAATATGAATATTCCACATATGTCTTGTTTTCTATTAGATTCTTTGTCCATGTCAGGATCTTTGTATCTCCTATTGTTTGTATATCAGCATCAGTAACAACATCAAATACTGCAGGTATTTTCTCTTTGAGTTCTAATGTATCAGCGTCAGTAAATGATTCAACATCAATTCTGACATCAAATAAGTTAGGATTTATTGTTGGATCTATCTTGCTTTGCGCTGTTCGAATAATGTCAAATTCATAGTATTCTTGTGCATCAAATGTTGTACTAAAGTTAGTATTGATTCCAGATGTAGTTGCATGAATATCTACTTTGTATGTGCCATTTACAGATGTAATATACTGAGCATCATAAAGACCACATTCTTCATTTGGCACTATACCATTACTATCCAAGTAATCAATTATTCCAGATGGTGATGTTACATTCATTGAGAGATTTGCATTACAAACAGGATGACCTTCAGAATCCAATACAACAATTACAAAGTCTGCAGTATCACCAGGTTTGTAGATGCTCTTTTTGGTGTTAAGTGAAACCAGACCCCATGCGAATTCATTTTCTGTCTCATGTCTCTGACCATCTACAGTAAAGATAGTTTTGATTTTGTATATTCCTGGTTTGTTGTTGCTATCAATTGAGAGCTTGAGGTTGAATTTTCCTTCCATTACTTTCTCGTATTTTGTTACAGTATTGACTAGGTTACCCTGAGGATCGTAAATTTCCGTAACAATTGTATTTCTAGAGTCCTTCCATTCACCTGTCTGAATAGGTTCAATTCCAGCAGTCTCTTCTATTGTATCTATGATTTCATCTAATCTTTGAGCACTGTCATCAAGATTGTTCTTTTCAAGATTCTTTACTACTGATTTGATTTGTTTTGTTACAATCTTTAATTGTTCTTTAATCTCTTTGAGTTGTTCTTTATCAAGATCATTATTGCGAGATAGTTCTTTTACTTTATCTTTTAAATCTTTAACCTGTATTTTTACTTCGTTAATATCTAATTTAGCAATATCGTTATCACCTAATTTTGCAGCTTCAGCTATTTGTATTGAAAATAGATTTTCAATGTTTGAAATAATGTCAGTTATTGTTGAGTTATTATTGGTTTCAGGGGTTGTTACATCAATTTCATTTTCAATGTCTTTAAGACTTTGCTCAAGTTCGTTGGCAATTAGATCTGTAGCGTTTTCTATTTTTTGTTTTTCATCTACAAGCATTACATCAGAATTATAAAACTCAAATTCAAATTCAACTTCTTCTGTAATTAGATAGCTTTCTTTGACAGATGTTAGTTTTGGAATAATTTCCAAATTTATTTCAGTCGTATTATCTTGATTTATAATTATAGCATTAATTGGTAAAATTTCTGAAAGTTCAATTACATTATCACCATTTAGTGTCGTTGAGATTATATCGGTAAGTGATAATAAATCAGAAATTTCAATTGTTGAATTGTTATTAATGATTGAATTTGCTGGAATTATTATGGCGACGACAACATCTGAAAACGTCATGATTTCAATTGTTGAATTGTTTGAATCGCCTGCTGGACCATTTACTTTGTATGTTACATAATCTGCAAATGAAATGGATTGAATATCTAATGGAACAGTAGAATCAATATCAAGTGGAAGGATATAGATTGATTTAGTTGAATTGTTTAAGAATACTGCAACTTCATCTGTAAATGACAATAAATCAGACTTGAATGGGATTTCATTATTAGTTAAAGGTGTAAGATATCCTGTGTAAATATCGTTAATTTGTGCCTGAGATAAGGCCTTTTTGTAGATTAAGACATCATCAATGACGCCTGAGAAATGATTTGACAAAGTAATTCTGCTTCTAAGTGTATTAAGATATGCACCAATTATCAAGTCAGATTCATTTACTGCAATTTCAGCTGGGATTGGAATGACATCACCTTCAGAGATTGAAAATGAATCCTCAAGTGTTGATTGTGCTTCCAGATTACCATTTACATAAAGTGAAATGTTTGTTCCGTTAATTACTGCAACAAGATTAGTCCAATCAGTAATTTGTGTTGTTCCAGTAATCTTTGTCCATTCAACACCATCAAATACTGCAAATGTTGCAACTTTTTGTGGTGCATAAACATTGTTTATTCCAAGAACAAATGAACTTTCCTTTGATACAACTGCAAATTCTGCAGAACCAGATGAATAATCTGGGTTAATCCATGTAGAGATTGTTAGTCTGTTAAGATCTTGGTTTAATGTTTCTTCTACTATTGGAATGTAACTTTCTGTAGTATTGAATGTAAACATTGAAGTTGCATTAGCATTGTCTACACTTGTTGCATTGATATTGATGTCTGTTGCATTAATGTTAATATTTGTTGTATCAATGTTAATGTTTGTAGAGTTTGTAATTATTTTTGGTGCAAGTATATCAATTGCAGTTACATCTTCCTCGATTATTTCTACTATTGTATTATTGTGTAATGATTGTATCATTGGTAATGTCTGCAAATAAATTTCTGCAATTTGTGCTGCACTAAGATACACACCAAAAATATTGATCTCTTTTATCTGTCCGTGGAATTGTTTTGTTACTTCATCTACTGATCTGTGATTCTCAAGTGATGCACCAACAATTACATCGGAAGTAGAATTTGCAGTCTCAATTGTTTTTATTTCTAGTTGGCCTTTTAGATTCATTGAGATGGTTTGTACAGTTGAAACATTAGACAGCGTACCGTTTGTGTAAATTGAGAGGGTTGTTCCATTAAAGGTGGCAGCAATATGAGACCAGTCATCGCCAATTTGGGAGGTAGATTCTATTGAGTGCCATTTTATACCATCAAATACTGCAAATTTGGCTATATGTGTAGGTGCCAAATTGTTGTTAATGGTCAAGGCAAATGACTTTTCTTTGGAAATTACCGTAAATTCGGCAGATCCGCCTACATAATCAGGGTTTACCCAGGCAGTAATGGAGAGATTTTGGATGTTATTTGTAGAATTTCCGCTATTTGAGAGGTAGCCATCCCCATCTAAAATGAGGCTAGAAGAGGTTTCCTGAATGTGGACATCACCTATGAATCTAGAGCCATTTACGACTTTGTCAAATTTCCAGGATTCAGTGGCATTAGGAATGACTACTGGAACTGTGATGTTGAGTATGCCTGTGCTGTTGAGTATGCCTGTGCTGTTGAGTATGCCTGTGCTGTTGAGTATGCCTGTGCTGTTGAGTATGCCTGTGCTGTTGAGTATGCCTGTGCTGTTGAGTATGCCTGTGCTGTTGAGTATGCCTGTGCTGTTGAGTATGCCTGTGCTGTTTGTGATTAAACTATTGTTTGATGTAGAATTAGTATCAGAAGTTGTAGCCTCAGCAACATTGTCTTCAGCTGGTGTAGAAGAAGATGAAGTGTCTGCTGAGGCAAGTTGTATTAGCGTAATTTGTAACATTAGATGAGGTTGTAGCCTCAGCAACATTGTCTTCAGCTGGTGTAGAAGAAGATGAAGTGTCTGCTGAGGCAGTTGTATTATCAGAAATTGTGTTATCAGAAGTTGTAGCCTCAGCAACATTGTCTTCAGCTGGTGTAGAAGAAGATGAAGTGTCTGCTGAGGCAGTTGTATTATCATTAATCTCGGCATAAGCCATTGGCCAATAAGATGATGAAATTGTATACGGAGTAATTACAATTGATGATAAGATAAGTAATGCAAAAACAAAAGATAACGGTTGACGAAGTTTTCTAATTTTAAATTCAAAATCTTCAAAATATAAAAATAAAAATACAACAAAAGGAACAAAAAGAATTAAAACAAATTGAGATTCAGTTTCAGAAAATGTTAAGTTAAAAAGATTTTCAAAATTAAAAGAAAAATTATTTTCATATTCAACAGATAGAGGATTATTTAATGTAGAAAATTTATCAAGTAAGTTATTTTGATCATGTAATTCTAAAAATGACTCAAAATTAAATATATTAAAAAGATTTTCTAAATTAAATGATTGTAATTGTATGTCAAATGGTTGTGAATTAAAATCATCATCTAAAAATAATTCCAACATTGAATTCTTTTTTCTATCCTTTAGTTTGTCAATTTGAGAAATTCTATCAACGTTTGTTTGTGGTTGTACTACAAACGGTTTCAAATAAATTTGATTTTCTACTAAAGATGATTTAATATCCAAGCTTTCAGAAAAAAATACAAATTTTGTAAAAGAATCTTGTCCATCAATAACATTGGCAGATTCAATTGATTTATCATCAGCTGGTTTGTTAGATTCAAGACCAATGTTTTCATCCAAAGAAACTGAAATAATTTTAGATTGTGTTGATGAAGATTCCGAATTCTGTGGAACTATATCGATATGATGATCAGCAAATCCAAATGGAATGCTTGAAGTGATCAAAAATGCAATTATGAAGAGAGATAAAATTGACTTCAATTAAAAAATCTCCCAACACAAAAAGTTGCAAAAATATCTTGGTGTAGAAATTGATTTGCAAAAATTTGGTGTAGACTGTTGTCTAGGGAATTGAAAAAATCAATAGTACTATCTATAGGATAGTCTAATGTATCCACCTCATCTTCTTCTACACCAAACAAAATTACTTTGGGAAAAACAATAAAGAGGCTGGAAGTGTGATACTAGAAACGATTCCAGTATGGAAATTGGATTAATTTCTAGTTCCTTTTTGGATCATGTATTTTATCCAATTTTTATCAGAAATAAAACATAAAATAATTCATATGAAATTTAAGATCTTAATTTTTTAAAATAATTCATAATAAAATTATTTGAGTAAATTTCATGTGTTTGATTTTCAGGTCATCATAATTTAAAAATTATTATTTGGAATAATGTTAGTTGAATTTTAAAATGTAATTAAACAATCTAAATATTTTTTATTATTGTATAATTAGTTATGTTATTCTTTGAAAATAATTCCTTCAAATGATTCAATGACAGTTGTTGGATCTTTCCATGAATCTTTTGATAGTCCAGCTTTTTCGCAAGTATGTTCAAGAAATTCTTTTGCATTCCAATTGTAATCAACTGGAACTTGTGGTAAAAGTAATCCAGAATGATAACCATTCTTGACAATTAAACCGTCTCTTCCTACTTTGATCTTTGATAAATATTCTTCAGGATTATTTACAATAATTTTTTTTGGTGAAGTTAATACTGTTACTTCAAATATTATTGAATTTAGATCTTTATCTTCAACAGGAGGAAATCTTGGATCTTTTGTTGCAGCAGAAATTGCTGCATCATATAATGCATCATATAATAATTTATTTGGTAATGGATAACCTATGCAACCACGCAATCCTTGTTTGTCATTTAAAGTTACAAATACTCCAGATTTAAATGAAAAATTATTTTTAAATTCATTTTCAAGTTTTAGTTTCGTATTATTTTTAATATATTCAGTAACAATTTTTCTTGCTGTACTTACAAGAAGTTTACCATCTTCTTTTGATAAATTATTGTAATCTTTCATTGATCTTACCTACGAATACTTGCAAATTTTTAATATGTGTACCTTCCCAATAGATCTTCTCACAACTTTTACATCTCCAATAGTTTTCATTGAAATTAAAAACTCCTAAAGGTATTTTTTCTTTGTAATTACTTTTATCAATTGGTTCTGTTAGTGAATTACATTTTGTGCATCGTGCTACATTTCCATTTATTTTAAAATTTTTCAAATGTATTTTATTTATTATTTCAAAAAATTGCTCAATCTGCTTTTGTTTAGTAATGTGAATTATTTGTAGATTATATTTTTGTGCTCGTAAAATTAGTTCTTTATCTTTTGAAATGATTATTATTTTTTCTTTAATTGCTGTATCAATTAATTTTTTATCATCAATATCTGGAAAATATTTAGTGTCATAGCCTAATAGTCTTAATTTTCTAGCAATATTTCCTAACATTGCATCTACAAAAAACAAAGGAGTGTTTTCTGTGTTAAGCAGCATCTCCTAATCCTATTTCTGTAATCTGACTTGCTCCTGCTGGAAGTACACGAACAAAATCATCAATGCTTATTTTCTTTGTAATCTCTTCTTCTAATTTTAAAAACTCTAATCTAATTTTTTTTGCAGCGTCTACCATTTCCAATCCATGTGGTTCAATTATCACATAACAAATAGAATTTTTTTTAATTGTATCAGGCGGTCCGCTAGTCAAAACATAATCATCTCCTTGTGGAATTATTCCAACAGCTAATTTGAGAGTAGATATCTTTACAAAATTTCTTTGTCCTTCTATTGTAAAAGATCCTTTCGGCAAAAATTGTCCACTAGGTGCTGATTTTTTTACTTGTTCTGGATTTACCCAAAATGCACTAACACCATACATACCCTCTCTCCATGCTCTGCTAAAACAAACAGTTGCATGAGCAACTTCGTTTAAGCTAGCTGTAGGCGGATTATCAGCATTCTTTAGAATGAAAAAAGGTGAACCAAAGATGTCACCATGAAATATTTTATCGTTTTTTTCTAAATGTTTTCTTACTACAGCAGAGTTTGAAGGTGCATCTCTACCGCCTATGGCAAGAATCCCATCAGATGTAAAGAACCATCTGTATCTTTCATACCAATTTTTTTTTCTAATCTCTGTAAACGAAATTGAATCTTTTTCAGTTTCAGCTTTATTTTGTAACTTTGATAATTTCTTTTGTGTATTGATTTTAATCTGTTCAATTGACTTTATTGCAGCAGATTTACGTTTTGCTTCATTAAATAATATAGATGCAATTGATTGCAATGAAGACTGTGTGTTTATCTTTATTTTTTCATCATCAATTAAGATAAGAGTCATACCTTTTTCTTTAACCAATTTTGTATTGTGAGCTGATAAAATTTCCTGAGCTCGTATATCTTCAATTGATGTAATACCTTTTGAAATCATTTCAAACAACGAATTAGCAGTATTAGTTATATGACTTGATTTTTCTTTTACTGTATCAATTGCTTTTTCTTGTTCAGAAAGCTGAGTTTCAAGTTCTTTTATTTTTTTATCAGAACCACCAGTTTGAATTGATTTACCAATCTCTACAATATTTTCTGTAAAAACAGTATCTAATCCTTCAATAAAGCTGTTAACAACAGTACATTTGTTATCCAAGTTTCCTAATCTAACTGGAATGATTTCAGTTTTTTCATCTCTAATAATTACTGGTTCATGTTTACCAGTAACAACATTTGTAACAATATTTTTTGTTGTATCATATAGTTTTTTTATTTGCTCAGATGTTAAATTAGTTCCAACACATTTGGAATCAACATTAGACATTTCAAATATTCCTTCAACGTATTTTTTTGGCAATCCCAATGTACGTCCAAGCCATTTTGCAGCAGCTAAATCAGATGTCTTTAATTCTTCAAAGTCATTCTCTGTTACTTTAATTACATCTATGCCATTTAGAGGTGGAGGGGCATATACCAAACCAACACCAAGCTTTCTATGTCTTACATCAATTGAATGTTGTAATGCAAGTATTTTCATTTCATTGTTACATAGTAAGATATTTCCTTCACCAAAAAATTCTGCTACAATTACATATTCCTTATCAAATCCGGCAAATGTAAAATAGGCAATTCGTTCTGATGCTATTTGTTCTATTTTTTTTATCTTTAATCGTAAAAGATCACTTCGCAATCGTTTCAGTAATCTATTTGGTTCCATCTGATCAATTTTAACAGATGTTAACCAAACACCAGACGTAGACAACATCATAAAAAGATCTGATTTTTCAGTATGGTGAAGTTTGAACAATATGCTATCTTTTGTTACACCATAGATATTACTGACATAGTAGTCCTGTGTTGCATCTGAAATTTGATTTACTAAATACCGAAGTTCTATTCCTGCAAGAGTCACAATAATCTATTCAGTATCTGAAATTATACTCTTACTCTCTTTTATGCTCGTTTTATGACCAAAGATTTTAAACAAGGCTTAATGAAGTCAACCTAGAAATTTACTTGGCAAAATTTAAAAAAAAGAAATCTGCACCAACCCCTGATCCTAAAGACTCTAAAAAAGAGTCAACTAATGAGGAAAATAGCAAGATCCCAGAGACAGAATCAAATGATGCTTCAGCATCAGAACCTACCGTAAATCAAGAAGAAAAAAGTGAAAAAGATAAGAAATTAAACAGATTGTTTTGGTTAAGAGTTGCTTGTGCAGTAATTGCTGGTACTATTGCAACTTTTATCTTTGAAGATATTCAAGGAGAAGAGAGAAGATGGGCATCAATTGTATTTATGATCATCGTATTTATTGTAACTATATTTATTGCAAAGTCAATGAATATGCAATTACCATCATCTGATAGAAAGAAAATTGTAACACAGGGAATAGGAAGCTATATTTTCTTATACCTATTTGTTTGGATTCTAACATATACTATTGTACACGCTGGCAGTGTTACAACGGGCATTATTCCAATTTCATAAAAAATGCTGGGATTGGTTTATGTGGAATTATAAAACACCTGGAATTCCAGATGAGTTTTTTGAACGTACAGAAAATGTACCTATTACAAAAGAAGAGGTAAGAGTTGTACAAATTAGTAAAGCAAGACTTTGCCCTGGATATACTGTATATGATATTGGATGTGGGAGTGGTTCTATATCAATTGAAGCAGCTATTCAAGTTGAATCAGGAAAGGTAATTGCAATAGATTATGATCCTAATGCAATTGAATTAACAAAAAGAAATGTAGAAAAGTTTGGATTAACAAATATTTCTTTAATTCTTGGAAATGCGAAAGAAAAGATCATTGAATTAGAACAAGCTGATGCGATATTCATAGGAGGAACTGGTGGAGACACAGAAGATATTGTAAAAATATGTCAAGATAAACTAAAATCTGGTGGAAGAATAGTAATTGGAGTAATATTAATAGAGACATTGTATTCAGTCTTGCAAATTATTGAGAAATTAAAATTTAATTCAATAGATTTGACTCAAATAACTATTTCTAAGAGTAGAAAGACCTCAACAGGTACAATGATGCTTGCTAGAAATCCAGTTACAGTAATTTCTGCAACTAAAGTTTAATCTAGATTTTTAATTGGGGATAAAACTAGAATTTGTATGCCTGAATTAATTGGAATAGGAGTAGGTCCCGGAGATCCTGAACTACTTACAGTAAAGGCAGCTAAAGCAATTCAAAATGCCGACACTATAATGTGTCCTGCATCAGGTGAAGATAGACCAAGCATAGCATTATCTATAGTATCATCATTAATTGATAAATCAAAAAACCAAGAGATAGTAAAATTGATCTTTCCAATGACAAAAGATAAAGATGTACTTGAAGCAACTTGGAAAAAAAATGCAAAAATTATGGCAGAAAAAGTTTTAACAGGAAAAAACGTTGTTTATCTTACAATTGGAGATCCATATCTATACAGCACTTGGATTTACATGCATAAAGATATTGAACAGAATCATCCAGAAATAAAAATCAGTGTCATTCCTGGAATTGTTTCTATGTTTACATTTGCCGCAAAAGTTGGAATAAGTATTGCAGAGGGTTCAGAAAAAGTTGCAATAATTCCATCATGTTATGATTTAAGCACAGTAAAAGAAATTGCTAAAAATTCTGAAACAATGGTTTTTTTAAAAGACGGTAGATATTTTGATAAAGTGATTGATTTGTTAAAAGAATCCGGTTTTCCGGATAATTCTATTTTTGCAATTGGACAAGATCTAGGAACAGAAAACGAAATTATTAGAAAATTAACATTGGGTGAAGTTAATGATGGAACACTAACTACAAAATATTTTTCGATTTTGGTGGTAAAACGTGTCTAGAGTATATTTTGTTGGATGTGGTCCAGGAGATCCAGAACTAATAACGGTTAAAGCCAAAAAATTAATTCAAAAAGCAGACATTGTAGTTTATTCCGGTTCACTGATTCCTCCTCCAATTCTTAAATTATGCAAAAAAGGCAAATTACATGATGCGTCTGGGTTAGTAAGAGAAGAAATTTTTGATCTACTTTACAATAACTCAAAGAACAACAAGCTAGTCGTCAGATTACATGATGGTGATCCATCAATTTATGGAGCAATCAAGGAGCAAATAGATAATTTAGAACAAAAAGGAATTGAATCGATAGTCATTCCAGGTATTACTGCATTTTTAGCATCAGCTGCTGCACTTGGAACACAATTAACACTTCCGGGAGTAACTCAAACAATTATTGTTACAAGAGCAGAGTCTAGAACAAAAGTTCCAAAACGAGAAAAAATTTCAGAGCTTGCAAAACACAAAGCGACTTTGATTTTTTATCTTAGTGTTCATTTACTTTCAAATATTGTAAAAGAATCAATTGCAGGCGGGTACAAGAAATCAACGCCTGTTGCTGTAATTTATAGAGCAAGTTGGGATGATCAAAAAATTATCAAAGGAACACTTGATGATATTGTAAAAAAAGTAAGAGATGAAAAAATAACAAGAACTGCAATTGTAATTATTAGTGATGTAATTGATCCTAAAACATATGAATATTCAAAATTATATGATAAGAAATTTAGTCATGGATATCGAAAGGCTAAAGTCAAGTAGACAAGAAATTAACTTTATTCTTTATCCCAAGTTTAATTAAATTATTCTGGAATTGTTTTACGTTTCCAGACGTAAAAATCTTAAGGGTATTTTTCTTGGAGTTATTGTTTTCAATGTTTGCAAGTACTTTGTGTGCTACGATATAAGAAGGATCAACAAACTTTACTTCTGGAAATTCTAACTCTAATAATGGTTTTAAAAAAGATAAGTGGGTGCTTGATAAAGTAGCTACATCTATTTTGTTTTTTAAAATGTTATTAAGAATTTTTTTAATAATCTTTCTACTGATTAATTTATTTGTGATGAATTTATTTGATTCTACAAGATTAACAAGTAATGAAGAATTTATTTTGTAAATTTTATTAACTTTAGGAAAATTAAATTTTTTTATATAATTTGATAAGCTCTTACTTGCAACAACAGTTTTTGTTCCAAGTAGTGCAATATTTTTTGTCTTAGAAAGATTCATAGCTTCTCTAAGAGGAGGATATACTTTGATTATTTTTTTATTTTTAGTTTTTACCATTAAACTTGGTGTATTTGATGCCATTACAATTAGATCTGGGGAAAATTTTTCTTCTAATAGATTCAAAGTTTTTTTAATTATCAATTCTAATTCTTTTTTAGATTTTTTCCCATAAGGAAAATTTTTCTGGTCTGCAAAGTAGATAATCTCTGATTTGCAGATTTTTTGTATTGCAGTAATTATTGATAACGAGCCTAATCCAGAATCAAAAACTACAATTCTAACCATAATTTGTTAAATATCTATCTAGAATTAGTTTGTTAGCTAAATTTACTCTAATGTTTATCTAAATTTACTCTGTCCATTAAGAGCTAACTTCTAAATCACCTAACATGCCAAACTTCGATAAAACTTGGGCTCGACAAGAGACACCAGGTGTAACCGATAAACTCCGTGAGACTATAAAACCTCAAGGTGCATTAAAACCACGAATCCAAACGGCAGTAAACAAACTACAAGTCCAGATATCAAAAATGGACTCGATGCTTGGAAAACTACGTGAAAGAGACGCGCAACTCTTCCAAAGAGTCGTGACTGCAATGCAACAACATGATACCAGTACAAGCAGAGTTTTGTCAAACGAATTAGCTGAAATTCGTAAGGTTACAAAGATGCTCGGCAATGCAAGAATGTCATTGGAACAAGTCCAATTAAGACTGACAACTATTCATGATCTAGGCGATGCTATGGTAGCAATCGGCCCAGCGATGTCTACAATGAAGGGATTGAAGTCATCACTAGGAAGATTTATGCCTGAAGCAGACTCAGAATTGAATTCCATGACACAGACACTCAATGGTCTAATGATGGACTCCTTGGCAGGAGACTCATTTAGCATGGAGACTGGCGCTTCAAGTGAGGAAACCGAAAGAATTCTTCAAGAAGCATCTGCAGTAGCAGAGCAACAGATTGGAGATAAATTCCCATCTGTACCAACTTCAACTGGACTATCGTCTCAATCTTCAACTTCTACATATTAGAAGTTTGGAAAGACGATTGTCACTTTTTATTTTATTTTAATCAAATAATTAATTATTTAAAAAATAGGTAGACATTGAATATATCAGAATCTGAAAGAACCAAAAATTCTAGTCTTGATTTTTAATTGTATTAGAATAATTGTAAAAATCGATATGGTAAATATCAGAATTGGTAGATTCAATTCTGGAAGCGATTTGTCAGGGGAGACAATATCGCCCCATTGCGATGGAAGTGGAACATCTGATGAATTTTGTTGTGTAGAATTTTTAGGCCATGAATAATATTTATTCAAACTTGCATCATAAACTGAAAGATAGAATCCATAGTTATCAGAACGATTTAGTAATTCAATTGGAATTTTAAATTCATAGCTTGGATGTGGAATCTTTGTATATCGATCATTCTCGTCTGAAATAGAGCTGACTGCAATAAATTCGGAGTTATTTGTAAATTGATACTTTGAATTATCAAGACCTTGTTGAATTGTTCCTTGTTTTTCTCCAAGTAGAACTGAAAAACAATAATCATCTTTATCCGGAATCATATTTTTATTATTTTTTCCATCAAAACAAATCATAGATTTATCCATGTTATAATCTAAAGTATGATCAGTAATTGGATCAACAAATACATAGATAAAATTTTCATGATGAGCAGTTCGTAAATGTATTACTGTTTCATTATTATCATATGAAAACATGTTATCACTTGATGCCTTCCACTCTATTTGGTTTGTCCATTTACCATCAAAGACTACATTTTGTATGTTTGAAGAATATGTGATCAGTATGGGATCAGTAGATGCATAGATTGGAAGAATTGGTAAAGCCATCAATGATGTAATCAAAAAATAAAAAAATTTGTTAAACTTCATTGCTGAATTAATTACGAAGAAATATAAAAAATCAAGCTATATTTTTAGGCATGTTTATAGACATGTGTGAAATAATGTGTTTGTGAATAAATCTGTCATCATTGGAATTATTGTTGGAATTGTCATAATTGGTATTGGGATCACAATATCGTTATCATCAACAAACAATAATGGGCAAATTTCAGAAATTGAGATAGAACCTATTGAAGTGCCTCAAACTGGCAAAAATATCACAATAGAGCTATCGGAATCTATTGGTCTCAAAACACCGTAAATATACCAAATTGGATCATCTAGTGAGCATTTTTTGCCAAGCAACTAATAATATAGTTAAACACATGGTACCTTAATGAATAGATTAAAAACGATCGTGTTGTTTGCAGGCATATTCGGAATAGGCCTGGGAACAATTAGTCTAAGTGGCGTATCTGCAACCTCAATGATGGTTTCAGCTGCTCCACAAACACAAGCAGGATTTGACATGTTAGGTCATGTTGAGTATAAAGTACTAGATGATTCAGGCGCAATCAAACAGTATCTTCAAGGCGATAATATCGTAGTAATTGGAGGTAAAGATTGTGTTGCTCGTCATGTATTTGAAAACTCTACCGGTACTGTATGTCCAGGAGGAAATAATGAATTCCAATACATTGCTATTGGAAACTATACTTCCGCTGGAACACCAGTTAATACATTATCTGCTCTAGAATTAACTGGAGGTTCAGGTTGTGCATCTTCTACAGTTGATGGTGAAATGGCAAGAAAACAAGTAGTACCTAGTTTTACACCAGCAGTTACTGGAACAGGAACAATTGTAGTCTTGGACACAACTAGTGCGCCATTTAATTTTGGTGCTAGTAATGCAACAGGTCCAATTATGCAATCAGGTATCTTTAACGGAGATAATGCAGCAAAAGACGGAAATGGACAATGTACATCACTAGGAACAGCTAGCATGTTTTCAGTACAAGATCTAAACACTGACACAGGAATTACTGTATCAAGTGGTGATAGCTTGTCTGTAAAATGGACAATTACTGTAGGATAAGATTGAATTTTTAAAACCCAATCTTTTTCTTTTATTTTTAAATATTATTTTCTATATAATACTTGCAATTTTTTTTAATTTTACAAACATTACACATTGGATTAATAGGTTTGCAGATATTTTGTCCATACATTACAAAAGTATCATTAATTTTAATCCAGTATTTTTTTGGAATTTTTTTCATTAATACTAGTTCAGTTTCCTCAGGAGATTTTGTATTTACTAATCCCAATCTATTAGATATTCTATGTACATGAATGTCAACAGGAATTGCAGGCTTATCAAATGCGTATACTAATACACAGTTTGCTGTTTTTCTTCCTACTCCAGGAAGTTGGATTAATTCATCAAGTGTATCAGGAACTATTCCACTATACTTTGAATCTATAATTTTTGAGACTTCGATGATTCTTCTGGATTTTACATGATAAAATCCGATGGATCTAATTATTTTTTCAATATCTTTTACTTTGGCATTAGCTAGCTCCTTTGGAGTTTTGTACTTTGAAAATAGCATCTTTACTGCTTTAGTGGTAGTTTCGTCCTTTGTTCGTGCAGATAATATTGTTCCAATTAAAATACTAAAATTTCCTGTTTCGGCCTCATGTAATTCTCGCAAAGCAGTCATTCTTGGTGGTTTTACAGAATTCATAGTAGACATCATTCCATGAATAATTTTTTCCATGTTCATGTAATATTCTACGTACAAGTATTATATCTGTAATAATCAATATGTCGTGTGGAATTAACTAGAGAGGAAGAATCTGCTCTAAAAGGCGAACAAGGTGAAATAATGCAGATGGCATATAGAATTTTGGTAGCTACAGGTGAAGCAGTTGATGCAGAAAAACTAGTACCAATAGAGTGGGCACATCTATCAGGAGTCAACTACAATACGATTGGAGATGCAGGTGAGGAATTTCTCTCAAATATAAGTAAGAATGCCAGAGTTAAAGTAAGAACAACTCTAAACCCTATGGGGTTTGATATTGACAATGTTGAAAATTACAATTTAGATAAAAATTTCATTTCAAAACAATTATCAATTAAAAATTCTTATGAAACAATGGGTGTTACTCCTTCCTTTTCATGTATTCCTTACGAGATTTTTGATATTCCAAAAGAAGGAACTCAAGTAGCGTTTGCAGAAAGTAATGCTGCAATTCATGCAAACTCGTATGACAATCTTAAGACAAACAAAGAAAGTGCGTTTAGTGCACTTGCGAGTGCAATTACAGGAAAAAGTCCATACTCTTCATTACGAAAAGATGATTCTCCAAATATCACTATAAGAATGAAAGTGAAAAATCCAAACGAGTTAACATATGGTATGCTTGGATTTTTTGCTGGAAAGGTTGGTGATACTTCTGTAAATATTTCAGGTCTTGAAGATATGGACAAAAGACAGTGTAAAGCAATGTGTGGAGGAATGGGAACTTCTGGAACTTGCGCCAAGTTTCTTTTTGGAGATGGAGATGCTAATTGTGAAAAAGTTGATTTTGATGAAAAGGAAATGCAAAATATTCATGACGAGTTAAACACATCTGAAAAAGGTGATTTAATTACACTTGGTAGTCCTCAATTAGGTTTAGAAGAAATATCTGATCTTGTTGGTAAGTTAAAAGGTAGATCATTTACAAAAAGATGCATGATTTTCTGTCCAAGAACTGTCAAGGAGCAAGCAAGGAAGATAGGATACATAAATGAATTAGAGCGTGCAGGGTGTGAAATTCTTTCTGATTGTTGTACATGTTTAACTCCACTTATTACCAAAAATGATGTAGATGCTGTAACTACAAATAGTATCAAGGGAGCATTTTATCTAAAAAATTCAAATGGTGTAGATGTAAATCTAAAATCACTGTCACAAATAATTGAAGATGAAACGAATTGAAAATTCTTGTTAAAGGTAAAGTAGAAGGAATCATATTAAAATCAAATATGCCAATTAATTTTTTAGGAACAGTAGACAAGAATACAGGAATTATTAGTGATAAAAATCATGAATTATTTAATAAATCTATTAAAAATTCAATGCTAGTATTTCCATCAGGAGTAGGTAGTAGTGTAGGTGCATATACAATCTATTCAATAAAAACCAACAATACAGCACCTTCTGCAATGATTTGTCAGAAAGCTGATCTTACAGTTGCAAGTGGTTGTGCATTATCAAATATTCCACTTGTGATAGTTTCTGATGAAGAGTTTGCATCATTTCAAAACGGCCAAAGAATTTCTTTAGATACAGAATCTAAAAATCCAATATCAATTATTCAATAATAAAAAATAATGGTTTTATTTGTAAATTTTTATGAATATTTTCAAATAAAAATTTCTTTGATGATTAACAAGATTTTTCTGGTGTTAGTTGTTCAGTGATTGTTTGGATTATTTCTTAGGTGTTTTCTTTTCTGCTTTTTCTTCTGCCTTTTGTGCCTTCTTTTCTGCTTTTTCTTCTGCCTTATCCCATTTTCCTTCAGATTTTAATTTATCAACAAATTCTTTCCATGACATTTTTTCTTTAACTAATTTTTTGGCGTCTTTATCATGTATTATTTTATTCCATGATTGACCAAAGTTTTCAATCATATTGTCATCATATTCTGAAAGATCATCATCAAATTCAGAATTAGTTTCGGCATCAACATATCGTAATGAACTTATGAAGTTTTCTAGAGTTCCTTCACGTAAGTTATGAGTACCAATGTAAGTGTTGATGATTAGCTGTTTGTCAATTCTTAGTAGTTCAATAGTAATTTCTGCTAATTCAGATTTGAATGAATTAGATTCGTGTCCTTTATGGTAAATATTTACTAGATGTTTAATTCCTTGTTTGTCATATTTGAGAGCCTTTATTGCATTCTTTTTATCTAAAAAGCTGTTTCCATCTTGAGAATAAAGTTTTGAATCAGCTCCTTTTCTAAGTTCTTTAATTGTTTTTTTAAGTTCTTTTTTGGTTTTATCATCTTGAGCTGAATTAATCAAATTTTCTAATTGTTCAATTAAGGCTAGTTTTTGTTGAAGAAGTGAGTTTACAACTGTTAGTGTAATATGAATTGGTTCACTTGGTGATGATGTGTTAAAACCGTCAAATGCAGTTGTAGTAACTATGTTTGTTCCTTCAGATAATGATATTTGAGTGGACCAGTTTCCAGCAGAATTAGCTGTTGTTGTACCTGTTGATGCACCATTAACAAACACTTCAATTGTAGAGTTTGGTTCAGAAGTGCCTGTAATTGTTTGGGATGGATCAGATGTGGATGTACCGTCATCAGGAGATGTAATTACTGGCACATTAGGTGCAACAGTGTCAAGTACGATATGAATTGGCTCACTTGGTGATGATGTGTTAAAACCGTCAAATGCAGTTGTAGTAACTATGTTTGTTCCTTCAGATAATGATATTTGAGTGGACCAGTTTCCAGCAGAATTAGCTGTTGTTGTACCTGTTGATGCACCATTAACAAACACTTCAATTGTAGAGTTTGGTTCAGAAGTGCCTGTAATTGTTTGGGATGGATCAGATGTGGATGTACCGTCATCAGGAGATGTAATTACTGGCACATTAGGTGCAACAGTGTCTACAACATGATATGTTCTACTTTGTTGAATTGCAGCATTACCATTGATATCAGTTGAATCATAATAGATTACATAATCACCTATTGTGTTAGTATCTACAGAACCAGTGACAGTTATAGGTGATCCATCGTTTGTGGTTACACCGCTTAAGAGACTGGGTGGAGATGAACCAAGTTCAATGTTAGCAGATATTGGAATTACTATAATGATAGGTGCAACAGTGTCAAGTACGATATGAATTGGCTCACTTGGTGATGATGTGTTAAAACCGTCAAATGCAGTTGTAGTAACTATGTTTGTTCCTTCAGATAATGATATTTGAGTGGACCAGTTTCCAGCAGAATTAGCTGTTGTTGTACCTGTTGATGCACCATTAACAAACACTTCAATTGTAGAGTTTGGTTCAGAAGTGCCTGTAATTGTTTGGGATGGATCAGATGTGGATGTACCGTCATCAGGAGATGTAATTACTGGCACATTAGGTGCAACAGTGTCTACAACATGATATGTTCTACTTTGTTGAATTGCAGCATTACCATTGATATCAGTTGAATCATAATAGATTACATAATCACCTATTGTGTTAGTATCTACAGAACCAGTGACAGTTATAGGTGATCCATCGTTTGTGGTTACACCGCTTAAGAGACTGGGTGGAGATGAACCAAGTTCAATGTTAGCAGATATTGGAATTACTATAATGATAGGTGCAACAGTGTCAAGTACGATATGAATTGGCTCACTTGGTGATGATGTGTTAAAACCGTCAAATGCAGTTGTAGTAACTATGTTTGTTCCTTCAGATAATGATATTTGAGTGGACCAGTTTCCAGCAGAATTAGCTGTTGTTGTACCTGTTGATGCACCATTAACAAACACTTCAATTGTAGAGTTTGGTTCAGAAGTGCCTGTAATTGTTTGGGATGGATCAGATGTGGATGTACCGTCATCAGGAGATGTAATTACTGGCACATTAGGTGCAACAGTGTCTACAACATGATATGTTCTACTTTGTTGAATTGCAGCATTACCATTGATATCAGTTGAATCATAATAGATTACATAATCACCTATTGTGTTAGTATCTACAGAACCAGTGACAGTTATAGGTGATCCATCGTTTGTGGTTACACCGCTTAAGAGACTGGGTGGAGATGAACCAAGTTCAATGTTAGCAGATATTGGAATTACTATAATGATAGGAGGAATTACGTCTATAACTGTAAAAGTAACAACACCTATTCCATATTGATTAATTATACCATCAGAAACAATATACGACATGGTGTCTGTTCCAAAGAAACCAATGTTTGGAGTATAAGTAAAACTACCATCGGAATTAATTATAACAGATCCTGATTGTGGTTGGAGATAAAAAAGTGCAGTGAGAGTATTGCCATCAATATCACTATCGTTAGCTAACAATCCAGGAGCACTGATAGATAATACACTATTTTGATTAAGTGAATAATTATCTGGTAAAGCTACAGGCTTATCATTTTGACCAGTTATTGTCACTGTAACTATAGCAGTTGAAGTCAATTGTCCATCTGAAACAGTATACTCAAATGAATCAGTACCTGTTTGTCCTGATTTAAGATACTCAAATTGTGAATTTGAGTTATAAGTTAATTGACCATTTATAACAGATACAAGTCCCTTAGGAATTGTTGTTAGTCCTGCACTAGTTATTGTTAAAACATCGCCATCAGGATCTGTATCATTACTTAATACGATAGTTTTGATGTTTGTTGCCAATGAATCTTCATTCACAGTTATGCTATCATTATTTGCAACTGGTGGATCATTTGAAGGAATTACATTAATTGTAACAAGTGCTGTAGCAAATCCATCAGTTCCATCATCTACTTTATATGAAAATTTATCAGTTCCAAAAAAGTCAGTTTGTGGAACATATTCAAAACTTCCATCTGAATTAAGATTAACAATGCCGAATTTCGGTAAAATAGTATCCAAGGTAACTAAAAGAGTTGGACTATCTGCATCACTATCATTTTTTAGGACTCCATTTAGTGTAGAGACTAAAAGAATTCCATCTTCATCTACAGAATAATTATCTGGTAAAGCTATTGGTAATGCACAAGTAGTTTTTTTTGCAGGATTTCCTTGAAAAACTCCACCATTTAACGATACAATACCTCTAGAATCAAAATTATCGCATACATTAGTCCATGTTCCAGAATTTACAACTTTACCATTATCCAAAGTTACTAATCCTTGATTTGAGACAGAACCAAAATTATCAATTAATCCAGCTACATAAAGTGTATGCAGTATAATTGCATCTCTACCAACAGGGATTGTTGCATTTTCTCCAATTTGTATGCTAACATCATTACCATCAATAATTATTTTATCTACATTACCCGGACATGCTGAATCTATCACAGTTCCTATTCCAAAATTTGTATAACTAAATGCACTTGTGGGAGCTGGATAAAGTCCACATCGTAAATTTAGTGTACCTGTATTTAACAAATATTGTTTACTATGAAATGGTGTAGTAAACAAAAGTGTTCCATCAATTATGAGTTCACTACCAGGTTTAATCTCTATACTAGATCTTTGCAATGTAATTGTAGTTCCAAATGCAATTTCCAGTTTTGCATTATTTTGAATAATTATTTTAGTGTTAGTTAAAACTTGATCAGTAGCATAAACAGTATCTGTAGAAATTGTAATCGTATCATCGGCATATACATTTTGAAGAGAAGGGAAAAACATAGAACTAACAAGCAAAAGTGTAGATAAAACAAATCCAATATTTCTATTAATCACACACAAATTATCAATTTTTTACATATAACCCTAACATGAATTTCCCATTATTGGAAAATAGAAAATTTTGTATGTCAGAAAATATAACGACACTTTAGGCATAAACTAAAGTGATTTTTTATCAATTTTAAGATCGCTTCTTTGTTAAATAGAGAATTCCAACTAGAATGCCAACAGCTGCAGCTATGTAAAATGGAAAAAATGCAATCGGATTTTTTGCAGGATCTCCTGATATGAATTCAAGAACCATACTTCCAGAATTTATTGCCGGTGGATCTGTAGAACTCTCCATTCCATAAACAGAATATGAACCGATTTTAAAAACTCCAATATCAAGATTAGATACAACTATTCTTGCACCATTGTTAACTGTTAATCCCGCTCTTTCTGTGTATGACACTATTGATTTTGATGATGAAGACCATCCCCTCTCCAAGTCACTATGCACAACAACGTATCCCTCTTTAGGAGTATTTACTGCAATCCAAAATTTTTCATTAGGTTTTGCACCCATTCCTATTTCAACTAATTTTTCAGGATTATCTTTATCATAAATTCTCAAAACTGCATTTCCGTTTGGATTTGCATACAAAAGATTGTTGTCAATTGTAACTTGCCAGCTTACTCCATGTGTCTCTTCCATTTGAATAATATCTGCATCTCTAAGAATTTTATTAAATTCGTATGATGGAACCTCAATTGTATCTATAATTAATGATGGATTCTTTGGTTCTTGGGCAAAAACTGGCGTTATGATTAATCCAGAAAATAAAATTAATACAAAAAGATACTTCACAAGCTAAATCTAGTTTTAGTGAATAAATACCTAATCAACAAATGGATGTGGATAATCTAGAATTACCTTTGAGACTTCAGGTCTTAAGATAAACTCAGATGGAGATTTTCCTTCATCAATCATTTGTCGCAGTTTAGTTCCACTGATTTGCTCTTTTGCATCATCACCATGTGGACAAGCCTTTGGATTTGTGTATGTCAAACATTTTCTACAATAGAAAAATGCTGGGAAAAATACTGGAGTTATTTCTAATTCAGGATAATCTTCAAAGATTTTTTGGGCTGCAAATGGATCATAAAATGTTCCTACTCCAGCATGATCTCTGCCAATTATGATGTGTGTGCATCCATAGTTTTGTCTCATAATGGCATGGTGTATTGCTTCTTTTGGTCCAGCATACTTCATTTCAGTATGCAGTGTTCCAAGTTTGCATCTGTTTTCTGGATAATAATGTTTAATCATTACTTCATAGCATTTTACAATCACTTCATCTACAAAGTCGCCAGACTTTTTCTTACCAATCACAGGATTTACAAATACACCATCTCTTGTTGTAATTGATGTTTTTTGAAGCATCTCATGAGCTACATGCGGTGGATTTCTGGTTTGAAAAGCCACAATTGTCTTCCATCCTGCTTTTGCAAATGCTTCTCTGGTTTGAAGAGGAGTTAATCGATATTTTCTGATTTCAGTTTCTTCAGGTCTTGCAATGCAATCTATTTTTCCACCAACTAGATAGTCTTGCATAGACATTGTCTTTGCAACACCTGGATGAGAAGAGTCGGTTGTTCCATATACTCCCTTTGCAGTTTTTTCTTTATCAAAAGTAAAAGTATCCTTAACATGTAAGATTGCAATCCCTAATCCTTGATGGTTTTGTAGTAAGACTTTACCAGCTTTTTTCATTTTTGCAGCCGTTGATTCATCAACATCTAAAACTATTGGAATTGTCCAAGCCAAACCGTTTGCAAGTCTACCTTTTGATATGACATGTTCAAAGTCTTTTTTCTCTAAAAATCCCTCTAAAGGGCTAAAAATTCCATCTGCAATGTTTTCAACATCATTTGCAAGATCTTCAGAAATTTGTATAGAGTATAATCCAGATGGATCAGATTTGGTAATTCTATTTACCAATTTTCCACCATGTGGTTTAATTGAATCAGACATTACTAAATTGCCTATTTATGGTCTATATGAAGGCCACACTCTTTGTGCTCGCCTTGTTCCCACCACCAACGCCCTGCTCTCAAGTCTTCTCCAGGTTTGATTGCTCTGGTACATGGCTCACACCCAATACTTGGATAGCCCTTGTCAAGAAGTTTATTGTACGGTAAATTATTTTTTTTAATATAATCTTGAATTTGTTCCCAAGTCCAGTCTATAATTGGATTAATTTTTAATATTCCACCATGCCCATGATCAATTTGAAAAATATTAACATCTTTTCTTACTTCAGTTTGATCACGTCTTAATCCAGTAATCCAACCATCCAATGTAGAGAGTATTCTGTTAATTGGATGTACTTTACGGATTTCACAACATAATTTCCTATTTTCCACACTTTCATAGAAAAGATTTATCCCTTTTTCTTTAACCATGTCTTCAACTTCTTTAGTATCAGGAAACAAAACCTCGATTGTAATGTTGTATTTTTTTCGCACAATATCCATAATGTCATAGGTTTCTTGAGGTAATCTCCCAGTATCTAACGTAAAGAATCTAAATTTTGGATTAATCTTGTGCATGATATCCATAATTACTGCATCTTCAGCTCCAAAACTAGATGCTTTAGCAACTCGTGGATGTAAGTTATCAGAAACCCATCGAAGTGCTTCTTCTGTTGTTTTTATTTTAGAGTTGAGTTCATCTACTTGTTCTTGAGTAAATTTTTTCACAAATACACATGAATTGTTTTGTTTTATATTGATTACCCAGATATCTTATCCTAAATTATAAACAGGTACATAACTAAAATGAAAATATGGAAGATGTTTCTTACGTGGTAGTTTTTCCAACAATATTTTCAAAAAATAAAATTCCACAGTTAATTGTAAATATTAAAAAAATTCTAAAAATTCAAAATCAGGAATTTAAATCAGTAAAACGTGACGGAGATATTATTTTAGTAGATGCAAATGATCCGGTATTTGCCTCATCTACTATCAACTTACTTTTCGGTATTAAAAAAATAGCAATTGCAAGACAAATAAAAAATGAATTTCAAAGTATAATCTCAGAAATTACTACGGTGGGGGGAAATTTACTCTTAAAAGGTGAAAAATTTCTTGTCAGAGTTGAAGGAACAACCAAGGGATTTTTTCCAAAAGATATTGAAATTGCAGCAACATCAAGTATTATAGAAAAAAAATCAAACATGGGCGCTCGTCCTGGAACAGATGAAAATTTTGATAAATTACTTTACACATACCTAACAAAAAATTATGCATATGTCTGTATTTTTTCAGATAATGGACAAGGTGGTATACCATCTCAAAATAAAAATACCATATGTTGTGTATATGATGAGATTTCAGCAATCTCTTGTTTTGAAACAATAAAACAGGGATATGATTCAAAAATAATTATTTGCTATAGACAAAAATCAGAATTGATGAATTTAGTTAAGATGATCAATAAATTGATCCCAAGACTTGTAAAACAAGAGATTCAGTTAGAATTTTTTCATTTAAAGATAAATCAAAGTGGAATCAAAAATTATCTTATCTTTATTAATTCATCTTTAGAGATTATGCTTCATGAAGGAAAATCAAATAAGCTAAGTCATGTATCTCTTGCACTATCTCCACTAATTTTTTCTATAAAATTTATTGATTATTCAATAAAACGTGTGTTTCAAAATAATATGATTCCAATAATTCCATTAAGTGGAGTTGATTCAAAACTTTTTGAAGAAGCTAAAGAGATTGGATTAGAAAAACAGATTCCAAGATTGGAAAAATTATTTATGATTAATTCTGATGAGATACCCAAGTTTTCAAGCAAAGATGTAGATTTTGCTATAAAAACAAAGAAAAGTGTTACAGTCAAGATTGGACCAAATAATATACATGATATCCTTGACTCATTAGAATAAAAGCACTGGGAATTTAAACGGCATTTGAGGATTAATTTTTGTGTTAAAAATAGGTCAATTTATCTATCCTTGGGGAAGTGGCCATTATTCTCGAATGATGAGGTTAAATGATGTATTAGGAGATCATATCAAAGAGGAATTTGAAGTTCACTTTTCAAGTAAAGATCATGTTTATCAAAAGTTATTAGAAAAATTTCCAACTCAAAAAGAAAAAATCCATGAGATTTTGATGCCAACTCCAATTGATGGAAAGCTAGGACCAAGTATCTTATTATCAATGATAAATTTTTTACTACCTGTTTCAAAAAATCCTCCCCTTGTAAAACAAGTTACAAGTTATTTGATACAGGAAAGAAAATTGTACGATAAAGAAAAATTTGATCTTGTAATTAATGATGGAGATATGGGTTCAAACATCATTGCAAAAAATCGTAATGTTCCAAGTTTATTTATTACGAATCAATTTAGACCAAAATTGTATAAATCAAGATCTTATTTTTATCCAGCAGTAAATTATATTTCAAAACAAATTGGCAAAGCTTCCAAAATTATTGTTGCGGATTCTCCACCTCCATATACCTTGTGTGAATATAATCTAAATTTTACAAAAGAAATTAAAGATAAAGTATCATATGTAGGTCATTTCACAAATGGTAAAAATATCGAGAAAGGAATAACATCTGATCTTGAGAAATTGATAGAAAGTTCAGAATTTGGGTATTGGATGCGAACAGGAAATAAATCAACTAATGATGGTACGGGTAAAAGGTATGAACAGATATTTAATCAAAATGAAATGAAAAATGAGAAAAGGATAATCTCTCATGCAAGAAGTGATCCAAGTATTGATTATGTTTTAGGTAAGGATGGAAAAAAATATACAGTATCTGATGCTTTGGATAAAAAAATTGATTGGATTCAAATAGACATAGGTTTTCTAACCGAGCAACAAAAAGAAACGGTTTTGAATTTAACTAAATATGCTGTTGTAAACGGTTCTCATACTGTAATGGGTGAGATTCTTGGAGGAAAGGCAAAACCGATCATCGGTATTCCTGTTTATGATGAGCATACAAACAACATCAAATGGGCAGATGATAAAAAATTAGGAGTATTAGCAGTTAGAACAAAGCAAGTAATCGAGGCTATTTCAAAAATTAAAAATAATTATAATAAATTTGAAGAAAATTTAGCTGATTTTTCCAAAAACTTCGTTCCTAATGGTGCTGAAAATACAGCAAAAATAACGGCTGAAATTCTAGAAGAAAAGAAATAATACTTTATTTTGGGTTTGTTTGATATCTGGCACGCGGGATGTTCGATGGGCGAACTGACCGCAAGGGATGACGATAAAATCCGCGTGTCAGATTTTGAGTCGATCAGATAATAACGTGGGAACGCTTTTATGGAAAAAATTAAGCCAAAACATTAGTGCCTAACTGTCCAGAATGTACTGCAAGAGAAAGAAAGAAAATTCAAGCAAAGTATGAAGCTGAAACTGCAGAAGAAAATAGGGGTAGAGATGATTTATTCAAGTTATTTGATGAAGTAGAGATTCCTATGAAATTGGACTCGGCTACAAAACATTTCATTTGTAAGAGATGTGGATTATATGCTACACGAGAACAAGTTTCTGACATCAAATACAGATTAAATCAGAAAGAAAAGACACGTGAAGATAAACAGGATGACTATCTTGAATGGTGGCAGAAAAGTAAGAAAGATAAAGAATTGATCTAGAGTTGTTGTTCTATGGTTAAAAAGACTGACGAAGAAAAATCATCTAAAAAAGAAAAAAAATCATCTAAGAACGATGACATTCCAGATTGGGTTACAGATGAAATTCAAAATGCAAAGTTTGAGAAACCTGAAGAACTGAAAAGAGCTGGATATATTCTAGAAATTTATGATGCTGACAATAAAATCGATGTGCAATTGTATGATCCAGTTGAAGATGGAAGACATATTGTGACACTTGATTTACCAAAAAAAATTAAGACTTCAGATTTAGAAAAAGGAGTAGTTTATGAATTTATTTTTGATCAACATAAAGCACCATTAAGTAAAAAAGTATCTGAATTTCTTCAAAAGGAAAAAGAGATTGATATGAATGCCATTTATCAATTTGATTTAAAGTCAATGGAATTACTTGATGTAGGCTCTAGTGAATCTTCAGACGAAGATTTAGAAGAATAAAACTAGTGTTTTTTAGTATCTAATTGTTTTCTAAAAGCCATGCCTAAAATTGGATTTATGAAATAGGGAAATGTGTTTTTCATCCATACAACACCACGAACTACTGAAGGAACAATAATTTCTAGTCGTGGTGAATTTGAAGCTCTTAAGATTGCTTTTGCAACTGTTTTGTCACTAAGAGATGTTGGAGAATATTTTGGCATATGTTGAAAAGATGGATGATCAAAAAAGTTAGTTCTAACCATGATCGGACTTACAACAGTTATTCCAACACAGGTTCCTTTCAATTCATGTTTCAAGCCTTCCGAAAAACCTAACATAGCAAACTTTGATGCACAGTAAGATGCAATTCCTGGTAAACCAAAACTTGCTGCAACAGAAGCTACATTAACAATATGCCCAGATTTTTTTTTGAGCATTGACGGAAGAAAGTTTTTGATAAAGTAAATCATTCCAAAGTAATTTGTTGCCATTTGAGATTCAATTTCTTCAGTTGTTAAATCAGGAACAGAACCATAAATTGCAAAGCCTGCATTATTTATTAAAATGTCAATAGACCCATATTTTTCTAAAACAAGTTTTGCAGTTTTTTCTACTTGTGATTTATCGGATACATCACATTCACAAACAAGTGTGGATATATTGAATTTTTTTAAATCGTTTGCTATTTCATCTAGTTTTTGTTTTCTTCTTGCAACCAAAATTACATTAGAACCTTTTTTAGCAAATCGAATAGCAGTTTCCCTACCTATTCCAGATGATGCACCAGTGATTAGTACAACTTTACCTTTGAAATCCATAAATCAAAAAATTCATTAAAAGATAAAGTGCTTTCTATTATTTTTCTGTCTTTGGAATTTTACTCAAGGCTAATTTTACCAATAATAACCAAGTAATTGCAATTGGGACATAATATGTAGCGATTCTCCAACCGATTACTGCATCCCATGCAACAGTTCCTTCAGGAATTACAAGATTAAATGGATCCAAATTATTTAGATATGCAATAATTCCAAACTCTGCCAATCCAGAACCGCCTACAGTTATTGGCAAATTAGCAATTGCATTTGCACCCATTACAGCCATGATTGAATCAAAAATACCAACAATGTATCCTGTTCCCATTGCAATTATCATAAAAGAGATTCCATAAAATGACCAAGATGCAAGTGAGAATAGGAAAGATATTGTAAAAACTTTTTTTGATTCTGTTGTTCTAAGATTTTTTCTACTCATTGTACAAACTTCTTCCATCCATGAATTTGTTTGATCAATGTATTTTGCTCCTTTTTCTTTACCAAATCGCTTTGTTAAACTAACAAGTATTTTTGGAACTTGAAAAGTTCTTCTCGATGATAAAAAGAATAAAATCATCCATAATGAAGTTATAGTGATACTAATTCCCAAAATTAGAGCACCTATAACATATGCTCCGTGCATCAATGCGATAATACCTGCTATAATTGACAACAAACCTCCTGCAAAAACTTCAGTAACTATATCCATTATTGCAATCCAAGTTGATTTAGAAGGTGCAACTCCTTTTTTATGCAAATAATAAATTACGATAAATTCTGCACCAACAAACATCGGAGTAGTAAATTTGATAAACTCACTTCCTATTCTAACACCACATAACTTCCAAAATGAATCAAATTTTCCAAGATACTTGTGTGAAATATATGCAAATTTTATTCCTTGAAGACCTAGTTTTATCATCATGGCAATTACAGCTAATACAAAAGGAATAACTCCAATTGCCAAGACATCCTCAAATTTAATATCAAATTGAATTGCTATGATGAAAATAGGAATAAGAGTAGCCGGAATGGCAATTATTCTCCAGTTCATTGATAATTTTTTTTTAGATTCAAATATGAAAGTTGAGTCAATATCATTCAAAAGATTGAATGCCTATTTCTAGGCACAGATTTTGAAAATCTATAAGATATCAACAGGAATTGTTAGCATTTTGTTGAATTTCCTGCTTAACTTCAGCAAATAATGTATCTAAAAGATCATGATCTGAAAAGTTTTTTTCTTTTAATGATTTCATAACTAATTCTTTTAGATATACTTCTTTTTCATCAATTGACGTATTATTCACAAATTTTGTACATTATTTTGGGTTATAGTTAAAGTGGAATTTTAATTGATTATTAATTGCCATTCTGGCATTTATTGTTGGATTTTAATGAAAAGTAACTAGTTTGAAATATAAGCCAAGTGAGATAGTTTAGTCAGTATTGAAAACAATTTTTGTAACGGGAACAGCTGGAGCTGGAAAATCTCTTTTAACATCAAAGCTATATGATTATTACACGAAAAATGGCATATTTGCTTCTGTATTGAATTTGGATCCAGGTGTGAGAGATTTACCATATACATGTGATGTTGATGTTAGAGATTATGTCGACATTATAGACATAATGCAACAATATGAGCTAGGTCCAAATGGTGCTGTAGTTATGGCAAACGATCTGATTGCATCCAAAATTGATGAGATCCAAGAACAGATTGGCAAAGTAAATCCTGATTATCTAATTGTAGATACTCCAGGTCAAATTGAGTTGTTTGCATATCGTTCTAGTGGTCGCTTTGTTACAGAAAATATCTTGTCTGAAGAAAAAATGAACATATTTCTTTTTGATGGTGCACTAATTACCACTCCAGTAAACTTTGTATCAATTGCACTTCTTGCAACATCAATAAGATTACGATTAAACTTGCCAACAATTAACATCATTACAAAAACAGATCTAATAGGCTCTAAACTAAAAGATATTCTTGAATGGTCAGGTAATCTGAAAGTATTAGAAAACGCTATTGCTAAAGAGGCAGATGGAGAGACATATAGTTTAACTACAAATATTCTTAGAGGTCTAAATCTCGGGGGATTTGCCCAAGGATTAATTCCTTTTTCTAATGTCACTGGAGAGGGATTGATAAATCTAGAGGGAGCATTAAGCAGAATTCTTAACTTGGGCGAAGAGGTAGAAGATTAGTTGGCAGCAACGGTAACTGTAAGAGCACCATCATCTACAGCAAATTTAGGACCAGGTTTTGATGTATTTGGATTAGCTGTTGATGCTTTTTTTGACGAAATCACATTAACAAAAAAAAATAGTGGCGTTACCATAGTTACCAAAGACAACATTCCAACAAATCCTGATAATAACACTGCAGGGTTAGTAATTAAAAATATGTTAAAAAAATTTAAAATTAAAGACGGTGTAGAAATTAAAATCAAAAAAGGAGTACCAGCTGGATTTGGGATGGGAAGTAGCGCAGCTTCAGCAGCAGCAGCAGTAATTGCATTTAATCAAATGTTTGAATTAAAATTAGATGATAATGCACTTGTAGAATTTGCGGGGTTTGGAGAAAAAGCTAGTGCAGGTTCTGTTCATTATGATAATGTTGCAGCATCTGTATTGGGAGGATTTGTAATAGTCAGGACAAATCCTCTAGACGTAATAAAGATTGAACCTCCAATGAATCTAAGAATGTGTATTGCAGTTCCAACATTAGAAGTTCCAAAAAAGAAAACAAAAGTATCACGAGGTGTAATACCTAAGAAAGTTAGATTAGGTGACAGTATTGCAAATTTGTCAAATGCTGCAGTAATTGTTGCAGGATTTATGAAAAAAGATTCTGATCTGATAGGTAAATCCATTAAAGATGTAATTGTAGAGCCTGCAAGACAACATATGATTCCAGGATTTAGCAAGGTAAAAGAAAATGCACTCAAAGCAGGAGCACTTGGTGTAACAATAAGTGGAGCAGGCCCTTCAGTGATTGCATTTTCAAAAAGTAATGCCGATTTAAAAAAAATTGCTCTAGCTATGTCAAAAGGATTTGCATCTGCAAATACAAAATGTCAAACTGTAATTTGTAAACCAAGTAAGGGTGCAATAGCAATAAAAAAATAATCTGAAAAATTATGAAAAAAGCTGTTATTGTATTTAGTGGTGGAGTAGATTCAGTTTGTGTAGCTAGTTATTTAAAATCAAAGTATGAACTTTATGGAATTACATTTTCATATGGTCAAAAAGCTAATAGAGAGATTAATGCTGCAAGGACTTTTGCTAAAAAATTTGGATTAAAACAACATAAAATTATTGATATTGGTTTTATGAAAGAATTGTATGGAGATTCTAATGTTTTAACTAGTTCGAAAAGGAAAATTCCAAGTAAGTTTGATTATTCTATTGTTGTTCCAATTAGAAATGCAGTCTTTCTCTCAATAGCTTCTGCATGGGCGTTTACTCTAAATGCATCATTTGTGGCATACGGTGCACATATTGATGATAATCATTATCCTGATTGCAGACCAATATTTGCCAAAAAATTAGAGTCTGCATTTAATCAAGGAGAAATTGATGGAATAAACTTGGGACTACGAAAAAGTATCAAAATATGGTCACCATACAAAGAAGGTCTTTCAAAAAGTGATTTAATACAAAACGGCATGAAAACTTTGGGAGATTCAATCTTTAAAACATGGAGTTGTTATTCTAGTAAAAATAATCACTGTGGTATTTGTGAATCTTGTAATAATAGAAAAACAGCATTTCAAAAAGCGGGAATTATAGATAAAACAAAATATCTAAAATAGCCCTAGTATTTGTTATCAAGAATTTTCTTTTTGAAAACAAAATTTCTAATAATTATATACCAAATAAAGAATATTCCACCAACAATTCCCATAAATACATAATTTTGGATTTCCGGAGTTAATCCTTCTATAGAATTGGTAATTTCTCTTGATACTAGCATTGAAATTGCAATTACAATTCCAAACTCAATTGCATACCATGTCCAATTAGGCCATGATTCTTTTGGAATGTGAACGTTAGGATGTGCACCCATGAGTTTTATCTAAAAGATTGATTATTTAATTTTTCAGAATCTATAGTGATGTCTCAGGAGTACGTCGTCTAATCATAGCCATGATACTCTCTTTTTCTTCCTTATTTTCATAAATTCCTCTATATGCAGATGATGTTAGAGTTGCATCATTTCTAACACCACGCATTTTCATACAAAAGTGCTCTGCATCAGCTAAAACTACTACTCCTTTTACACCTTGAGCAAATAGCTCATCAGCTATATTCTTGGTTAATCGTTCTTGAATTTGTAATCTTTTTGAGTATTTTTCAACTAAACGTACCAGTTTTGAGATTCCAAAAACTCTACCATTAGGAGAATAGGCAATGTGAATCTTTCCAAAAAATGGTAACATATGGTGCTCACACATTGAATAAAACTGAATATTTCGTGCAACGACTACATCAGAATCTTCAGAGAATTGGACTGATAATTCAGAATCAGATTCGTATCCATCAAAAATTTCTTCATACATATTTGCAATTCTTTCTGGAGTATCCTTAAGACCTTCACGAGTAGGATCCTCCCCAATTTCAATAATTAATTCCCGAACAAGTTTTTTTACGCGTTCTTTATCCATCTGATATTTTGAATGATTTTTTCTAGTATTTGAACCTAATCTAGTTTTTAGGCAGGTGCTATGATTATGGTGCTCCAATAAATTTGTGAAGCTGTGGTACAACTTTTACATCAATATAATATGGATAAACTACATCATACAAGTTTAGTAATAATTCCAAAGAAGGTTCTGCAATACCATATGTAGGTTGTATGATAAATCCATCAACATCATGTTTTGAAATATTTTGAAATATTTTATTAACTAAATCTTTAAAATCATCTAATTTAGTTTTAGAGCTTACAACTATTTTGATATATGTAGTTTTTTTAGATGCTACAGATAATTTAAGACACTTCATTGCATTTTCAATTAATCTTTCATAGTGTTTAGAATCTACAAAATCTGAATCTTTAGTTTTAAATTCTATTTTAATAATGTCAAAAAACGGCAATACATGGTTAAATCTATCAGAATCAAAACATGATGATTCTAGATATGTTGGGATTTTTTTAGTTTGAATATATTTTGCAAGTTCAGCTACTGCATTATGTTGAATTAATGGATCACCTCCTGTAAAATTTACTTTATATGTTTGATTTTTAAGATTAGAATCAATTAATCTGCATGCTTCCTCAATTGAATATTCATTACCTGAATCTAATGGAAGAGATTCTTTTGTATCACAATAAAAACAAGTAAATGGACAACCAGCTAATCGAACAAAAAGTGTTTTTGTACCATAAAGAATTCCTTCTCCTTCAACTGACGTAAATATTTCAAATAATCTAACTTTCAAGTAATAATTGTATATTTTTTCATTATTTATTCAATGAGTTTTGATTAATGCATTACTGGTTCTTTTGTATAAAATAAACCAGAAATAAAGAAAACTACACCTAAAATTCCTATTAGACTTCCTACAAATTCTACTGTGTTTTGCATATCGCTTTGAAATGGAGCCCATAACCATGCCATCAAAGCTCCTACTATGATCATTGGAATTCCTACTCCAACAGTAATTGCTTTAGAAGCCATGATAATTTCTGTTTGCAAAATGTATATGAAGTTTATGATAAGATGGATTAGTTTTGAGTCATATTAAGTAAAGATGCTAATGAACGAAGTAATTCATTTGCTTTTTCAAATTCACCTTTAGCTAAATTACGTTTAATTATTTGAATTGTTTTTTTAGCTTCATCAATATCAGATTTGCTTATTTTATCAGAGTTAGATAGTTTTAGTAATGTTTTTTCGATTTGCATGACTCGAGATTCCAATCGATCATTTTTTGTTAATTCAAATTGTTCTTTAATTGATATAATTTCTCTTATTTGTTTGATTATTTCTTGTGGATCTGTTGTTGATGAGAGGTTTTCTTTAGCGGTTTCAAGTTTTTCGATGATATTTTCAGATAATCCTTGACTCTTTGCATTTTCAATCAATCTATCAAGTTGTTCTAGATATGTTTGGGCGTATGCTGTAGCGCGTGATTGTTCTTGTTGGGAAGCATATTCACGGATTTTATTATTCAAATCTATAGTAATTTGTTTAATTTTACCAATTGTTCCTACTGCATCATCAAATTGTTTATCAGAAATTTGTTTTCTTGCAGAGACAAACAGATTGTCTAATTCAGAAAAGTCAATTGACGTACTATATTTTTTAGCAATTATCTTGAGATTATTAGCATAATCTTGCATTCTTTTCAGATCAGCTGAAGGATCTTTAGTTGGAACTTTAAGAGTAGCCATTTCGGGTTGTGCAGATTTAATGTTTGATAGTTGTTGAGAGATTTCTTTGAAAATTCTCATAGTAGAAAGAAATTGTTTTTTGGCTGAATCTGCATCATTATTTTTAATAGATTCTTCTAAATTCTTAATTTCTTGTGTGCCTTCTTTGAATAGTTGTTTTGTTTTATCAGATACGTCATTATTCATTTGATTTTCAAGTTGTCTTTGTGCTTGCTTTGCAATTTTTAGTAGAATTAATGGATCAGTTTCTGCTTGTACATTATGAGTTACGCCACCTAAAACTAAACTAGATACTAAAATCAATAATGCAAATGAGGTTATTTTATTCATTTTTCTTCCTCCAATTCTTTTTTCAGTTTTACTAAATTTTGTAAATCTTTTTTATCAATTTCAATGACACCTAATCGTTCTAATCTTTTTACAGCTCTCCACATAGTAGTTCTTGGTTGAAGAAATTTCTTTCTTAATTCACTTTCCAATGCCTGACCTCCATTATCAGAAATGAATTTTATAATTTCTTTATCATCTTCTCGCATTTCAGGTCTAAAATTGAATATAGTTTCTGTATCAACAAGTGTAGATTCTGATTGTTTTTCAGGAATAGGTTCTGATTGTGTTATGAATGTAGAAGATTTTGATTGTTTTCTTTTTAGGATAATTACTGTGGCAGTAATTGCTGCTATAATTGGACCGGCAATAATTGCAGCTGTAAAAGAACTAAATGATGATTCATTTGGAATTGTTGGATTTGGAGTAGGATTTACGGATGAAAAGATATAGTTTATTTCTGATAATCCTGCAGAAAGTTCAAGTTTTGGTTGGTCATCTACTATTTCCATATTGGTTGGTAAACCACTCATTCCAACTATAACAGAATTTTTTGGCATTAGTAAAGTGTAATCAGATGGGGAATTAAATGAGAATGTCCAAACTCGACCCTCTTTGGAAATTAAATCATGAACATCATAATCAATTGTTATACTTGCAGATCCAAATTTGTCTATGATTGCTTTATTACCGATTATTTCTTCGGATAGTAAAAATCCAGTATCACCTATTGCAACAAAATTATCTATTGATTGACCAAATAGATCAAGCTCAAAGTCAGGCTCTAATGGATCTACATCTATTTGTCTTGATATATGTGTAGAACCATCTGAATAAATGATAAGTTCAAGAGTTCGAGTAGAGCTGAATGAGGTCTGAATAGGCATCACGATTATAGCAATAATTAAGCCAGCAACTATCAAAGGCATCTTAACCATTGTTTCGAGGATACTATCAGTCCTTACAAAAAGCATTCCATCTTCTCGAATAGACTCTTCTATGGGAGTCAGCTCCAATTCTGGGTTCATGGCTAGTACCTCAAATTCATACTTTCGACAAGTCCTTGGAATCTCTTGAATTCCTGGAAAAATTGAAGTCCCTTTTCGGTAATTAAGAAGACTCTATTCCTGTCGTTTTTGACTGACTCGACTAAGCCTGCTTCTACCAGTTTCTCACATTTGTCTAGTACTGCGTAGTGAGATAGGTTGGCTTTGCGAGATATTGCAGATACAATGACTCCAGAACGACCACCATCGGCAGTAACGTCAAGGATATCACCCATTATGCCCATTTCGGACCTGTATTGTTGTTTTGACATGGATTAGTATAGAGTTACTTGGTTAATGAGGAACATTTTGAAACTTTGAAGCGGAACACAAAGCGGAACAGGTAGTTCATCCCATAAAATGAGTAATTTTTGGTAAAATTACTAAAATCAGTGAAAATTTCAATTTTTCTTATGCCTAATAATTTAATATAAAAATTTAATTTTTTTAAAAATTCCAAAAAAAAATTCTTTTTACCATAGTTTTCAATTATTTTTAGGGTTTTTGGAGATTTTTGGCAAATTTTGATATATAAAGAACGGGTACTGAAACATGTTTTTGGCACAAATTAATCACAATAACAAGAATTATTGAGTTTTTTAAGATAAACTCATTAAAAACATGTATGCAATTAAAAAATGAAAGATTGGGTATTTATCAATTCATGTTTTAAACAAAAACAGACTGTCATCAGGATAGATCACCCATAATAAGGCAATAGCTACCTTTCTTTGATATATCTAGAAAATACAATTTATCGAATAATTACAGATCTTTGTATCAATATAGTTCTCAAACCATGTATCTTATTCTATTAAAAAATTACATAAAGTAAATATCGAAATTTGATTTTAATGGAATCAGCATAATTTTTTAAATGAACAAAAAATCATTCACTAGGTCAGCTTTGAGATTCATAGTAACTTTTTATTCCCATTTTGAAAATAGATGGTAAAATGTTTGATAAATTTAAAAAAGATGAGGGCGGGGAATCTACTGAAGAGAGAATTGTAGAACATACAAGTATGAAATCTAATGAGAGTACATCTAATGAAACAGTAGGAGAGATCGGTATCGTAGAACTGATGGATAAGCGTGTCAAATTGGAAGAAGCTATTGATTATGTAGGTCTAATGATTAAAAATTTGAAGGATAAACGAACTGTTTTAGAGAAAGATATTGAAGAAGAGTCAGTTGATATTAAAAATTTAAAGGAAAAATTACAGAAAGTAAGTCAATACATTGAAGAGGAAAATAAAGGAATTAAAGAATTAGCTCATAAAAGACAACAAGTTGAAAACGAAGCAGATGAAGTAGGCTCAATTATCAATAATTTAAGAGATAGATTGGCAGGGATTGATAGGATAATTGATAATGAAGGTAGTAGAGTTAAGAAAATTAAAGAATCCAGAGAATCTATAGAAAATTAATAGAAATTACTTTTTGAAGCCATAGTATTTGTAGGTGTTGAAGGCAATCTAGTTCCAACAGAACTTTCAGCTACTGCTGCAGCTTCTTGTAGAATTTTTTCAGATTCAGAACTAGTTGTTTCATCCATTCCAAATGTAGCATCACTTGAAAAACTATCTGTCATAAATCCACCTAACATTTGAGCCATCTGGGTGATTTCTTTATCAGCACTTGGCATGAATTTTACAAGAGAAGATTTTAGATTTTTCATCAAACCTATTGTAGGCATGATAGTAACTACTGTGTCGCCAAGATCATGATAAGTTGTTAATCTTAATTCGATTTGTTCTAATGCTATTCTGGCATTGCTTAGAATTTTTGTAGTTTTTCTTACCTCAACTAATTCTTTTGATAAAACTCTACTAGTATTCACATCATGTGATTGAGTTGCTTCAACAATTCTTTTGAAAAGTTTACTATCTCTTTCATTTAATTTGACAAGCATTGAATCAAGTTTGGCAATTTGTGCTTGTAATTTTTTAATTCCGTTTTGAATTTTTGGTTTTAAAGCTCCTTTAGGATTAATGGCATCACTAATTTTATCTGTAATTCCAGGTTTTTGTTGCCTATTCCATTTATTTTGTAAGTTTGACAATAGTTTCGATCATATAGTTTGTACTTAATTTCAGGTGTAAATATTGCTTAACAGTAAATAAAATATAACTAACAAGAGTATGCCATACCTAAAGATTTAGGACAGATACTCTTTGTGGATGAATTTTTTGTATGTGATTTTGAATCACAGAATTGCTGTTTAGCGATTCTCCGCATAGAGGACATTTTACCATTATATGCTTGTGTGGATAAAAAAATTGTATTTAAATATTTTTTTTCGGCTAAATTAACAAAAAATACCCAATTTTTCAAATCTTTTTAAGCATAGAATAAAGATGAATTTCTGAATTTATGACTAAAAGTGTTGGTTCTGGAGTCAGATGTCAACGTTGTAACAAGGGAGTTTTTTTAACAGATTCTAATACAGGTGAAATGTTTTGCTCAAAATGTGGCTTTGTTGCTACAGATAGAATTGAGCAAGAAGGACCTGAATGGAGAGCTTTTTCCAAAGATGAAGGAGATAACAGAACTAGAACAGGTACACCTACTTCTTTGGCTATGCACGATATGGGTCTTGCAACAATCATTAATCCTGTAAATAAAGATGCTACAGGAAAACCACTTTCTGCTTCTATGAAGAGTACTATTGAAAGACTTAGGACATGGGATAATAGAAGTCAGGTTCATGAGCCAGCTGATAGAAATTTCAGACAAGCATTTAGCGAATTAGATAGATTAAAAACAAAACTTGCATTATCTGATGCTGTTATTGAAAAAACTGCATATATTTACAGAAAAGCTCTAGACAAAGGTCTAGTTAGAGGACGTTCAATTCCAGGTCTAATAGCAGCATCTCTTTATGCAGCATGTAGAAATACAGAAACTCCTAGAACACTAACTGATGTTTCAAACGGAATTAATATCAAAAGAAAAGATATTGCAAGATGTTATAGATTATTGCTAAGAGAATTAGATTTGAAAATGCCAGTTGTAAATCCTATTAAATGTGTATCAAGAATATCTAGCATTGCAGGTTTGTCTGAAAAAACAAAAAGAAAAGCAGTTGAAATTTTAGATCAAGCTGCAAAAATTGAACTTTCTGCAGGAAAAGATCCGATGGGATTAGCTGCTGCTGCATTGTATTTGTCCTGTGTCATAAATGGTGAAAATAAAACTCAAAAAGATATTGCAGTTTCTGCAGGTGTAACAGAGGTAACAATCAGAAATAGATATAAAGGTTTGAAAGAAGCGTTGGAGTTATAATTTATTTTTATAATGGGTTTGATTATTGAAATTAAATGAATAAAATATTAATTATAATTCCAATAATTTTTATCATAATTGTTATAGGATTATCTTTTAATTCCTCTGATAAGATTAGTAATAATACAGTTTTTCATGTAACTTTAGCGGATCCTAGTTTATACAAAAATGGAATTTATTCTAATACATTTACAATAAATGAAGGAAATTATGTTTTAAAATTTATTCCAAATGGTGATAGTCCTCAATCTCTAAATATTTTATTAAAAGGAGAAAATTATGACTTTTCGGAAAATTTCAAGTTAAATGGAACTTTACATCAAACAGGAATATCTGAATATTATACATGGGATTATGATGGCCAAAAAGAAATTACAATTTCTTCGTCTCAAAAAATACAAATTGAAATTAATCCAAACGGGAATGAATTAGGTTCGGTATCAGTCTATATTATTGAAAATTAAAGGCGTTTACCCCTTTACTGCAGAACTCTGAGAGATTTCCTCTCGTGGACAGGTCGTTAAAACGCCTGAATGCCTTTTCTGTTCTGCGGGGCAACGCAATTTTAGTCGATAGGAATTATATCCTTCGGCATTAATTCTTATAGTTACTTTAACTATTTAAGATTTAACACAAAAATTTATAATAATTTATAGACTTTATAAGATTTTTATCTATATAAGAATGATTTTTTAGAAATTCAGATATAAAAAAAATAATTTAACATTTAGATTTTAAAAAATACAAGACAAATTAACTCTTGAAATAAAATTTGGTATGATTAATGATTAACAAATTTTAAAATTTATAAAAAAAATTTTTTCAAAGTTTATACTGCTATAAATTATGAAATTTATTGAATAAAATATTGAAATTATCTGGAAAAGTTGCTATTGTTACTGGCGGAAGTAGAGGTATTGGTTTTGCTACTGCAAAAATTTTTGTGGAAAATGGTGCAAAAGTAGTGATAACAGCAAAGGATTCAAAACGATTAGAAAAAGCTACTAGTCAACTTGCAAATACAATAGGAATAGTAGCAGATATTAGAAATGAAAATGATGTCAAAAAAGTTGTAGAGCAAACAATTAAAAAATTTGGCAAGTTAGATATTTTGATAAATAATGCAGGAATATTCCCAAAAATAAAACAGTTGCATGAAATTAATGAATCAGAGTGGAATGAAATATTAGATGTGAATCTCACAGGACAGTTTAGATTTACAAAAGAAGCTATACCTCATTTACGAAAAACAGCAGGATCAATAATTAATATTTCATCTGATGCAGGATTAAAAGCCTACCAAGGATTTAATGCTGATGCATATTCAGCATCAAAAGCTGGAATAATTATTCTTACAAAATGTTGGGCATTAGAGTATGCAAAAGACAAAATTCGAGTTAATTGTATTTGTCCTGGTGTTGTAGATACTGATATGACAAAACCATTTTTAAAAACTCAAAAAGATAGAGAGTTTATGGATAACGAGCACCCGATAGGTAGAATAGGTAAGCCAGAAGAAGTAGCTAAAGCAATTTTATATTTTGCGTCTGATGATGCTGCATGGACAACAGGCGCAATTCTTGCAGTTGACGGTGGAGAATCAATCAAATAAAATTCACATGGCTTTAATACTGTTTAATGAGTAATGAAAATGATGTCAGATAGAAAGAAAAAAGCAAAATTAATTATTTTATTAGGAATAATTTGGGTAGTAATTACACTTCCATTACCTTGGATTGTAAACAATCCACAAGTATCAGAATCTCAATTTAATATCATACTTGGAATTATCGGAATAATGTCAATTCCATTTATTGTCCTAGGAGTTGTTTGGACATTAAAACCAGAATTAACAACCTAGGTAATAACCATTGAAAAACATTCCAATTTTAGATAAAATGCCAGAATTAGATGTGGCTATCGAAGCTGCATATGAAGCTGGAAATTCAATTTTAGAGATATACAAAAGCAAATATGAAACATTCACAAAAAGTGATGACTCGCCGATTACCGAAGCCGATTTAAAAAGTAATGAGATCATTAAGACTATTTTATCAAAAACTAATCATAAAATTTTATCAGAGGAAGATAAAGATGATCAAAAACGATTATCAGAAGAAATCATTTGGATAGTTGATCCTCTTGATGGTACATCTGATTTCATAGATAAAACTGGAGAATTTACAGTTATGATTGCATTAATTAAAAATAAAAAACCAATTATTGGCGTTATAGGATGGCCAACAGAAAAAACAATTTTTGCAGCACAAAAAGGATGTGGTGCTTTTAAATTTTCAGAAGGCAAGTGGAAGGAAATATCAGTTACTAAAATATCAGAACTCTCAAAATGCAAAGCAGTTGGTTCAAGACATCATCTTTCAGAAAAAGAAAAAATGTTTATCAAAAAATTAGGAATTAAAAACTTCACTAGTATTGGAAGCTCGTTAAAAGTAGGAAAAATTAGTTCTGGAGAAGCTGAAGCATACATAACTACAACCGATAAAATGAAAGAATGGGATTCAGCTGCATCTTATTGTTTAATTTCTGAAGCAGGTGGAAAAATGACTGACATGTCAGGAAATGACATTACATATAATAACAAAATTGTTAATCATAAAAATGGAATTTTAGTAACTAATGGAATAATTCATGATCAAATTGTTAAAGAATTTAAAAAACTAAATTAGATTTCTCTTCTTTAGAAAATCCTTTATTTTGTTAGTACTATCAGTCAATTGTTCATGTTCTGTATCTATTAGCAAATCCGGATTTTGTGGAGCATCATAGGGATCATCAATTCCTGTAAATCCCTTAATTTCTCCTTTTCTTGCTTTAGCATACATTCCTTTGACATCTCTTTGTTCACATTTTTCAAGGGAACATTTAACGTAACATTCAGCAAATTGATCACCTGAATTAATAATCTCTCGTGCATTATCTCTATTTTCTTTGTATGGAGAAACTAAAGAAACTGCAGAGGGAACCCCATGTTTTAACAATAATTTTGCTAGATGTGCAACTTTTTTGTTGTGTTCATCTCTGCCTGCCTTGGAAAAATCTTTAGGGGAAAACCACTCTCTTAGTTCATCTCCATCAAGCATAGCTAGATTTGGGATGTCTTTTTGGAGTTCTTTTACAATAGTAGTCTTTCCAGAACATGGTAAACCAGTCATCCATAAAACAAAAGGCTTCATAATTAGAATTTTCTCAAATAGGTCTTAAAGAGTTTACGTTAGAAATTGATAGTATTATTCAAGATAATTTCTTATGTATTTTTGTCATGAAGCCTATAATAACATAGAATAGTAATGTTACAATAATAATTTCAGGTGAAAATTATGAAATTCATCAAGGTTATGCCTCTGCTTCTTTTAGGATTTTTTGTTTTAGTATCAAGTGCATATGGAGATACAATAAATCAGAGTATGGAAGGAAGTATGGATATTCAAATAACACATCCAGATGAAGTAATAGTTGGAAGAATAGCATCAATTTCAGTATTAATAAAAAATAATGGTTGGGAAGACAAACAAGATATTTCATTTATCTTTACTAGTCAAGATAATTCAATGATTCCAGTTTTGGATAATAGTATAACAATAAAGAAATTATCTCAAGGTAGTTCATTTGGAGGAAATATAGATTTTAAGATTTCATCAGATGTTAATCCAGGAATACATTTTCTTAATGTAAAATATTCACAGATTTTAGTAAGTAATAATAAAGAACCAAAAGAACCAATCATTTATGATATTGCAATACCAATAGTTGTGAAGAACGAACCAAGTGTAATAATTCATACAATTACACCAGAAGCAATTTTTACAAATGCTGAATTTCCATTTGTTGTAGAGATTACTTCAAAAGATATAGAAATTTCAAATGTAAATATTGAGATAATTCCTCCAAGAGATATACAATTTAGAGGAGAAACATCGCATTCATTTTCAAATATACAAAAAAATTCACCAATAATTATTAATTCAAGAATTATTTCTCCAATTGAAGAAGTAAATACAGAATACAAAATACCATTTAACATCATAGTTAGATATACTGATGACGTGGGCGAAGAAAAAATAGAATCTCAAGCTATTTCGATCATATTACGTCCTAGAACATTTATGGAGTTAACAACAGATGGAGGAATATGGATTGGTGATTTCTTTATAGCTCCATATGTAAGCATTGGAACAATAATTGGAATTCCAGCAGGAACAATTATTTCACTATTAATTCGAAAAAGTCAAAAATCTACAAAAAAGAAATTGAAAAAGAAAAAAGAACAAAATTAAGAGTATAATTTTTCAGTGATGATTTGTATGTATTTTTGATTATATTCTGTAAATAATCGAATTTTGTCGTGTGCTAAGGCCATAGCGCCAGGTCTACTATTGATTTGTTTATTTGCACTTTGTTGTTGTTCTAATAATTTTTTTAAATCATTTTTAGTTTGAAATTCAAGTTGGTTAATCAAATTTTGATATTCATTTTCTAATAATTTTTTTGTATCAATAGCAGGAGGAAATGCTCCTATGATTTCTTTTGTAGTGATTTTTCCAAATACTTTCAAATTTAAATCAGTCAAAAGTAAAAACTCCAGTTAACATCATAACAATAATTTGGAATTATGTAGAATTAATGTTTTTTTAAAGGCTAATTTGAAATTATTAATTATAATTATCGCATAAAAACATAATAAAAAGTATTTTTTCTAAATTTGAAAATTACATTAAAATTTAAAAAATTAAGTGAAATGTTTTTTATTCTATAAATGATGTTCAATAATCGTGTTCATTAAAATCCGAACCCAGTGATATTGTTGCAATTACTGTATTTTTTGTAGTTTGAAATTTAATATTTTTGTTAGGCATGAATTGATTAAAAATTTCTTTTAGTAATTGTTCGGTGAAAAATGACCAATTCATTCCTAATTCATGTTGAATAATAAAATGATGTAATTCTCCTTCAATTCGATGATCTGATTTCATTCCAGATGCACGCATGTAGTCTTCTAATGTTTCAATACAACGCTTCAAATCATACTTTCCTTTCATAAAAAGAACAGAATCTTTGATAATTGGTAAAACTGATTTAATGATTTCGTTAATATCATCTCCGTTCATTTCAGCACCAAGAGAATCTAAGATTGCTCTTGGAATTGGAATCATTCCAATTTTATTACCAAATCGATCCCAGTTTACATATTTTTCAAGAATTTGTTTTACCAAAACATTTTGTGAAATTTTGTTATTCATTGCTTCTGTTTCTAATTCATGAACAAGATTAGATGGTAGCCGATAAGTAATACTACGAGTTGTTTCTTTTTTTTGAATATCAGATTTATTTTTTGATGGAATAGATTTCATATAGTTTTAATTGAATATGAGTATATAAGATAGATTTGAAATATTACATTTTATTTATTTTTTTTATTAAAGAAAAATTCTTTTTTGTCTTCTAAATCATCTACATATGTATCCATATCTAACTTGAATTCTTCCTCATCTGCATATGCCCGTTCTGCATGTTCACTAATATCTAATCCAGCATCTTCAACTTCTGGCGATACTCTAACTCCTATTAAGAAATCCAAAATTTTCATAATTATCCATGTTCCACAAAAACCAAGAACTGCTGCTACACCAACTCCTATTGCTTGAATTCCTAATTGATCAGGATTTCCAAATAGCAGTCCATTTGGTCCGGCTGGATTAACTAATTTACTAGCAAAGAGTCCAATTGAAAGAGAACCAATAATTCCTGCAACACCGTGAACTGAACTAACGTCTAATGCATCATCTATCTTTAGTTTCTCTTTGAAGATTATAATTCCAGAATAGGATGCAATACCAATTGCTATACCAATAACGAAAGAATGTTCTACACTTACAAATCCTGATGCAGGTGTAATTCCTGCAAGACCTGCAATAGCTCCATTAACTGCTGCAACAACAGAAGGTTTACCTGTTCTCATCCACGATAATCCAACCCAAATTAGTGCAGATACAGAAGATGCCATGTGAGTTACAATAACAGTATTACCTGCTAGAGAACCAGAAGCTAATGCACTACCTGCATTAAATCCAAACCAACCTAACCAAAGGAGTGATGAGCCCACTACCGCCAAAGGTATACTATGAGGAATTTCAATTGCAGGACCAAAGAATCTTCTACGACCAAGTACTATAGCTGCAGCTAGTGCACCCATTCCAACACTTGTATGAATAACTATTCCGCCTGCAAAATCAACAACACCAAGTTCTGCTAACCAACCACCTCCCCATACCCAATGAACAAGTGGATAGTAGATCAGAATAGACCAAGAAGCTATGAAGATGATAAATGAGCTAAATTTCATTCTTTCTGCAATAGTACCAGTTAGAAGTAATGGTGTAATTGCAGCAAACATCAATTGGAATTTTACAAACAATACGCCTGGAATAGTTGGTGCATAATCAAGTGCTTCATCCCATGGAACTCCTTTTAGAAATACCCAATCCATATTTCCAATAAATCCGCCTGATTCATCAGGGCCAAATGATAAACTAAATCCAAAAACAAACCACATTACACTAAGTAAAGCTAATCCAAAGAAGATTTGCATAAAAACAGATACAGCATTTTTCTTTCTCAATAATCCTGATTCAAAAAGTCCAAGGGCAGGTATCATTAAAAGAACTAAACTTCCAGCTACAAGCATCCATGCGGTATCACCTGTATCTATTGGCATGCTAATTTTCAAGTTCTAAAACTAAATAATAATAACGAAATTAGCTAACCATTTGATTATCACTTGATTATCAAAATCTGAAACTATTATTTGTGAAAAACCTTTTAGAAATATCAAATGCTAAGAATTGAAGCACTATTAGGAAATAATGACGTAATGGCGATAAGTGAGGCTTTAAGAAAAATTGAGATTGGGGGTTTAACGGTGGGTAAAGTCAGAGGTAGAGGAAAAAATCCACCTGCAGAAATTCATGCATCTAAAGGAAGTGCCATATTTCAGCCTCAATTCAGTGAAAAATACGTCATAGTAGTAATTATTCCAGAAAGTAAGGAAGAGGAAGTTATCAATATTATTAAAACAAAAGGAAGTGTTGGAAAGATCTTTGTTTCTCCAATATTACGTGCTATAGATATTGGAACTGGAAAGGAAGGAGAAGAAACAATTTAACTAAAAATCATGAAAATTATTTTCATAAATAATTGTAGTGTGTTTTAGCTGTTTTTCAATAGTTGGAAGATATCCCATAATACAATAATTAACAAAACCACTAAATGATTTAATTCTATAATCTGACTGTAATTTTTCTTTATTATCTTCATATATTTTTTCAAGTTTTATTAATGTAAACTTGTGAAGTGGAACTAATCTGCTTCTCTTAGTTTTTGTTTTGGAAGAGAAAAAGATTTTATCAGATTCAAGATCATGTTGTGCACTAAGTGTATTCATATCTACAACTTCTTCCATTTCTGAAATGAAGATTTTTCCTCCTTGATTTTCAGAAAAACCAGATTTCTTAGAAATTAAATTAATAACTTGTCTTGCATCTTTTTCTAAAACAACCAATTCTATTTTGGAAAGTGGAATTGCTTTAACATTAGTTGAACCAGCTTTTGCACCTGATTGTTTATCAAAAATTTTGTTATCTTCTAAATTTCGTTTATCAATAATTGAATATCCCATACTGCTTAGTTCACTAATAATTATAGGATATGTTGAACGCTTGATTATCGCTTCAATTTTTTTCATAAAAAAAATTTGAAAATAGGTTATTTATGTATCTATTTAATTATTATTCATGATTTTCAAAACTATTATCTATGGAGTGACTAAAAACATCAAGAATAATTGAATAATCTGAATAAAATTTGTTTATTGGAATAGAAAAAGGGCTTTATTTACAGATTGAATTAATAAAACATTATAAGAAATCACTACAAGTAAACAATATGGCAATTCCAGAAGATGTTCAAGAATATGTAGAAAAAAATGTCAAATTAATGATATCTCAGACTGAAACTTATCTTCCTTTTATTAAAATAGCATTTCCATATTCACAAAATTTGGCAGATGGTGTTTACAATCTAATTATAGGGAGTGCATTATCTGTCTTTGTAAATCAATATGCAATGAGGATGAAGTACCCATCAGCAGAAGATTTTGCAGATTTTGGAAGATTAACTTTCAAGTATAGGGAACAAATAGATAAATTCTTCAAATAATTATTTTAGAATCTTAATTTAGTAAAGATAAAAAATTATGTAATTATCCAAAATTTAAGAGAGTAATTAAGAAATATTCTATACTTAGAATATAGGTAATCCAATTTTTCGAATACTATCTTTAGATCTATTTTTTGCTCGTTTAGATAATGTTCGTAATAATTTTTGGCTCAAATCTTCTAAAACTTCACTCAAATCAAACCCAATTGATTTGAAAATGAGTGGAGTATGATGTAAAATTATAATCATTACTGTTACTTCAAATTTTCCTTCTTTTTTATTTCCAGTTCTTTGTTGTTTTATTGTAACTCTAGCTTCATGTATTTCAGAGTATACATTCTGTAATCTTTTTAGAATTTTTGCAAATTTTGAATTAATTAATTCTATATTTTCTTGATCATCAGGCATTCCAACAATGTATAACGGAATTTGAGTTTCGAGTTTAGATGCTAGTAAAACAAGTATGTCTCGATAAGTGATAATACCTTGAAGATTATCCCAGAGATTAACTAGACAGCATGTGGTATCTGTTTTTAGCATTAAATTGATAATTTTATTTAAATCATCGTTAGCAGAACATTGTGGAATTCTAGTACTTCCTAAATTACCAATATTAGATTCTAATGCATGAAGAGTTTTTGGGATCATGGATTTTCGTCCTTGTTTTTCAGATGGAATAATTGATTGAAGTATATGGTAGGATGTAAGAACTTGTTTAATTTTTCCCTGATTCAAAACTGGTAAATGATCTATTCTTTTATTAATCATGATTCGTTTTGCGTTGCTAATAGATTCACTAGAAGAGATTATTATGGGATTTTTAGTATAAATCAAGTTAGCTTTAATCCATTTGTTATCCTTTGATGATAGTAATTTGATAATTTGTTTAGACGTCACAACACCGATTATTTGATTTTTATCTACTACAGGTACTTCTTTTATTCTATAATGTGACATAATATTTGCTACTTTCTGGATAGATTCATTTTGTGTAACGTGAGGTATAGGATAAAGAAAGGATTCAATTTTCATTTTATTAATATTTTTAGAATTTAGAAGTGATCTAATATTTGTAGAAAGTACATTTTTATCTTTAAGATAAAAAACATCATAGCAATTATTCTTGGTAATTTTATTGATTACATTTGAAATGGTATCAGTAGGATCTATAGTTGTTGCTTTTGAAATTAGGGATTTCACTTTAATCATTTGAATGTTTTTCATATGTTCATGAATTGTATCGCTAATCATTTTGTTAATCTTATGTAAAAATAATTTAATAGTAAATTAAAGGTATTGTTATATTTTCATCGTTGATATTCATAAATGATTTTTTAGTTGGTGTATTTAACTAATAATATTAATACAAAATTATGAGACTAAAAAATACAGATCTAAATAAAATAATTAAAAAAACCATTACAATTAGTCCAAATGCAAGTATATTAGATGCAAGAGAAATTTTACTTAGACATAACTTAAAACGACTTGTGGTAATAGATTCAAAAAAATGCCCTATCGGAATAATTACAGAAAAAGATATTGCAAAAACTATCTATGCTCTTGGTGACAAACCAATTAAATCTGTCAAAGTCTCTGGTTTTATGTCTAAAAAATTAATCACAGTAAAGAAAACAGATTCAATTTATGATTGTGCTAGATTAATGAAAAAAAATCGTATAGGATCCATCATTGTATTAGGCAATAATGGTATTCTGGAGGGTTTAATTACAAAAACAGATCTTGCATCTATCTTTTTGACACATGCAATTTCACCTCTAAAAGTTTCAAAGATCATGACTAGAAATGTGATCACTGCTATGCCTGGAGATTCATTATTGTATGTAGAAAGTTTGTTAATTCATAATAGAATTTCAAGAATTGTAATTCAGCGAAATAGAATTCCTGTTGGAATTATCACATACAGAGATTTTGTTCCAGCAAAATTACCCTATTGGTTATCTCAATCAGCTGATCCAAAAGAAGTTGAAAATTATAAAATGAATAATCCTAATGAGTTTCAAGTAAATCAAATGAATCATCTTCTTCATTTCAAAGCTGTTGATATAATGTCGTCAAATCCAATTACAATTGAAGCTGGTGAGGATGTTGGAGTAGCTGTATTATTAATGATTAGAAATGGAATTAGCGGATTACCAGTTGTTAAAAAAACAAAACTAGTTGGAATTATCACGAAAGCAGATATCGTAAATGCTATTGCACAAGCCTAGTTTGATTATTATGATTGATAATCTTGATTTGGTGTTAAATCATAAAAATATAGGTTAAAAGTCAATGATTAGAAAAAATATTAAAAAAATACTTGTTCCTATTGATGGTTCTAAAAATTCTATGAGGGGATTGGATGAGGCAATTTATCTTGCAAGACAATGTCATGCAACAATTACAGGATTGTATGTAATTCCAATATATCCAAGAAATTTTAGTGATGCGATAATGCCATATCAGATGCACCTTACAAAATCAGCAAAAAAATTTATGCAATCTTCAAAGACTAGATGTGCAGAAAAAGGAATTGTGTTTAAATCTAAAATAATTTTTGGAAGTCCAAGTATAGAAATTAATGAAATGGCAAAAGGATTTGATATTATTGTTATCGGATCTAGAGGTCAAAGTGGATTAAAAGAAATTTTCTTAGGTAGTGTTGCAAATGCTGTGGTACACAAATCAAAAATTCCGGTATTAGTCATAAAGTAGTGATCATAATGTTTTCAAAAATGCTAACCAAAATCCTTGTTCCATATGATGGTTCTAAATATTCAATAAAAGCATTAACTAGAGTTATAGAGCTTGCACATAATCTTGATTCAGAGATTTTTCTATTTTCTGTCATTTATCTAGATTATATTTCACCACCTGGAATGTTAGGATTAACTAAACTAAAATCTGAAAAAGAGACTATAAAAAAATGGAGAGAGTCGGTTATGGCATATTCAGAAAAAATGCTAAAAATAGCAATTAAAAGATGCAATGAGAAAGGGATTTCTGCATCATATCATATTACATGTGGTAATGTCACAAATGAAATTTTGAAATTTGCAAAAAGAAAGAATATTTCATTAATAGTAATTGGTAGTCATGGTTTACATGGAATTGGTAAATTAAAAACATTAGGAAGTACTAGTAGAAAAGTTTCAGAATTAGCTAAATGCCCAGTATTATTAGTTAGATAATTCTTAGACTAATTCTCCAAGAAAATGAACAACTTTGTTTACAACAATTACTGTTCTATCTTTAGGAACATGAAATAATTTTTCTGAATTGTCCGATGTTTCAATTATCAATTTAGAATAAGGATCTTTAAGTGATTTGTATAAAACTCCTTTATCTCCTACTGATTGAGACCAATTTGTACCTTGTAAAAACGAAATTGATTCAAATTTAATAACATGATATGAAAAAACCATGTTTAAACTCAAAAATTCTCTTTTTCCATTCTAGTAATAATTTGATCACAGATTCTCCTCATTTCTGAATCAGAACCAACACTACAAATTTTTACTAAGTCTGTAGTTGTAACAATTCCAATAATGTGGTTATCTTTTTTGACAGGTAATTTGTGAATATTATTTATTTTCATAATTTGGGCAGCTTCCCATACTGTTTCATTTGAGTCTATTTCAATCAACGGTGAAGACATTACTTCTTCTAATACTGTAGATAGTGGTTTTTCTTTAGCAGTTATGCGTTTAACGAAATCTCTTTCGGTTAAAATTCCTACAGGTAACTGATTTTTAGTTACAATTATGCAACCAATGTTCTTTTCATCCATTAATTTTGCAGCATCTTTAATTGAAGTAGACACGTCTAGTGTGGCTAAATCATTAATCATTACATCTTTTACAAATGTATGTGCCATGTTATTTTCTATGATTTTCTTTTTATAAATAAGATCCTTATTTTCATGCAAGAAAGTAACTGAATAATTGATTATTTTACAATTAACACTGGAATTTTTGATTTGTGTAAAACATAATTGGATGTACTTCCTAGAAAAGTCTCTTTAATAGAACTCATTCCTCTAGATCCGATAACAATAATATCATATGCTTTGTTCTCTGCATAGTTTATGATTTTTGGCCCTTCGTCACCATAAGCAATATCATCATCAAAAAGAATGCCATTTTGTCCACAACGTATTTTCGCTTTTGACATAAATTTTGAAGCGTTATTCAGTAAATATTTTTCCAGATAAGAAATTTGTGAATCTGTTAAGGGTTTTGCTATTGGAATTACATACAATCCTGTAATTGTTGCATGACATTGTCTTGCAAGATAAATTGCCTCATCCAATCCCCTCATAGAATTTTTAGAACCATCAATAGGAACAAGTATTTTTTTAATATCTTTCATAATTAACTAATAAAAGAACTGAAATTAAGAGTATCACAACATTATCGAGTTTGATTTTCAACTATGAAATTGTACATAGCCACTATATACAGAAAATTCAATAATAATTTGAAAATGACTGATGCAGATAAAATTACGGTTAGAGACATTATGACAAAATCTGTGATTGCAGTAGATTCTACAATTACTGTAAATGAAGCGGCAAAATTAATGGAAGATGTAAAAGTGGGAGCTATCATAGTTATGGAAAATAATACACCTGTAGGAATAATTACAGATAGAGATTTTGCAGTAAAGATTGTAGCTCATGCTTATCAAATTACGACTCCAGTAAAACAGATTATGTCAACTCCTCTAATTGCAATAGGTCCTGATGAATCAGTGTGGATGGTAGCTGATCTAATGTATACTAGAGGTATTCGTAAACTACCAATTATAGAAGATGATAAAGTTATAGGAATTATCACTGCTACAGATCTAGTAAATCGTCTTGCAATATCAACAGATGAAGATATTAGAAAAATGTATCATGAATCAGTGATCAAAGTTTACAAACAATATAGCCCATACAATTGATTAACCATTTACTATAGTAGACATTAATGATCTTCCACCAACTAATGCACCAATAGATAAACCAACATTTGCAACAAGATTAATAGCTAAAGTACCATAATGATGATTATCAAACAGATTACTAGAATCTAACGCAAAAGATGACATTGTAGTAAGTGAACCACAGAAACCTACTGCAGCTAGTAGTGAATATCTCCCATCAAGATTCCACTGTTCTGATATAACGATAAACATGCCTAAGACAAATGCTCCAATAATATTAACAATCAAAACATTAAGAGGTAATGAATTAAACAGCAGTGGTGATTCTGTTATTTTATATCTTAGAAAAGCTCCAAGCACGGATCCGACTGCTAAAAATACAAATTCTAAACCTTTCATGTACCTCTAATTTTTAGATTATTAGATATAATTAGTGTGAAAGTTGATTTTTCATCCAATTAAGACAGTAATTTGTTATTCTGAATGCTAAACTGAGGATTTTTATAGCTTTGATAATTTTTGCACAATGAATGACGCTGAAACTAAGATGTCAAGATTATGGATTTGAGTGTGAATTCGTTTTGGATGGAGAGAAAAACATCACACTCCTTGAAAAACTACGACAACATTTTGAAGAGGAACATGGTATCGAGTATACTACTGAAGCAATCACTCAAATGATTGTTAATCGTGGTCACTCTTTAGAATCTATACGAAAAGAATAGTCTCTAATTTTTAAAAAATTTATTTTTAACATTTATTAAAAAGTATTTTCTATAGCAAATAGAATTTATTCTAAACAAAATTAGAGGAATTTTTTGAAGTTAAAATTGTCTTTTTGTATTAAAATTACCTGTTTCAATTTATTTTTATTTTATGAATGTATATTATACATAACAGTGTTAGAAGATTATTCAAATAATTATGATGTCAAGTGTAAACTAGACACTTGCAAAACCTATCCCATAATTACTGATTCAGAAAGAGGTGAAATGTTTTGTGGGGGATGCGGTATTGTTCTAGTGCAAAACATATCTGATACTTCAAATGAAGGAAATGGGTATGGCCAGGAAGATTTTTTAAAATTATCAAGAACTGGTCCTGCAACATCATTAACTATGTATGACAGAGGATTATCAAGTGTAATTGGAGCAAACAAAGACTCTTCAGGTAATACCTTATCAAATAAAACAAAATATGACTTTAAGAGACTTCGTACATGGGATCAAAGAAGCAAATCTAGATCAACTGTCTCACTAAGCAAAGCTTTTACTATATTAAATGGAATGAAGACAAAATTAGGAATACCAGATAGTGTAGTTGAAAATGCAGCTTATATTTATAGAAAAATTTCAAGTGCCAAACTAACTAGGGGTAGAACTATGGCTTCATTAGTTTCTGCGTCTTTGTATGCAGCATGTAGAGAAAATAACATTCCTAGAACATTAGATGATATTGCAATTGCTGGAAATACAGAGAGAAGAATCTTATCAAGAGATTTGAGAACGATTATCAAAAAACTAGGATTAAATCTAAATCAATATGATACATCATCGTTTATTTCTAAAATTTCAAATAATATGAATTTGAAAGAAAAAACAAAACGCGATGCGTTTGATATCTTAAAACGTTGTGAAATAAAAGAAATTACTGCAGGTAAACATCCTGTAGCACAAGCAGCTGCTTCTCTGTATATTTCATGTATAATTAATAATGAGAAAATTAGTCAGAAGAAATTTGCAGAGGCATCTGGAGTAAGTGATGTTACCATAAGAAATAGAGTTGTCTTAATTAAAAAAACATTAAAAATAATGGAATAAAAATAGACTATTAATTAAAAAATTTATTTATTTAAAGAAATCAAACTCTTGATCTCTTTTTTGTTTAGGTAGATCTTCCATAACTGCTTGTACGACCTCATTATGATTATACGTGAGGTGTCGTAAAAATTTTGCAGACTCGTCAGCTCTTTTCTTTGCATCAGCAAATAGCATTTCAGGACTACTTAATTCGGCCATCATTGTATTACATTCTTGGCATGGATTAAAGTCAAGATATAGCTTCATTGATTTGTATGATCTCCCTTAGTATTTAGACTATTTTATGGATTGTGGAATAGGAACATCTCTTCCAGGCTTTACCTTATTGATTGAATCGAGTAGATCTTCTTGTGATATCTTGATTTCTTTTACATTCTTTGATTTTCCACTCACATATCTCTTTAAAGCAGTAATTGCTGCTCTATTTGCTACAGCTGCAATTTCTGCACCACTAAAACCATCTGTTAATTCTACTAGTTTTGCAATACTTACATCACTAGCAAGGGGTTTCTTTTTAGTGTGAATCTCAAAGATATGTTGTCTTCCTTTTGAGTCAGGGGTTGGAACTTCTATGATTCTATCAAATCTTCCAGGCCTTAGTAATGCTTCGTCTATGATATCTAATCGGTTTGTTGCACCAATGATCAATACATTGTGTAATTCTTCAAGCCCATCAATTTCAGTTAAAATTTGTGAGACTACATTTTCTGTAACATGTGAGCTCGAATCTCCACTTCCTCTTCGTGGTACAAGTGCATCAACTTCATCTAAGAAGATAATACATGGCGCTGCTTGTCGTGCTTTCCTGAAAATTTCTCTAACTCCTTTTTCAGATTCACCAACCCATTTTGAAAGGAGTTCAGGACCTTTAATGCTGATAAAGTTTGATTCTGTCATTTTAGCAAGTGCTTTTGCAATCAAAGTTTTACCTGTTCCAGGTGGACCATGAAGTAGAATTCCCTTTGGACTTTCTACATTAACATAATCAAACGCTTCTTTGTATTTCATAGGCCATTCAACAGCCTCTAAAAGTTCTTCTTTTAGTTTATCTAAACCGCCAACATCATCCCAACTAACATCTGGAATTTGGATTTGTACTTCTCTAAGTGCACTTGGCCTAACTTCTTTTAATGCATCTCTGAAATCTTCACTTGTGATTTTTATTTTTTGAAGAATTTCAGATGAAATTTTTTCTTCATCAAGATCAATATCAGGAAGAATTCTTCGAAGAGATCTCATTGCAGCTTCTTTGGATAATACTTCTAAATCAGCTCCTACAAATCCATGCGTAATTTTTGAAATTTGTTTAAGATCTACTTTTTCATCAATTGGCATTCCACGTGTATGAATTGAGAGAATGTCAAACCTACCTTCAGTATCTGGAATTCCAATTTCTATCTCTCTATCAAATCTGCCCGGTCTTCTAAGTGCTGGATCTATAGAATCTGGTCTGTTAGTAGCTGCAATAACTACTACTTTTCCTCTAGATTTCATTCCATCCATTAATGTCAATAGTTGTGAAACTATTCTTTTCTCTACTTCACCAGACACTTCATCTCTTTTTGGAGCAATAGAATCAATCTCATCTATGAAGATTATACTAGGTGCATTTTCCTCAGCCTGTGAGAAAATTTCTCTAATTTTTTCTTCACTTTCTCCATAATATTTTCCCATAATCTCTGGACCACTAAGTGAAATGAAATGAGCGTTTGTTTCTCCAGCTACGGCTTTTGCAAGTAAAGTCTTTCCTGTTCCAGGTGGACCGTATAACAATACACCTTTTGGTGCTTCTACGCCTATTTTTTCAAATAATTCAGGATGCCTCATTGGTAGTTCTACCATTTCACGAATTTTTCTAACTTCGTTTTTTAAACCACCTAATTCATCATAAGTTATTCTTGGCACATTAGTGTCAACTGCTTTTGTCATAGAACCGAGTTTGAATATTGTACTTTCTGTTACAATTACTGGTTTTGATGGTTTTGTACTAGTTACAATAAATTGAATTTTTCCTCCCATTTGAGTTGGAAGTTGAATTGAATCATGAACTGTAAATACATGATTTTGAAAATTTGTAATCATAACATCATGTAATTGTTCTTCATCAATAGCTAATTTTTCAGTTGGAGATAAAGTAATTTGTTCTGCGTCTGCAGCTTCTACTGATTTTATAGAAATTTTATCACCAATTCCAGCTCCAATATTTTGTCTAGTCATTCCATCAATTTTGATAACACCAGTACCATATTCTTCAGTTGAACCAGGCCAAAGTTTTACATGTGTTTTTTTATTATATGTTAATTCTAAGATTTGTCCTGGTTTCCATTTAGTTTCTTCAATAATTTTAGGATCAACTATAGCTCTTCCTCTACCAATATGTTGTTGTGGAATTTCAACAATTTTTAAAATAATTTCATCCATGTTTTTCTCCAAAATTTAGGGAGGTTTATTCAACCTCCACTTTTTTGCCTTTTGGTTTTGTATCTTCAATCAATTTGAAGACAAGTTCAAGAATTCCATTTTTGTATGAAGCTTTGGCAGAGTTTTCATCAACTTTATGGTTGATTGGAACTTTTGTATGGTATTTCTTTTCACCATGTTCTGCAGAAATATCTACTAATTGGTCTTGGACCAAAATTTTAACATCTGTCTTTTCAACTCCCGGCATTTCTGCTACAAGTTTCACTTGTTTTTCTTTTTCATCGACAATTACATCTACAATTGGTTCTCTATTATCAGATGTAGGAAGTAATCCTGGTTTTACGTTTCCATATTCTTTTAGAACCGGTTTTCCATTAGGACCAACGGTCATTGTATAACCATAATAAATTGGGCCAGCATTGGAATCACTTTTCTTGAATTCTTCAAATATGTCATCTATATCAAAAAATGAGCCTGACATTCTCTTGAAGATTCTATCAAATTCATCATCAAACATTGTCATATTTATCTACTATATGTAATATACATTACATTATATAAATATTATGTATTATTTTGTAATATATTACATAATATTATTATATCTGACATAGTATAATTATGCCTGATGAGAAATTCAAGTATGTCTATACCTGAATTAGTTAGGGAGATTATTACTAGAAATCGTTCAATTTATGATTGCATGAAAATGGATTTGATTAATTATACAGCATTAGCTGTGAAGATTCAACCCGAGATTGAAAGAATTTTGGGCAGTACTGTAAATCTCAATACTATTGTAGTTGCTATAAAACGATATGCAGATTCGTTTGAAATTAAAGAGAATATCAGGGATGAGAGTGTTTTGAAGAATGCAAGGCTTTCGTTAACAGATGGAATCATGGATATCAAATTTTCTATGAAAGATTTTGCTGAAATGGATACAATGTCAATTTTAGATAAATTCTCAAAAATTACTAATAATTATGAATTTTTTAGGATGTCTGATTCATTTAGATTCCTTACAGAGGATATAGAAAGTATAAGGCAAATTTTTGAAAACGTACCAAATAATGAAAGTATGTTTAGTACCGGTCTTGCAAAGATTAGAATTTCAATTCCAAGTAATCAAAATCAATCAGATGTGGTATCTTATGTTGCAGAGATCTTACATGATAATGGAATAGAACTTGTAAATGCATTTTTCAGTCAAGAGAGTATAATTATAATTCTAAATGAAAAAGATGCCTCAAGGGCGTATGAGATACTTCACTCAGACATAGTCAAAATTTCATAAATTCAAAAAATAGTAATAAATTATCAGAATATTTGATCTCATAGGATATATTCAGTAATTTTCTGGTATAGGGTAATTGGCTAAAAATAAGAAGAAAGTAGTAATTTTAGGAGGGGGGTTTGCCGGAGTAGAGTGTGCTAGACAGTTAGAGTCTTTTTTCAAAAACAATTCCGAAGTTGAATTAGTAATGGTGAGTGAGGATAATTTCTTATTATTTACTCCAATGTTGCCTCAGGTAGCATCAGGTATTATTGAAACAAGACATATCGTAATGCCTATTAGAGCAATTTGTAAAAAGACTAAATTTTATGAAGGTAGAATAAAAAATGTAGATCCATTTGGAAAACTGGTAACATTGTGGGGCACGGGTGAAAAACGTGGTGTTTCAATTTATTATGATTATCTAGTAGTTGCATTAGGTAGTGAAACCAATTTTTTTGGAATGGCAGATGTTGAAAAAAATGCCTATACAATGAAGACACTCAACGATGCAGTTGTTTTAAGAAATAGAGTCGTAGATATGCTTGAACAAGCTGATAATGAAACGGATACTATTCTTCGTGATAGTCTTTTAACATTTGTAATTGTGGGGGGAGGATTTGCTGGAATTGAAACTGCTGGAGAATTATTAGATTTATTATTAGATGCACGAAAACATTACCCTACAATTCACAAAGACGATATTCGTGTTATAGTTTTAGAAGCTCTTCCAATGATTCTTCCCGGCTTTAATGAAAAATTAGCAGATTTTGCAAAAGAAAAAATGATTCAAAGAGGAATTGAAATTAAACTTCGTATGGCAGTAACAAGTTTTGATGGAACTGAGGTCTCTGTAAAATCATTAGATGAAAACCCAAAAGACTCAATAGACAAATCAAAAATTAATGGAATTAGAACTAAAACATTGATTTGGACTGCAGGTGTAACACCTGTAAATACAATAAAAAGATCAATGTTCAAAACAGATAAGGGAAAAATTATTGTAAATGATTTTCTTGAAGTTCCAGAATTTCCAGGAGTTTTTGCAATTGGAGATTGTGCATTATTTATGGATCCACAAACAAATAGACCATTTGCTCCTACTGCACAAATTGCCGAAGCACAAGCTAAGATTGCTGCACATAATCTAAATGCCTTAATTAAAAATTCAGAGAAGGAAAAATTTGTTTATCATTCAAAGGGACAAATGGCAATAATTGGAAAAAGAACTGGAATTGCAACATTTCTAGGCATGAATATTTCGGGATTTTTAGCTTGGCTTATTTGGAGAAATGTCTATCTATCAAAAATTCCATCACCTGATAAAAAAGTCAGAATTTTTTTAGATTGGATAATAGACTTGTTTTATGATAGAGATATTTCAAGACTAAAACTTTTGAAACGTGAAACAGAAAAAGAATACAAGGTTCTTGATGAAGTAGACGATGTTTGGTAAAAAGAGAATTATAAATTTTTATACAAATTAAATTATAAAATCAGAATTTATTTTTAATTTTAATAATTGTAATTGTAGGTATTACAATATACATTCCCAAGTTCAAAGCAATAACAGAGATTCCTAATCCTAACACTTGCGCATCAGAACCATCTTCAGCTAGTGTCATAATGGAAAGAGTTGATAACATTGGAGTGATGGCTAACTTAACTGCCTCTTTGAATACAGGATTTTCTCTTTCCAGATCTGCTACAATAGGACTGAAAGAATAGTAAAATTGGTTAAATCCAGTCATAAATGTAGTTCCAGATTGAGTTGAAAGAATAGTATTGTCTCTTATTTCTCTTAGTTGTTGAATTTGAGGAGTTAATTCTGAGCCATATGCTGCTGTAGCAATTAGACATCCACCGCCCTTTTCTTCTGTCTCTACAGAAGCTGATGCAGATTTTATTTCTTTAATTGGTTCTGATATTATTTTAAAAGAATTAACAGAGTCATCGAATTTAGAAAGTTGATCATTAAATTCATCTATTCCATTACTATATGAAAAAATGTAGAATTTTTTAGGAGTTGAAATTATTATTTCTTTGAATTGTACATTATATGATTCTCCTCCACTTTGAAAAATGCCTTTAGCATTAGTGGTGAATACTTCCTTTTCATTTATTATGGATTTTTCTTGAGAAATAATTTCTAAATTACCTGCTTTTAATGCATCATCTAACAATTTAGCTTTTTCTTGAATTAAATCATCTAAAGTTTTTCCATCAACATTTGAAATTGTTAGAGAAATAACTGGATTAATTGGGCCAATTCTAGGTCCAACAACAACTACATCTGGGGAATTTTCATTTGTTTTTTCTGGTTGCTGTAATAACCAACCTTCTGGTGCATCAAATTCAATATCCAATGCTTTATCTTCATATCGTTGAAAACCTGATTCGGAAGTTGTAATTGGGGTAGTAACTCTTTCAGGTTCTGATAATTCAAGTAAATTAGTTACAGTAGAACGATTTACAACTTCAGCTTTGGTGATTTTTACCTGTTCGGTGTTTACTGGAATATCTTTCTCTCCGGTTTTTACTGATGCAATCTTGTCAAGTGTTGCAAAGCTTTCTTCAGTTACAATTCTTCCAAAGACAGTATATTGTTGATCAAGAAAATTTGAATCTTTATGAACAATAAAAAATTGTGAACCTGCACTGTTTGGATCTTGTGCTCTAGCCATAGAAACAATTCCACGATTATGTTCAATTGTATTAAATTCAGCATTTACAGAATATCCTGGGCCTCCAGTTCCCCAAGTACTTTGATCTCCACCTTTTGTGTTTGGATCACCGCCTTGAATCATAAATCCTGGAATTATTCTATGAAAAATAGTACCATCATAAAATCCATCTTCTGCTAATTTAATAAAATTCTGAACATGATTAGGAGCATCGTTTGGGAATAATTCAATTACAATATTACCAAGATTAGTATGCAAAATTACTAATTTATCATCTGATTGTGCAAATGATTGATTTCCAAAATTAATAAAAAGTAATGATAATGAAATTATAATAAGAATTTTTTTCAACAAGCCATTTCAAAATATCTTACATAAAAGCTAATTGTATTAGTTTTTAACAAAGTCTAATAAATTAAGCATATTGCAATCAGATGAAAAGATTCAAGCACATTTAGTTTCGGTATGGAGAGAGTCAAAAAATTTCTTTTCAATTGGTGGAAAAGAAGGAATGTTAGTATTAACTGATAAACATCTGATGTTTGTTCACAAAACAGAGGCAAAGATGAGATGGTGGCAAGCAATTAGACAAAGACAAGTAATTAGTTTTTTAAAATCGAAAAATACAATGATTCGTCATGATGGATATAATGAAAGTAATTTAATGGAAGATATAAAAAATAAAAAAAATATTCAAATGTCTTTTGATGATATTTTGAATATATCACATGAAGAAAAGGAGTGGGGAAGTATCTTACTTTTAGAATATAAAAAAGATGGAAAACAGCAAAAATATCAATATTCAATTGCACAGGATTGGGTAAAATATCCAGTTAAAGAGCCTACAAAGTATATGAAAGTAGATTGGGAACCTTTTGTGCAATATATTAAAGACAGGCAGAAATTTACAAAGTAAATTGGGAAAAATTTATGCTGTAGGTGTAGGTCCAGGCTCGCCAAAATATGTTACGGAAGTTGTAAAAGAAATCATACAGAATTGTGACATAGTTATTGGATACAAATACACATTGAAAACAATTGAAGATTTGATTGCTGATAAAGAGATTTATGAAATAACTATGAACAATCAGGAAGAATCATATCAAAAAATTTATTCAGTGTTAGGTAATCGTTCGTTGGTTATTCCATTTACAGGTGATGTCAATTTTTCAGAGTCTGAGGTTGTAGATAGACTAATTGAGATTTTTGGTGATGTAGAAATTATTCCGGGTATTAGTTCAATTCAAGTTGCAGCATCAAAAGCTAAAGTCCCATTAGACAAATCCAAAGTAATTACAATGCATGTAACAACTTCAATTGAAGAAAAGAAACTTGAATTGCAAAAAGCATTAATTGATGGATATAATGTGGTTTTAGTTCCTAGACCATGGCCTAAACAACCCGACAAACACTTTATGCCATCAGAGATTGCAAAATATCTAAAAAATAACGGGTTTGATACAGAAAATATGAAAGTTCATGTTTTTGAAGCGCTTACTACTGAAAATGAGACTAGTTTTGTTGGAACTGTAAAGGATTTAGAAGGAAAAGAATTTTCAGATTTATCTGTAATGGTTTTCAATCAATTTGTTTTGGATTCCTATATGAATTACAAATGGCAATGGAAAAATTAATTTATTATTTTCCTTGCCCAAGAACAACATTACCTTCTATGGTTGGAAATACATATGCATTAAGTTCCATCCATTGATATTTTGGATCATATAATCTATAAAATCCAGCTTTATCTAGTGTAATGTTAGTTGATTCACCTGGTAATATTTCACCTGTTGAAATTCTGTTGTCAGCAGTAAATTGAACATAACGATCACTATTTTTTGTTCCACTTAGAATACTATGTGATACTATATCGTCATTTACAATAGTAATTGTTGTTCCTGGTTCAACTGAAATTCTATCTTGAGAAAAATATCTTAATCTTAATGAATCGGTTGAGCTTTGAGTTTGTGATGCTTGTTGTTTAGTTCCTCCAAGATCAATGTATGTACCTATACCTTGAGTCGATGAACCTTTAGTTATATAAATTGTAATTTGTTTATCTATTTTTGATTCTGTTGTTTTAGGATCTGTTGCAGGTTTAATTTTTGTGAGTTTTGATAGTTTTGCCGTATAGATTATTTTATAATTATCATCATCAATTGTTATTCTTCCAGTAAAACCATAGATTGAAGCATTTTTACTTTCTTCAATTAATTTTCCAAAAAAACTAATCGATGCTTGATTACCAATATCACTATCAATAACTCCGTTAATTCTAATGTATTTACCTTCACGTAGCATTGTTGCTTTTAATTCAGTAATTAGAAAATCTTCATCATCTAAAGTAATGAATCCATCTTCAACTGACGATGCAATACTACTTCCAGTTTGTTTTTGGGTTGAAATTGCTAAATCAATTTCAGAAGTTTTAATCGTATTTTCTGTTACAGCGTATCCTGATCCTTCCAAAGTAAAAGCACTGTTTGGTGAAATTGCAAATGAATCACTAAAAGTAAATCCAAAAAAAACCAATAACGCTAAAAATCCAAGAACGGTAGTATTCATACTATATTTCTCTTCTAATTCGGTTTATAATTTGCTACTAAATTATTTTAAGCTGATTAGATAAATCAGTGGGTTTTTTCAAATTAAAATCCAGGAAGCGTGATGGATTCATCTTGAACTAATTTAATCATATAATACTCCAAATATCCACCTGCTAATAGAAGTCCTATCACTATTCCTATTTCTATTATAGTTGGTTTCAGAAATGGAATTAGGTTAGATTTTCTATATACTTCTTTAATCAATATGAAACTTCTAGAGGTAGCTAAAGAATAGGCAGTAAGTTCCATTATGCCAAATGGGGATAAAAAGAGAATTGCCAATGGTGGGACTTTTGCTAATTCTGGAGAGATTGAAACTATTGCTGAAAAAGCAAATCCAGTTGACCAAGCTGAAAACAATCCCCATATCACTCCAAATCCAGGAATGAACATTGGTAATGAAATTGTAGAGTTATGAAGGAAGATTCCCATTGCATCGATATCTTTAACTAATTTTTCAAATTCAGTCATAAATGTAGTAGCTTCTTCTTCACTAACTGTAGACATTGAACCGATTTGATATGCAATTGTAAATAATCCCATAAATATGAAAAATGTGATTATTCTAATCTTAGACATGTAATTTTTTATTGTAAACGATATTTGAGGGTTAGGTATGGGCGCAGATTTAATTAAACCAGAAAACATTCTTTGATATTGAAAAAAGAGCTATCAATTGCTTTGAATTATGCTTTGAATAAGGGGTTTCAAATTCATCCAAATGCATTTAAGTTTCTTGAAAATGTAGATGTAAAAAAATTAGAGAAAATAATTAAAGAGATTGTTCGTGAAAAAACAAAACAAAAATCGTATCAGATTAATCAAGATGATTTAGAAGTTTATTTAGGAATTAAAGACGATCAAACTTTACAAAATGATCATAAGATACTCTTTGATCCAACATTAAGAATTACTACCGGAGAGGGAGTAAAAGGGTATAATGCGTTGTTTTCTAGCCGTTTTAACAAGTTAAAACGAATAATCTCAGATAGGCCTGAATCAAGGATGTTAAAATCAATTGCTTCAGTAAAGACTGCAAAAACTGATGATGACATGTATGTTTGTGGTCTTGTCACTAGTAGAAGTGTAGAGAGAAACATAACAAAATTGGTTTTAGAAGATCCTTCAGGTTTGTTTGAAGGAATAGTTTTTGATAATGAATTACAAAAAACAGCAGGCTCGTTACTTAATGACCAATTTATTATGGCTCGAATAGGTTTTGGTAAAAATGCTGGTTTTATCATAAAAGATTTGATTTCGCCTGATGTTCCTGACCAAACCTCAAACAGATCTGAAACTGAAACATATGCTGTTTTTCTTTCAGATCTACATATTGGTAGTAAGTACTTCATGGAAGAAGAATTTACAGAGTTTGTATCTTGGTTATCCAGTCCAGATTCAGTAGCAAGAAAAATTCGTTTTGTGTTAATTGGTGGAGATTTAGTAGATGGTGTTGGGATTTATCCAAATCAAGATAAAGAATTGGTTTGTCAGACTATTGAAGAGCAGTTAAAAAAAGTTGAAGAACTCATAAGTAAAATTCCTAGTTATATCAAAATATTCATTATGCCAGGAAATCATGATCCTGGTCGTAGGGCATTACCACAACCAGCAATTCCTAAAAAATACAATTCAGGGTTATGGGAAAGAGAGAATGTCTTCATGGTTGGAAATCCTGCTGTAGTTTCTCTAAATGGAGTAAAGGTGATGATGTTTCACGGTCAAAGTATAGATGATATTGTAAAAACTACGCCTGGTCTAAGTTATGACAAACCTACTAAAGTAATGAAGCATCTTCTAAGAGCAAGACATCTAAGTCCAATTTATGGTAGTCAAACCCCGATAGCCCCAGAAATGGAAGACTTGATGGTAATTGACGATATTCCAGATATCTTTCATGTAGGACATGTGCATAGAGCCGAGTTAGATATGTACAAAGGAATTCTTTTATTAAATTCTGGTTCTTGGCAAAAACAAACACCATTTCAAGCAAGTGTTGGAATGACCCCAAATCCAGGAATTGCACTTATGGTAAATTTGAAGACTTTCAAAGTCTATCATGAAAATTATAATTCAAATATTCTAAATAATATCTTGCAAAGTTAAATCATCTTTGAAGGTTTTTTTAATCATTTCCGACGAGATTGTAAGTTTGTATTTTTTTGTTCTTCCATGTATTCCTTGATGAATTAGTCTGCCTGAGATAATTCCGGATAATTCAATTTCACTAAGCATTTGAGTAATTCGCCTTTGTGTTAGTTCGTCTCTTCCTACTATCTTACAAAGTCCTTTGTAAGATGAATAAATCTCGCCAGTTGATGAACCTCCGGCCTTCATAATTGCTAGGATTACAAGTTTTTCATGGAGGGGGTATGATTTTAGAGATGTTTCCTCTTTATTTTCTTCAATTTTTAGTGATGCCTCTCTAACATGATCTTGGGAAACTTTTTCTGATTGTTGCCTTTCAGCGATTTCACCTGCAACACGAATAAGATCAATTGCCCTTCTAGCATCTCCATGTTCACCACCTGCCAAGGCTGCACAAAGATTTAGTGCTGGATCTTCTACTGAATTAGGGATAAACGCCTCGTCAATACGTTCTTCTAATATTTTTTTAATTTGTTCTACATTGTAGTTTGTAAAAACTACCTCTTCTTCACCTAAACTGCTGATTACTCTAGGATCAAGTTTTTCCTTAAATGTAAGGTCATTTGAAATTCCTACCAAAGTTAAAGAGCCTTGTTTTAGACGTTCGTTTGCTCTAGTAAGTTGATATAAGATATCTTTGCCTGTTTTTGAGACAAGTTGGGCCAGATAGTCAATTTCATCTATAACAAAAATAGCATTTATTTTAGATTCATCAATATTATTTAGAATTCTTTTGAAAACTTCACTAATTGCTAGGCCAGTTCCAGGTAGTTCTTTATCATTCATGCCTAACTGCCTTCCGAAACTTACTAACAAACCATAAAGTGTGGTTTCTTCTTTGGAGTTAGCATAAATGAGTTTTATTGGAAATTTTGATTTTTCTACTCTCTCCTGAATTTTATTTAATACTTTTTTAACTACAAGTGTCTTTCCAGTACCTGGTTTACCATAAACTAATAGATTAGATGGTCTTGAATGTTTAAGAATTGGTAGTAGTGATTGAGTAACTTGTTCTTGTTCAGAATTTCTATGTTGAATTGTATTTGGGATATATGTAAAATGAAGAATATCTCTATTTTTTATAATTGATTTTCCAGATTCAGCTGCATCAAGTAATCTATCAATTGGATCGGACATACTCACACACCTATGTTTCTACTCTTTAGTAACATAATGATATCTAGTATTAGAGAGTAAAGATAGGAATAGTTATTCTAATTTAGTTTGTAATTAATTATTTTTAGTTAGTTTTTAGATTTTCAATAAAAAAAAAATAAAGAAAAGAATAGAGTGGAAAAACAGGTGTGTGAGTTAATCTTAATTGTTAACAAATTGTTAATTTAGTGTTAGGATAAACGAAAAAAAGGTCTATTTTACCCCTTAATTTCCATTCCAGGCGTTAAGTTCGATGTTAACATTGTGAATATCCTAAAACTTACCCCTTTATTTCCACTCCAGGCATGATAAAGGTGATTTAGAATAAGGAAATTTAATTATTAATGTTAATAACAAAAATTAATCTAGGCGTGGGCTAGGCAGTCAATGTTAACAAACCTCTTAGTTAACAAATATTCTGGGATCAATTGAACTGTTAATGTTAGATCCTCATAGATCTAAAAGATGGCCAAAAAACGGATTCGAATTGATATGGAAGATGCTGATGGAGCACGGTATGATATAAAATTAGAAGGAAATGTTACTAGAGAAAAAGTTCTAAAAATCTTTGAAATGATGGATTTGATGAATATTGAAGAGGATGAACAAAAAACCACGAATATGGACTCTACAGGCTCAAAAATATGGCATATTGTTGATAAATTCTTCCCTATGGGAAAATTTACATCTACAAACATACTTGAGAAATATGAAGATGAGTACAACGAGCCAGTGAAATTAAGTATAATTTCCACATATTTATCTAGATTTTCTACAAAAGGCAAAATTGATAGAACAAGAACCGGCCGTGAATGGACATATCAAACCATTAAACTAACCCAAAAACAACAATAAACTAAGATATAGTAATTTTTCTAACTATAAGTCTGTCTTTTCCCAATATCACTTTAACATATTCCCCTTTTTGAATATCCATATATTTTCTAAATTGTTTAGGAATAGAAATAGTTCCGGCTGATGTAATTTTAACTAAAACCTCATTTTCTTGAACAGACACATTCTCATTATAATTTAATAATATATATAATTTAATGTATTATAATAATTATAAAAAATAATAAAAATACTGAATTTGATTTGATTTTTAACTAAATTAATGAAATTTAATACAAATAATAAACCAAAATTGGTTATGCAATTAATGAATTAGATTCAAAAACATTAATCTTTTCTTTTCCTTTTTCAGTAATTGAATAAGTATATGGTTTTGTACTTGTATTTCTTTGAACAAATCCATCATCATAAAGCTTCTTCATTAACCTTGAAGTGTGCTCCCTACTTCGTTTTAATGTGATTTGTATATCACGTGATGTCATAGCTTTGTTTGTGATTAGATGCAACACATAATCTGTAGCATTATTATGATCCAAATTAGGCATGCGCTGAATCGTTTTAGGCTCTTTACTAATATCCTCTGTTTTTTTAGGTGAAATTCCTGGATTTTCTATTACTTGTTGATTTTTAGTTAATTTTTCTAAATATTGTTTAATCTCTAGAGTCGGATCCTCCTTTTTCTGTTCAACACCTTGTATTTCCATTGAATCTAGGCGTATTTTCATATCGATTAATTGTCTTTCATAATATTCTAATCGCTCTAACTGTGATGAGTCTATCATTTCACTCTTAGTTTTGATGAATGGACGTATTTTGTAATAACTATACAAACCAACCAAACCTACAACAAATGCAATAATCACGGCTAAAATCACATCTGGTTCAGGAATTTCAATTAACATCACAAAAATTAATCATATGTTGTGATTTATCGTGATTGAGCAACATTATTTCACACTTTAGATTAACATTAACACATATCACATCATAAAAAAACCACTTCAATTATCACTACTTAACTATAATATCACACATTACATGCCTGACGTACTAATCTATCAATCACATTGATGACCTCTTCTTCTCTTTCTGGGAATATATCACTCTCATTTATCACACGAATCTGCTCAGAAAGTTTTGATATCACATCAATATCATCTGGTAAAAGTATGCCTAAACCTCGTAAAAGCATGATTGAATAGAATAATGCTACTAATTTATCTCTAGATTGACCAACTTGCCTATAATACGCACCTTTACTTATACTGAATTTAGAGTTTAGAAGATCTTTCTGATTTAAAATAATTTCAATTTGTCGTTCAGTAAACAATGATTTTTTTATAATTTGTTTAATAATATTATTAAAATTAGATTTTTCAAACTCTGCCATAGCTATACAATTCTGTATACCACACTACAATTAAACTTTAAAGAGTCATCTACAAATCCCCTTTATGACTGGAAATAAAGTTGAATCCTTCCTAAAATCTGAACTTGAAAAGAAAAATGCATTGTTGTTTGTATTAATTGATTCTGAAGAATCTAAGTTAGAATCTTCACAAAAACTTGCTCAAGATGTTGAAAAAATAGGCGCGTCTGCAATTCTTGTAGGTGGCTCATCTGCAACAGATCAAATTGAAATGGCTAAAGTTGTAAAAGGCATTAAAAAAGGCATTAAAATTCCAATCATACTCTTCCCTGGAAACATCACAGGAGTTGTACCTGATGCGGATGCTATCCTTTTTAGTTCACTTATGAATTCTGAAAATCCATATTTTATTACTCAAGCACAGGCATTAGGAGCACCAAGTGTTCTTAAATTTGGATTGGAACCACTTCCTACTGCATATTTGGTTATTGGAGATGGAACTTCAGCATGGTTTGTAGGTTCAGCAAGAGGCATACCTTTTGAAAAACCAAAAATTGCAGCAGCATACGCCCTCGCTGCACAATTTCTTGGAATGAGATTTGTCTATTTGGAAGCAGGTTCTGGAGCAAAATCTAGTGTTACTCCAGAGATGGTTAAGACAGTAAGAAAAGCATTTAATGGATTTTTGATAGTAGGCGGTGGAATTAGGGACACTAAAACTGCTTCAGATTTAGTAAAAGCTGGTGCCGATGCCCTTGTTATTGGAACCTTTCTAGAGAAAGGTGGAAGTATTAAGAAACTAGCTGAAATAACAAAAGCAATTCAAAGAAGTAAGTAATTAGACCATAATATGTCTGAAAACGATGCCATTTCTCGTATAAGTGGTATTAAGATGCCAAATTACTATCTTGATTATTATTCCAACCTCTCAAAAGACACCTATGCTATTTTTGAACATGCAGCTATGGCCAAATCAACCTTGGTTGATTCATCAGGAATAATTGAGCCTAAAATTGCATTTGATTTAGCAGATCGAGTTTCAAAAATGCACGATATTGATATTGCAGAACCTTTACGAGTACTTTTACAAATCCATGGAAAAGAACTATCAGCATTAATTTTATCAAAAGAAATTGCATTAGGAAAATATTCATTAAATGATGCTACTCTAGAAGAAAAATTAGATCTAGCGGTTAGAGTGGGGTTAGCTATTGTTACAGAAGGAGTTACAATTGCTCCACTTCAAGGAATTAGTGAAGTAAAGATAAAGAAAAATAAAGATGGAAGCGAATATCTCTCCGTATCTATTGCTGGACCAATGCGTTCAGCAGGTGGAACCGAGTCTGCAGTAACAATCTTAATTGCTGATCATGTGAGAAAAGCAGTTGGCTTATCAAAATATCAAGCAAATTGTTTTGATGATGAGACTGGTAGATTTATTGAAGAACTTCGAATTTATGAAAGAGAAGCTAGTAGTTTTCAATTTCATATACTAGATGAAGACATAGAACATGTAATTTCACATCTACCTGTAGAATTAAACGGTGTAGATACAGATCCTTTCGAAGTTGTAAATCACAAAGGAATGACTCGTATCACAACAAATAGAGTTAGGGGAGGAGCATTACGAGTTTTAAATGATGGGTTAATCGGAAGATCTAAAAAACTACTCAAAAGAATCGAAATGTATCAACTGGATGGTTGGGAGTGGTTAGGAGATCTAAAAGGGGCTGTTCAAACAGGAGATAACCAAGAAGATGCTGCAGCAAAGAGAATGCGGGAAGTTATTACAGGAAGATCTGTACTATCTATGCCTAACAAACTTGGGGGTTTTCGATTAAGATATGGTAGAGCATGTAATACAGGGTTTGCAGCAGTGGGAATTAATCCTGTAATTGCAGAAATTTTAGATCATACAATTGCTGTTGGCACTCAAGTCAAAACTGATATTCCAGGCAAAGGAGCAACAGTAGCTTTTGTTGATTCTATTGACACTCCAATAGTCCGACTCAAAAATGGTAATGTTATAAAAATTAAAGATGTTAAGCATGGAATTGAAATTAAAGGAGAGATCGAAAAAATTCTCCATTTAGGTGATATTTTAATTTCATTTGGTGATTTTCTAGAAAACAATGCACAACTCATACCTTCAGGATATGTTGAAGAATTTTGGATTGAGGAGTTAAAAGAAAAATTAGCAAAATATGCCCCCGATGATGAATTTTTAATTCAGTTTCTAACTAAAATTCCTACTTTGGATGAAGCATTAAAACTATCAATAGATTTTCAAATACCATTACACCCACAATACTTGTATTATTGGGATCAAATATCGTCAGAAGAATTTTTACAAATATTACATCCAGTAAAGATTAATGAAAACTCTATAGAATATTCTATAGAAACAAAAAATATTCTTGAAAAACTCGGAGTTCCTCATAAAATGAATAATACCCAAATAATTCTTGAAAAAGAAGAAGCTAGAATTTTTTATAATCTTCTTTTTAGACATGAGCCAGAGATAAACGATTTATCAATCCCACAAATTATTTCAAAATCATCCGGAATTATAATTAAAAATAAATTTTCAACTTCAATTGGAGTTAGAATAGGAAGGCCTGAAAAAGCAGCACCACGACAAATGAAACCACCAACTCATGTTTTATTTCCCATCAATGATAAAGGAGGTCCAACTAGAGATCTCTTAAAAGCATCAAGACAAGACAATTTTTTCACAAATATTTTCAATAGATCTTGTCAAGGATGTAATGAGCCGTCAATTGGCATTAAATGCTCTAAATGTGGCATCAAAACAACAATAGTTTATCGATGTGGGAATTGTCGAGACATACTTGATAATCCATTTTGTGAAAAATGTAAACGAAAGGCATCATCTCATTCTCATCAGGCATTTCCATTAAAATCAAAATTATTGCTAGCACAAGAAAAAATGGGCTTACGTGCACAAGAGCCATTTAAAGGAGTTAAAGAACTAATCAATCAAGATAGAATAGCTGAACCATTAGAAAAAGGACTAGTTCGTCAAAATTTTGGTCTTACAGTATTCAAAGATGGAACTGTTCGTTTTGATGCAACAAATTCTCCTCTTACTCAATTTCAACCATCATGGATAGGCACATCTATTGAAAAACTAAACGAATTAGGATATACTCATGATATTGATGGAAAACCACTAACTGATCCAAATCAAACAGTTGAACTTCGGATGCAAGATGTAATTATTCCAAACGAAAGCGGAAAATATCTAGTATCTATATGTAAATACATTGATACTATTTTAGAAAAATTTTATGAAAAATCAATCTTCTATAATGTTAAAAATACAGACGATTTAATTGGTCATCTAATAATTGGATTAGCACCACACACATCTGTAGGTATTGTTGGAAGAATAATTGGTTATACTGAAACACATGTTTGTTTTGCAACTCCTAATTGGCATTCTGCAAAAAGAAGAGATGCTGATGGTGATGCTGATTCTATTATGTTATTGATGGATAGTCTTCTAAATTTTTCAAGACAATTTCTTTCTGATAGAATTGGGGGTTTAATGGATGCACCATTATTGATTCAACCACTTGTATTGCCACATGAATCTCAACCACAAGCACACAATCTTGAAGTTGTTAAATTTTTACCACTTGAATTCTTTAAATCTACAATTCAACAAAATAAAGCTCCAGATGTTGCTTGTGTAGAAATAATCAAATCACGTCTTGAAACAGAGAGACAGTTTTTTGGATATTATTTTACACATTCTACAACTTCACTTACAACATCAAAATCACGTAGCGCTTATTCTACACTTGGTTCAATGCTTGATAAATTTGATATGCAAATTAAAAATGCTGAACTTATAGATGCTGTAAATACATCTGAAATTGTTTCAAATGTAATTTCCACTCACCTAGTTCCAGATATTATGGGAAACCTACGTGCTTATGCTAGACAAAATTTTAGATGTACAGGATGTGGAAAATCATATCGCAGAATCCCTTTAATTCAAACTTGCATTTGTGGTCATAATTTAATTCCCACAATTACAAGAGGCTCTGTAGAAAAATATCTCAAACTTGCAAAGAGGTTAGTCGATAAATATGATGTTGGAGCTTATCAAAGAGGACGAATTCATGCATTATCTGATGAAATTGATCTAGTTTTTGGAAAGAACAAAGGAGATCAATCACTCTTAAGTGATTATACTTAGAATTTTATCTTAATTTTACGTATTCATAAGCCCCAAGTTTTTTATCAAAACAATAATGAACTTTTTGATAATTCTTTCTAAAAGATTTTACTTTTGTAAGAATTTTCTTGGGATCTTTTTTATCAATTATTACCTCTTTGATATATGATGCAATCTCTTTCATCTCGTTTTGTTTCATGCCTAGTCTAGTAATTTCAGAAACTCCTAGTCTAATTCCTCCAGGATGAAAATAATTACGACCAGCTTTGATGTCACCTGGAATAAGTTGTCTATTTACAATGATGTTAGCTTTTTCTAAATCTGCTTCAACTTTTCCTCCATCAGAATAATCTAAAACATTAACAGCAATTTGATGTGATTCAGTAAACCCTCTCTTTTCACCTAGAACTTTAAAACCTGCGTCATTAAGTGATTCTGCAAACACTTTGGCATTTTTAATAACTTGGTTAGCGTAATCTTTTCCAAATTCTAATGCTTCTGCAAATGCTACTGCTTTACCTGCCATATGATGAATGTGATGACTACTAGTTAATCCTGGGAATGTTGCTTTCTTGATCGGTTCTTCATGTTTCTCAGAACCTAAAACAAGTCCTCCTTGTGGCCCAAACAAAGTTTTATGAGTACTCATTGTCATAGTGTCTGCACCTTCTCGTAATGGATCCTGAAATCTTCCACCAGCAATTAATCCAGCAACATGTGCAGCATCATAATTGATATGCATATCAAAACTCTTTAGAAAATCTGCTAATTCTTTAACAGGATGTGGAAACAAAAACAACGATCCGCCAAACATTGCCATTTTTGGCAGATTACCCGCTTTCTTTAATTCCTCAACTTTCTGTTTTGTCTTTTCAACATCAATTGTCATCTCTTCTGCATCAAATGGATAAAATTCAATTTCCAAACCATGAACTAATCCGGCAGTTCCTGAATGTTCTTTCTTACCATGAGAAATATGACCTCCCGCAGGAATTGAAGGTGCTAGCATTACATCGCCTGGGTTTGTAAAAGCAGAATATACTGCAAGATTAGCAACCACACCAGAGATAGGTCTTACATCTGCAAATTTTGCCTTATACAACTTCTTTGCAAGCTTCATACATTCAAACTCAACCTCATCAATGTACACACATCCTGCATAGACTCTCTCACCTGGCCAACCTTCGGCATATCTATTTCCAAAATCTGATGTTATTGCCTCTCTAACAGCAGGACTAGGTATGTTCTCACTTGCAATTAATGGAATAGAATTTTCAAACCATTTATGATGTTCTTTTAAATTTGAGAAAATTTTATTGTAAGATTCTTTATTTGACGATTTTGCCATGTTTTGCAAATTAAATTTCCCAATTTAAAAACACCGATTTTTGACTATTTTATTTACGATTTTTTGATCTGCAACGTATAAAAGGGGAATTGGGCGTTTTTCTTTCTATGGGTATGCAAGCAACTTCTAAAGGCACTATGCCGGTTGTCTTACTAAAAGAAGGAGGCTCTGAAACCAAAGGACGAGACGCACAAAAAAACAATATAGCAGCAGCCAAGATTATTGCTGAAATTGTACATTCCAGTCTTGGTCCAAGAGGTATGGATAAGATGCTTGTTGACTCACTTGGAGACGTTACAATTACAAATGATGGTGCAACAATTCTCAAAGAAATTGATGTACAACATCCAGCAGCAAAAATGCTCGTTGAAATTTCAAAAACAACAGATAATGAAGTTGGTGATGGTACAACATCTGCTGTTATTTTAGCAGGTGCACTTTTGGAAAACGCTGAATCACTTTTAGATCAGAATGTTCACCCAACAATTATTGTAGATGGATATAGAAAAGCTGCAAAAAAGGCAAAACAATTCCTTCAAGAAATATCTGAGACAGTATCTGCAAATGACAAAACAATTCTAAATAAAATTGCAAAAACATCCATGCAAACAAAATTGGTAAGAAAAGATTCTGATCAATTAGCCGATATTATTGTAAAAGCAGTTCTAGCAGTTGTTGAAAAAGAAGGTGAAAAGTTTAATGTTGATATTGATGATATTAAAGTAGAAAAGAAAGCCGGTGGCTCGATTAAAGATTCTGTTATTATCCAAGGTATTGTACTTGATAAAGAAATTGTTCATGGGGGAATGCCAAGAAAAATTTCTGATGCAAAAATAGCCTTAATTAACAAAGCATTAGAAATCAGTAAAACCGAAACCGATGCTAAAATTAACATTTCAAATCCACAACAATTGAAATCATTTCTTGATGAGGAAAATAGAATGTTAAAGAATATGGTCGATAAAGTAATTGGCTCTGGAGCAAATGTAGTATTATGTCAAAAAGGAATTGATGACATGGCTCAACACTATCTAGCAAAAGCAGGAATCATTGCAGTTCGAAGAATCAAAGAAAGTGATCTTACAAAACTTGCAAAAGCAACTGGTGCTAGAATAGTAAACAATCTTGATGATATATTTGAAAAAGATCTAGGAGATGCTCAACTTGTAGAGGAAAGAAAAATTGAAGAAGACAAATGGGTATTCATTGAAGGCTGCAAGCATCCAAAATCTGTTACTTTACTTCTTCGTGGCGGCTCTCAAAGAGTTGTTGATGAGGTTGAACGTTCGGTTCATGATTCACTAATGGTAGTAAAAGATGTAATTGAAAAACCAGAAATTGTTGCAGGAGGCGGTGCCCCTGAAACTTATGCTGCAACTAAGATAAGAAGTTGGGCAAAATCATTAGAAGGTAGAGAACAACTCGCTGCTGAAAAATTTGCTGATTCTTTAGAATCAATTCCATTAACACTTTCAGAAAATGCTGGAATGGATCCAATTGATACACTAACAGTTCTTCGTTCTAGACAAATGAAAGGAGAAAAATGGACTGGAATTGATGTTATGAAAGGCAAAATCGGAAATATGAAATCAAGTGATATAATTGAACCTTTAGCAGTTAAACTTCAGATTGTTTCAGCAGCAGCAGAAGCAGCCTGTATGATTCTTAGAATTGATGATGTCATTGCCACACAAAAATCTGCAGGACCACCACCAGGAGCAGAAGGTGGAATGCCTGGAATGGGCGGTATGGGTGGAATGCCTGGAATGGGCGGTATGGGTGGAATGCCTGATATGGGCGGAATGATGTAAATTTTTTAATAAAAATTATTTTTCAAAAGTTTATTTGATTATCATATTTACAAACCATATTGAATAAGACTAGATCAAAAATGCTAACAGGATTCAAGTATGTTTATTTGATAGCATTTTTTGCATTACTGTCAGGATTTTTCCATCCATTAGTTACTCATACAAGTTTTGATAGTGTAGTAATAGGAGTTATTGTGTTATTTGTTGGCTTAGCAGGTAGTATTTTGCTTTACAAAGCAGCCGTTTCAGAGAAAAAGAGAATAATATTTCTTGGTATAGGTTTTACTTTGATATTTATTTCATTATTTTATATTTTTCAAATTACTGGAAGAGTTTAGATATCAAAATACAGATAAAATTCATGAGGATGTGGTCTTATTGCAATTTCCCGTTGATCTCTTTTTCCTAACTCAATTATTTTATCAATGACATCATTTGTATAAATTGGAAGAAGGAACTTTCTGTCACTTTCTAATTCATCTATTGCTTCGCCTAAACTTTTTGGTAAAACTCCTATTCCTCTTTTAGCTCTATCTGATTTTGTCATTTTAAAAATATCATCACGAACTTGATCACCTGGATCCATTTTCTTTTTTACTCCATCCATTCCAGCTGCAGTTACTGCAGCAAATACCAGATATGGGTTTGATGAAGGATCAGGAGCTCTAAATTCAAGTCTCTTAAGGCTAGCATAATTTTTACCTTTAAGATGTTGTGGTACTCTAACTATAGCAGATCTATTACCTGCACTCCATGCGATATAAGCTGGTGCTTCATAACCTGGGACAAGTCTGTGATATGAATTAGTAGTAGGATTACAAATTGCAGATAATGCTTTTGCATGATTAATAATTCCACCACAAAAATATTTTGCAGTTTGACTTAATTCATCAGCATCATCAGGATCATAAAACACATTCTCTTTTCCTTTCCATAAACTAACATTAACATGCATTCCAGAACCTGCATCCATTGCAATAGGTTTTGGCATCATAGTTGCAACTTTACCATATTTCTGTGCTACATTTTTTATTACATATTTGTAAGACTGGGCTGCATCAGCAGCATTTGTCATGTAATCATATTTGATATCAATTTCACATTGCCCAGCAGTAGCTACCTCGTGATGATGATTATCACATAGTATGCCGAAATCATTATTCAAAATATTTACACATTCATTTCTATATGGAGTCAAAGTATCTGAAGGAGTACTTGGATAGTATCCTTCTTGAAGACCCATAGGATATCCACTTCCTTCATTATTCCATGGCGCCTCTTTTGATTCAATTGAATAGGATTGACCCTTGTATGGAGTCAGAACATCCCAATGTACCCTATCAAACACAAAAAATTCTACTTCTGGACCCCAAGCACTATAATCAAAACCCTGAGTTTTTACATATTCTTCTGCTTTTTGTGATATCCCTCGAGGATCCCTAGACAATCTTCCCCTATTACCGCCCCAATAGATATCACATAGCAGCCTTGCCGTTTTATTTTCAGTCATCCATGGAATTATGGCAAAAGTATTAGGATCTGGTTTTAAAATAAGATCTGAATCATCAACATTAGTAAAACCAATAATCGATGATCCATCTAATTTTGGTAATCCATCCCTCATTTGTTCAGGGGTAAATGTTATGGCTGAAATAGTAGTATGATGAAAACGTCCAGTAAGACCAGTAAACTGAAGATCTATAAACTGAATTCCTTCGTGCTGAATTCTGGCAAAAACTTCATCTGGTGAATATGTTACTTGAAGTGCTTTTCCATGACTAACTTTATAGGGCAATTTTATGCTTCAATCAAACACAAATACATCCGAGATTTAAGGATTAGGTAAGAAATGTCAGAAACAAACGAAATAGATCTAAACAAATTACACCATATAGTCTTACGAGAAACTGAAAATGATTCTATACAAGAAATCAACCCTGATTTCTATAGGAAGCTTTCAGATTTTATTGGTGACTTGAAAAAACAAGAATTTGATGGAGTAGAAAATAACATTAAAAAAGTAATAATTGATACTGCTACAGAACTAACATCACTTTTCATCAATATTAGACTAGAAAAAATTTCTAAATCAGGTAATATTTCTTTTCAAAATCTTTTAGATGAAGAAAAATTTATCCTCGATGCAGAAGAAGAACGAAGAGAAAGAGCTGAAATGATTCTTTCAGCAACAATAAATGGAAAATCAAAATTTCTTGAATCTATCTCTCAAAATCATAAAACTAAAACTGTTGTTGTAAGATTTCTTCAGGAGGTAGATGAACTCATAGGTGCTGATCTAGAGAAATATGGACCTTTCAAAATTGAAGATATTGCAACAATACCATATGAAAACGCTCAGGCATTAATTACTAAAAATATTGCCACCAAAGTTCGTTGGGAAGATTAGATAAAAATTATACCTTAATCACTTTCATTTATGACACACACAGGAGTCGATGTAATTGATTTTCTTCTTTATACTATTTATCCAGTAATTGGTATCTTTACTGTTGAAGCCATTTGTAGAGTAACTAAAACTCCAAAATGGATTAAACTATGGACACAAGCCACCGTATCCATTGGATTTGGAATATACTATCTGTTTGTGTTACCAGCACCACAAAATTTTCCTTTAACAGCACTGGTAATGTTTGCTCTTGCTTTAGCATTGATTTATCAAGGAAGACGAGCAAAAATATCTCCTGACAAAAGTCCATATTAGTTCTCTCTAATCTTTGAATTTTCTAAATATTCTTTTGAAAACATTTTGTTTGTTTGGACCTCCATCTCTGATCACTTTTTTCTCACCAAATCTACGAGCTCTGATCTGAGTTAATTTTACACATCTATGTTCTTCTGGAAGTCTATGTTCAGCGCAAAATGGATCTTTACAATAATTACACTGAAATGGCATATCTACCATGTCACCACAATAAGCGCATTTTTCAGGCTTCATAAGCATCTTGTAGTTTTTCTTCTAATAAACTTGTTATGATTTATTAGAAAATTAATTATTTTTAAAAAATTCAGGTAAACGTTTTTACGATGTTGGAATTAAAAATAATTACGTGAATATTGATGATTGAAAATAAAGTAGCGATAATTACCGGTGCAAGTAGTGGAATTGGATTTGCTACTGCATTAGCACTTTCAAAAGCAGGAGCAAAAGTTGCAATAGGTGCACGACGAACAAATATGCTTTTAGAATTAGAAAAAAAGATTAAAGAAAATGGCGGAGAAGTTTATTCTCAAAAACTAGATGTTACTAATAGAAATGAATGCAGTTCTTTTGTCGAAAACGTTTTGAAAAAGTGGGGGACTGTTGACATACTAGTAAATAACGCAGGACTTATGCCTCTGAGTTTTTTCAAAAATTTGAAGATTGATGAATGGGAACAAATGATTGATGTCAATATCAAAGGCGTATTATATTGTACAGGAGCTGTTGTTACACACATGCTTGAAAAGAAATCAGGTCATATTATTAACATCTCTTCAGTTGCTGGAAGAATAGTTTTTCCTGCTGGTAGCGTTTATTGTGCCACAAAACATGCGATCACTGCTTTTAGTGAAGGGCTAAGACAAGAACTAAGCGTAAGAAAGAATATCCGCGTTACATGTATTGAACCAGGAGTTGTTGCAACTGAACTAACAAACACAATTACTGATGAATCTTTACAAGCATTTGTTGAAAGTGCTAAAAAAATGGAAGCATTACAAGCTGAAGATATTGCAAATGCAATTGTTTATGCTGTAGAATCACCAAATCATGTAAATGTCAATGAAATTTTAATCAGACCTACTACACAAGATCGTTAAATTGACTTCTATCCCCCATATCTTAATTCTTGGTGGAGGATTTGGAGGATTAGCTGCAGCAAATGAAATTAGAAACAACCTTACATCATCTCAAGTTAAGATAACAGTTATTGACAAAAAAGATTGGTTCATGGTAGGCTTTGCCAAACTTTGGATTATCAAAGGTATACGAACATTTGAAAATTCAATAGGATCACTAAATCAACTAATTAAAAAAGAAATAAATTTTTTAAAAGAAGAAATTATACAAATTGATCTTCAAAATAAACAAATTAAAACAACTACCAAAACTTTATCGTATGATTTTTTAATTATTGCAATGGGTGCAGTTTTAGCACCTGAAAAAATTCCAGGCCTTTCAGAAAACGGAATGAACCTTTATGATCATAATCAATTAACTGAAATTCATAAAAAAATAAAAAATATGAGATCTGGTAACATTGCAATTTCCATTATGGGAATGCCATACAAATGTCCTCCAGCACCATTTGAGGCTAGTTTACTGATTGATTCAATGCTAAGGGATGCAGGAGTTAGAGAATCAATACAAATTCATTTCTATAGTCCGGCCCCAATAACATTACCTGCAGCTGGTCCAGAAATCAGCAAAAAAATTCTCAGTTTAATAAATTCGGAGAACATTATTTTTCATGATTCATGCAAAATAAAATCTGTTGAAAAAAACAAACTGATTTTTCAAAATGGAGAAGAAGCTAATTTTGATTTACTTCTTGCTGTACCTCCACATGTTGCACCTAAAGTAATTTATGAATCCGGATTAGCCAAAGAAGGTGGGTTTATACCAATTAACAGAGACTGTAAAACTCCATTTGAAAATGTGTATGCAGTAGGTGATGTAACAACTTTAACAGTAATTGATACCATGACTGTTCCTAAAGCAGGTGTATTTGCAGAAGGAGAAGCAATTACAGTTGCACAAAACATCATATCTAATATACAAAGTAAAAACGGGCTATTGTTATTTGATGGAAAGGGAGGATGCTTCCTTGAATCTGGAAGAGATACGGCATCTATAATTGAAGTTGATATGTTTACAGAATCTAAACCAACAACAAAGTTAACAGAATCTACAGCTAAACATCTTGATGAAAAGTTACAATTTGAGAAAGAACGACTTTCAAAATGGTTATGATTAATCAGTTTTTTTATTTTCTTTTGTAAGATGCTCTAAAATAGCTTTTACTTCAACACCTAAACCTAGAGTATCTTTTGCTAAATCTAATTTTTCAGGAATACTCTGTTTAAAATTTTCATCTTCATTTTCTATTCTTATTTTTTGAATACAATCAAGATGATCCTGATCATTTCCAGAAATTCTATTACAAATACTGCAAATTTTCATTAATAATCAGTAATAACCCGACGATTTAATAATTTCATTTTGCGCCTCACTCATGAGGGGTCGTAGTCTAGCTTGGTATGATACTAGTCTGGGGGACTAGTGGTCGCAGGTTCAATTCCTGCCGGCCCCATCATAATTTTAATATCTTTAAAATATCCTCAAAACTTTTTCGTGTTGGTTCTTGCTTATATTTTCTTAAAACATCAATAATTTTTCCCTTTTCGGGAATTTTATAGATTCTTTGAACTTTTTTAGCAATTCCTGATCCAATAAAAATAGCTTGAGTAATCGAAGTTACATTTGATGCTCGTCTATTGACACTCGAGCTTTCAAAATCAATTAAAGTTGTTCGTAATTTTCCAACAATAACATGCTTTGAAATACTACTTAATTCACCATGATCAAAACCAATTTTATCTAATCTATAACAATCCTCTAAGATTATTCTGATTATTGACTTTAATTTCTTAGAACTTCCATTACCTTTTAGAGATTGTATCCAATCACCAATTTTATCGCCATCAAGATACTCCATTACCAAAAAATTCTTACTTACATCGTATAACTTGGGTCCAACATTTACCATATTTACCAATTTCATTAATTTTGCTTCACTTTTCATTTCACTTCTTTGAGAATCTAATCTTCTAATCTTTAATGCAACAACGGTGTTTCCTTTTTTTGCTAATACTACCACTCCAACATATCCCTTGCCCAAAATTTGTAAACTACCGATAGTCGTTTGTCCAGTAAATGATATTGATCTTATTTTTAATTTTTCTAATTCGATAATTCTTGATTGAAGTTGACGCGAGCTAGCTTTTGGATAGCCAAGAATTTTTGAATACGGTTCTTTTACTAATTTTTTAATTGGTATGAAAAATAGAGTCATCCGTTGAAATAAGATCTAAAACTGCCTCTTTAATTGATTTGCTTAAATTTTTATTTCCAATAGTAATTTCAACTCCTTTCCTAAAATCACTCTGTAATCCTTTTGGTATACCTGTTTGGAGATTGTTTTTTAATAATTCTGTCATAAATTTTACAACTTCATTATGTCTTCTTTTCTCAAGTGCAATAATTTTTCCATCATCATTAATCCACATTAATTCAGTTTTTGTAATGTTTTTTGAAATAAAACTAGTACAATCACTTACTCTAAAGAAATCAGGACCGCTTTTAGAATAATTTATTGGAATTTTAGTTGATTCTAAAAGGAAAAAAAGACAAGCTTCACCCGTATTATCTGAATGTGCTTTACTTCGTAAAACATTGAAACCTCCTAATTCTAATTGAGTTGTAAGCGATGAAGTCGCTCTCTTAATTTGCCCCCAAATTATATCTGGGCTTCGATTTTTAAAACTAAATTTTATCACAAGTACGTTTTCCAAACCATTTTTTGATATTTTCAATTTTTTTTGAGTAAAAAATTCTAATTTAGGTTTGTTTTCAAACGCTCTACATAAAAGAATGAATTTTCCTATATTTTCATTTGAAATTGCTGCAGCCAAATTTCTATTACTGTCAATAGGATCTATAATTGAAATCGATGTCTCAAATACTTTTGATGTCTTTCCAATAATCTGACCTTGTTGAATTTTTCCAATTGATCTAATTGTATTTTCAAAATTACCAAAATTTAAAATTAAAACCTCTGATACATATCCACTAAAGCCTTGTTTTGCAATTTCAGAACCATAAATTTTGTTTGCCTTTAGAAATATTTTGAGCATTCTTACTTCGTTTCTCATTTCATGAGTAAGTGACTTTTCCATGTATTTTGTATGAAAAGGCGATCTATCTGCAGAACTTTTCCATTCTCCAGAATTTACATCATAACATGGAACAACATTTATCTTTGTTTTTTTAATTTTAGCCTCAACATACGGATGTTCAGAATATCTTACATACGGATTATATTTTTTCATTGATTGAAATCCAACCTTTTTTGAAATTTCTATAAATTTTTCTTCAGAAATAGTTTTTTTAAATTTAATAAAAATATCAATATCTGCTTCTTCTGAGAGCCAGGTATCCTTTGCATAAGATCCTCCAAATTCCAATCCTATAATTTCAGGATGATTTTTTATTTGATTTTCAACTAATAGATAAGCTTCATCTGCAATTTGTTTTTTTAATTTTTTTACATCTTCTGATATTATTACAGATTTTCTAATTTTAGATAGTACTTGTTTCATTATACTGCTTTTACCTCTATTAAATCAGAATAAACAGGACCATTTGAACTAAGAACACTTTGTTTAAGCTTAAATCCTGTAATTTCTTGAGTTCCAAAATCAATTAATTTGAATTTATTCAACTCTTTTTCAATATCTCCAATCTTATTTTTAATTCTAAATACTGTGATATGAGGTTTAAACGGTTTATCTACAGTAAAACCTAATGGAAGAAGTACATTTTCAACATTTTTTGCTAGTTCTGTCAATAATTTACCTCCCTTTTCATCAGTTCCAATCCATACAATTCTTGGAAATTTTAATTTAGGAAACACACCGATACCTTTGAAATCTACCATAAATTTAGAAAATTTAACTGATTTTAAAGCAACTATTATTTTCTCTACAACATCTTGTGATATCTCCCCTAAAAATTGTAATGTAAAATGAAGATTATGTAATTCTACAGGTTTAGCATTAATGTTAATTTCAGATTGAAATTTAGAGATTGAGTTAATTATTTTATCAGAAGTAATTTCAATTGCTACAAAAACCCGCATGATAATTTTCTTTAATGATGTTTTATAATAATTTCCGGTAACTTCATAGACCAGACTGTTTTTTCATTCTGATATTGGAAAAACTAATTGTTTGTTTAACAGGTATGCCTGGAGCAGGTAAATCAACCATAGCTGATGGTCTCAAATCAAAAGGTTATGATGTTATAAACATGGGTAATGTAGTAAGAACTGAAGCTAAAAACAGAAATCTTGAACCAACAGGACCAAATCTCGGCAAATTAATGATTGAACTTCGAGAAAAAAATGGTCAAGGAGCAATTGCAGAATTAGTTGTACCTCAAATTGAAAATACAAAATCCAAAGTTGTAATAATTGATGGTATAAGATCTAATGCTGAAATAGAAGTTTTACGTAAACATGGAACCGTTAAACTCCTTGCTATACATGCATCAACTAATACAAGATTTGGATTTTTAAAAAATCGAGGAAGATCTGATGATCCACAAACAAAAGAAAATTTTGAAGAAAGAGATAATCGAGAAATTGGGGTTGGTATTAGTAATTCAATTGCATTATCTGATGAAACAATTTCTAATAATAATTTAACAAAAGATGAATTGATTGACTATTCCTTCAAAATTATTGAAAGTTGGATAAAATGAGAGTTCCTAGTATTAGTTGTAAAATTGAAATTACTTCTTCAATAAATCCATCTGAAGATCCAAAAAAAATTGAAACTGCAATTTTAAATGTTTTTCCTAATGCAAAATTAAAAATTGAAAAATTTTCTATTATATCAAACTCAAAGGATCTTAATTTACTTGAAAAGATCTATGATGTTATTCATTCAAATCAATCACAAAAAATCTATCAACGACAACTTGAAAAAAATTTAGAAGGTGATATAACATGGTTTTATCTCAATAAACAGGCTGCATTAGTGGGAACGGTTGCTCTTTGTGAAGAACCAGATGAATCACCATTAGGCCCAATCAAAGTAACATTGACTTCATCTAATATTGATAGTATTTTGGATTGGTTAATTCTTTAAAACTAATTTAATTATTACTAAAAATTTTATTTATTTAAAAATTGATAGTAATTGGGGTAGTGCAATAACACTAGTACTTCTTACTGATAAATCCATATCAGATGACATCATTGTTTCTTCAGGATTTAATTCTATGAGAAATGCATTATTTTGTTTGGCATAAAGTGGTAATGTATTTGCAGGTGATACCACTAATGATGTACCTACAATTATCATAATATCACAATTACTTGAATGAATCATAGCTTCTTGCCATGTATCTTGTGGAAGCGGTTCCCCAAACCATACTACATTTGGTCTTAAAATATTTCCACATTTACATAAAGGTGGAATATTTGTAAACTCGGTTAAAATTTTATTTTTAAATTTACAAACAGTACATTTTATTTCGATAATACTTCCATGTAATTCTAACACTTTAGTACTTCCTGCTCTTTGATGCAACCCATCAATATTTTGAGTTAATATGACAACTTTTACAAAATTCTCTAATTCTGCTATTGCTTTATGTCCTAAATTTGGTTTTGCAGAAAAAATATTCTTCCTTCTTTCATTATACCATTCCCAAACTAATTTTGGATTTTCATAAAATGCATCAATTGTAGCTAATTTCATTGCATCATAATTTCTCCATAATCCATCTTTTCCTCTAAATGTAGGAATTCCACTCTCTTGAGAAATTCCTGCTCCTGTAACAAATACGATTTTTTGAGCCTCTTTTAGCTTCTTTATGGCTAGTTCAAACATTTTTTAATTATTTTATCTCAATTTCTAAGAAATCTTTTGCTGCAATAACTGACTGATGAATTTGTTTTGCTTCTTCTAGATGTCTAGTTTCATCTTTATATCTTGCAGAAAAATGTGTTAAGATCAGATTTTCTACTTTAGCATTTTTTCCTAACATTGCTGCTTGTTTTGCAGTTGAATGACATGTTTCTTGAGCCTTATCTGAAGTTTCATCTAAAAATGTAGAATCAAATACAAGATAATCGCAATTCTCAAAGAATTTTTCTAATTCTTTTGTTGGCATTGTATCCCCTGAAATTCCAATTTTTTTACCTGGTCTTTTTTCTCCTAATACCTGTTCTGGAAGAATAATTCTTCCTTCAATTTTAATTTCCATTCCGTTTTGTAATTGATTCCACAACTTTCCTTCTGGAATTGCTAACGCCTTAGCTTTTTCTATATCAAATCTACCGGGCTTATCTTTTTCTACAAAAAGATAGGAGTAAGTAGTAACTGAATGATTAGCTTTACAAGCATATATTGCATAAATTTTTGAATCAAATACTATTCCATCTTCTACTATTGTAATAATAACAGAAAATGATAATCCGAAATTTAGAACTTTGATATTTGCAGATATAAATTCCTCAATTCCACTAGGTCCGTAAATTTCTAAGGCCTCTGTTCTATGTTGCATAGTCATTGTCTGAAGTAATCCTAACAATCCTATACAATGATCTCCGTGAAGATGTGTAACAAAAATTTTCATTTTTTTATTCCAACCTAAACCTGATTTTAAATAAGAAATTTGTGCAGCTTCTCCTGCATCAAACATTATAATTTCACCTTCTCTTTCTAAACAAATACATGACAACCCTCTATTTTCAGTAGGTTGAGCGGCTGAAGTTCCTAAAAATACTAGTTTCATTTTATTAAAATTATTCTTGTCAAGCTTTTATGCCTATAGATCTCATATTTTTTAATTGGGTTTATCTTCAATTTTTTTTCAAATCCCTTCTTGCACATAATACCAATTTTCTTACGCTTGGGCAAAATTGATACAAATTTCTTCAATAATTCCTCAGGATTTTCTGATGATTTTGAAGCGGTTCCATAAGGCAAATCTGTAACAATTCCATCAAATTCATTTATCATTTTAGTTAATTGACTGAAATCAGACTTGATTATTTTTGAATTGTATTGATTTGCATCTAAATTTTCTTTGGAAATTTTACACATTTTTTCATCAAAATCTAATCCAATTGCATGAATTCCCATCGATTCAGCTTCTAACAATGTAGTTCCAGTACCACAAAATGGATCACAAACAGTCTCTCCCTCTTTTAATCCAGCTAAATTTATCATAGCTCTCGTAAGCTTCCAGTCTAATTCATGTGGGTGTTTTTTAATTTTCTTTGGTCTGCTTTTAATTTCATATCTTTTTGAAAACCCAAAAAAATTTTCCTGATCGGTAAAAATTAGATATATGCTGATATCTGGATTTTCAAGAGAAACTTGAGCTTTTGAAAATTTAGTTATCATATCTCCCATCGCCTTTTCTAATTCTGGAATGTTGAAATTATTTGATGATAAATTAATAATTCTACATACAAAAGTTTTGGCATTTTTTAACACTTCAAAATTTTCTTCATCTAAAAATAAACCAGACATTTTACGAAGTATTTGACCCGAAATTTTTACAAAAGTTGCACGATTTGCAATTTCCTTCCAATTTGTCTTTGATTGAATTATTACTAAATTTGATATAATTTGTGCTTTGGCAAATCTATCATATGTTTTTGCTATTGAAATTATTTCGTCAATTGCAATTTCTAGATAATCTTTAGATAAAATAAAAAAACTCTCAGGCATTATATTATTGCCTTTGCAATTGTATCTGAAACATCAACCAATGATGTTTTTCCAGGAATTGTATTTGTACTAATTATTTTAGTTACTCCTGCATTTTTAATTTTCTTTTCAGCACCATTTCTAAGTAATGCATGCGTACATGCTACAAATACTCGTGCGCATTTTTGTTTTTTAAGAAACTCGGTAGCTTTGATAATGCTTCCTCCAGTACTAATCATATCATCAACTAAAATCAAATCTCTACCTATAATCTCATCAAAATCTGTAGATTTAATTTCTACTTTTCCAGTTTTCCGATCTCTTTGTTTCTCAAGAGTTATGTATTCTGTCTTTAACAATTTTGCAAATTCTTTTGCTCTTTCTTTTCCACCATGATCTGGGGACACTACCAATGGATTTTTTAATTTTAGTTTTGCAAAATATTTTACTAGATCTGGAATTGCGGTTACATTTTTTGATTTTATATTAAAATATTTCAAACCTATCATACTGTGAATATCTACAACAATTATTCTAGATGTGCCTACACTTTTGAATAACTTTGCAATTACTTTCATTGTTATCACTTCTCCAGGTAAAAATTCTCTATCTTGTCGGGCATAACCCATGTAAGGTATAACTGCAATTACTTCTGTTGCATATTCATTTGCTTTTGAAATTATTGAAAGTGTCTGAATTAAATTCTCATCAACAGGTGGATATGTTGATTGTATGACAATAATTTTATTTTTTTGAGGTTTTTTTTGAAAAGTAATTTTACTTTCACCATCTGGAAAAATCCTTAATTGTGATTTTATGAAATTTGCATCTAATTTTTTTGCTAATTTTTTTGCTAATTCTTCGGATGAACTTCCAGATATAACAGTAAATTTTGTCAATAGTTCAACGAGAAAGAAGGGGTTCTTAAATTTTGAGGGTTTTGGAAATATTTCTTTATCAGTAATTTATAGAACCTTTTTAAAACAGAAATGAATTTTTTTGTCATTGAATTTTAAAAATTTACTATTTTTGTTATTACTAATTTCTGGTACTTTTAGTACTGCTTTTGCTCATACAGTTGATTCTGTAGGTGAATATAGATTGGAAATTGGATGGATGAATGAACCTGTAGTCTCAGGAGAAACAAATGGTATTGAATTGCTAGTTAGTCATCTTGAGCCTGGTCTAGAATTAAAGCAACAAAAATTTGATGATGGTGTATCTGGGCTGGAAAAATCTTTAAAACTAGAATTATTATTCAAGGAAGAAAAAATAATACTTTCTCTATCACCTGATCATAACATTCCTGGAAAATATTATGCATTTGTTAATCCGACAGTATCTGGGTTTTATCAAGTAAATGTTTTAGGCAATATTGAGAAAACTCCAATAAGCTTATCGATGCATCCTCCAAAAGTTGATGAACGTTCTTACATTGAATTTCCAAAACCATCTGATCTTACATTAACTCAACTAATTGATGGACATACAGCACTTCTTGGAGAAGTAAATAATTTAAAAAAATCATTCACTGAATTAGAACAATCTAATCAACAAATGAATGTCAGTTATGTAGCAATTAGCATAGGTATCTTAGCATTTATTATTGCATCAATTACTCTTTTTAAAATTCGAAAATAATTATTTCACTAAATTAACTTTAGATTACAACATTTTTATATAAATATGATTTTTGAGATTCAAACAAATATTACAGAAATTATATAGATCATTAATTCTTATTTTTTTGCCTTGTTATTTTTTTATTAAAAATTATGTAATATATTGAACCAGCTGCTATAATTCCAAATCCTACTAGTATAACTTCTATTTCAAACTGAAGTGACATATACACAGAAATCCCTAATCCAAAAATTGGTAAAACTGGAAACTTGCCAATATTGATAGGAATTCTAAACTTTCGTTCGATGTCTGGTTCTGTATATCGAAGTACAATCACAGACAAATTTATTGCACCAAAAGTTATCACAACTGCAAAAACTGTAATATTTGCTATAATTACAATGTCACCAATAAAAGAAAAACTAATAGCAACTACCATAATTGTAATAACTGCTATCCACGGTGTTTTAGTTTTCGAATGTATTTTTGTCAGAAAATTTGGAAATGATTTATCTCTTGCCATACCATAAATCATTCTTGCACCTGCTACCAGTGTAATCAATACTGTATTTGTTATAGCAAAAAGTGCAATACCAGAAAATATTATGTGACCCTGTATGCCTAATCCTCTTTCTGCAACATCTGCTAAAGGTGCAGCTGATAATGAAAGATCTTGCCAATTAATTACTCTAACCACAGCTAATGAAACTAAGACATAGATGAGTCCGCTTATAATAACTGATAAAATTATTGCTTTTGGAATTACTTTTTTGGGATTTCGTACTTCTTCTGCAACATTTGCCATATCCTCAAATCCAATAAATGCAAAAAAAATCAATACAAATGCAATAATAATACCTGTGAAACCTGTTGGACTTTCAAAATAATTAACTGGTTCTGGATCACTAATAGTAAAACCAATCATGATAATCAGAATTAATCCAGTAGCTTCAATTATTGTAAAAACTGTATTTGTCCATGATGATTCTCTAATTCCTACAAAATTCACTATTGAAAGTATTCCTATTAGTATAATTGCAGATATTACTATGGGAATATTCAAAAATTCTGAAAAATATCCACCAAATCCTAAGGCAACTGTTGCTGCCGTAATCATGGAGGTAATCACTGTTAACCATCCTATAATAAATGCAAAAAAATTATTTTTAAATGCATTTTTTACAAATATATATTCTGCAGCTGCTTTTGGAAAAATTGATGATAACTCTGCATAGCTGAGTCCAGCAAATAATGCAACAATAGATCCTAAAACAAATGCAATCCATACTGCATCACCCGCAAAACCTGATGCCTCCCCTATTAGCACATAAATTCCAGCTCCCAGAATTAATCCTACTCCATACATTGTTAGATGAAATAATCCCATTCGACGATTTAATTCAGACATTTTATTACTCCATTATTGTTTAAAGTAAAACTAATCAATTCAATATTTGAATAATTTTTAAGTCAATACAATTCCTTGTACTGTGATCTTAATTTCTCATGCGGTTTTACAATAGAAAGAGCCCTTACAACATCAGTTTTGCTAATAATTCCAACTAGATTATTATTCGAATCTACAACAGGAATTCCACTAATTTTATTTTTTATCATTTTGTTAGCTGCTACTACTAAATCTTCTTCTTCATTAATTGTTAAAAGTTCATCAGTTAATAAATCACTAACAGTTAGTTTTTCTGCATTTATTGGAATTAAATAATCTCGAGAACGTGTACTACCTTTAGTAAAATAATCACTATGTGTTAATAATGTATTAGTGCTAATAAGACCGATAGGACAACCATCATCATTAGTTACAACCAATCTTGAAACTTGATTTTTATTCATTATCCTTATTGCAAATTTAATCGAGTCAGTTTTTCTACATGTAACAACATTTCTACTCATAAAATTTTTCACTAAATATTTTCCACCAAATATAACGGCAAAAGATTTCACTAAATCAGTTCTTGAAATAATTCCAGCTAATTCTCCATTGTCATTAACAATAACTATGGAGCCAATTTTGAAAGTTTCCATTCTTGCTGCACATTGTTCAAAATAATCTTCTATTCCTTCAGATATGGTAATTACATTTTTTTTCATCACATGTTTAATTGGAATTTCATTTATTGCATGCGCAGTTTTATCTTCTTCTAAAAATTTATTGATATCCCTTTCGGTTACAATTCCTACAGGTATATTGTTAATGGTAACTACTATATGTTTAACAAAATTTGTTTGCATCTGTAATAATACATCAAAAATTGATGACTCTGGATTAACAGTAATTACAGGAAACAAATTTTTCTTCACATTAATTATGTTTATAATTTTCATTTAAAACTAAACTTAGATTATCAAATTTGATTTCAATAAAATAAAAAATAACTAGTACCTAACAAGTATTAGGTACAATTTCAACTTCGATGTTATTTCCAATATATGATGTAGATATGGCCTTAACTTTACTTTTGTACAGAAAGTATTTCTTGCCATCATCACTAATCGAACCAGAAATTGCCAGCAATTTGTTATCGTGTAAGGTTTGAAGTCTTCTATAAACAGTGCTAATTGGGATTTTGGTTTCACCACTTATCTCCATTGCTGATTTTGGTTTTTCTCTGGTGTTTTCTAAAATAGATCGACAATATTTGTCTGATATGACCTCAAGAATTGCATCTTTCCTTGAATCATCATCTATTTTTTTGCCTGAAATTAATTGTTGCATGGCTACTTATTTTATTAATTAGATATAACAAGTAGGACCGCATTGCAATGCAATGCAATCAATTTGCTTTGGAATTATGATATGGGATTTAAATTATACATTTTAATCAATTTAAACAATTTGTTATATCTTAATTATAAAACAGAAGAGATGAATTATCTGTGATCTCTATAATAGGTAGCGGTAAGGTTGGCACTGCAATTGCTTTTCTATGTATATCTACTTCATTAGATGATGTATTATTAGTAAATCGTACAAAGGATAAAGCCATAGGCGAGGCACTAGATATATCAAATGCTGTACCTGAAAACTCTAATGTTTCAATTCATGGAACTGATGATTTTTCTAAAATAATTGATTCTGATATTATTGTAATTACAGCTAGTACAGGAACTTATCTAAAATCTAGAACTGAAATGATGGATGCTCAAGTTAAAATGATTAAAAATATTGCAAAGGAAATCAAAAAATATTGTCCTTCAGCAATAATTCTAGTTGTTTCTAATCCATTAGATGTTCTAACATATGTTTTTCAAAAAGAAACTAAAATATCAAGAAATAAAGTAATTGGAATTGCATCAAGTTTAGATTCAAGTAGATTTAGGTATTTACTTTCAGAGAAATTTAATCTAAATCAATCTCAAATTAATAATGTAATAGTTTTGGGCGAACATGGAGATTCTATGGTACCAATATTTTCTAGAGTAAAAATCAATAAAATGAATCTACTTGAGATGATTGATGAAACAGAACAAAATCTGATTACAACTGAAATCAGAAATTATTGGAAATCTTTGAGAAAATTCAAAAGTCGTTCTCAATTTGGTATTGCTAAGAATACTTTTGATGTAATTAGTTCTATTATTAAAAATAATGAATTAATCGTGCCTGCATCAATTGTATTAAATGGTGAATATGGTGAAAAAGATGTTTCAATGGGAATCCCTGTAAAAATAAATAAAGATGGAATTAAAGAAATTATAGAAGTAAAACTAAACCAAGCTGAACATAGTTTATTAAAAATATCAGCACAAACTATACGTGACTGTATAAATTCACTTTAATTAACACGCAATTAATCATTGAATTAAAATCTTTAAGCCATATCCTACATAATATGCAACTAATGATGCAATTCCACCAATTATCAATGTGTAAAAACCTGATCGTATTTTTGGTTTTTTAACAATTTTTCCTTTAATCATACCTACAAGAAAAAATGATGCCATTACTGAGATTGTAGAATAAACAAATGCTTCTGAATTTGCATCAATTTTCATTAATATAAAAATCATAAATGGAATTAATGGAATTAACCCTATCAAGTTAAATCCGATAAAAGTGCTCACTGAGCTCTCAAGTGGGTTTTTTTCATCCTCAATTAATCCTAGCTCTTCTTTCATCATTGTATCCACCCAAACTTTTCGTCTTGATGTAATTATTCTAACAACCTCTTCTAACAATTCATCTTTGAATCCTTTTTTCTTGTAAATCTCTCTGATCTCCTCTTTTTCTTGTTCTTCCAAGTTGTCAATTTCCCATTCTTCTTGTTTTCTTTTCATCTCGATGAATTGATTTCTAGCTTTTGCTGCTTGATAATTTGCTGCAGCCATTGAGAATCCATCTGCAAATAAATTGGCAAATCCAAGAATTAAAATAATTCCAGGAGATAATGAAGCACCAACAACTCCTGCAATTATTGCAAAAGTTGTAACTGCGCCATCAATGGAACCATAAATAAAATCATCAAAATGTAGTTTCATAATTTTTAATAAACACATTCATTATTTAACAAATATTCCTACTTTGGTTATAAAATAGCTATTTTTACTTTAATTTACAATTATGAAATTCTACATCTAGTAAAAATACTATGAACTGTTATGTTATTATAAAAATGAAAGACAAATTCTTTGTTCTTATTATATTGATGATAGGAATTATGGGATTTGCAGCAATTATTGGTGTAATAGGTCAAGGAAATGTAAGACACGTTCAAATTTTTTGACCAGAAAAAATTGAACAAACTGTTGCCTTTATTGATATTGATGATGAAATAAAACTAATTGGCATTTCTGGTACATCTGAAGATAACAATTCAACATTAATTATGAGAATTAGTTTTGCTTATGTTCTTACTGTCGAAAATAGAGGGAATCAGCATCATAGATTATACATTGATGGTTTCAACATACAAACTGATCTATTAGAACCTGGACAAAAAGACACTATTGTAATATATCCTGATAAAGAAGGAACTTTCAACTATTATGATAAAAGACAATATCTTTCGAAGCTTGGTCAACTAAAAGCTGTTCAAGTAACTCCCTCTGATAGTTTTACTGGATTTTTAAAATACATGATATAGATTTCATTTAATGAAAATTCTCAACATTTTATATCGTAATAAACTAAAAGTATAGGAAATATGAAAAGAATAACCAAAAACTGAAAGAAAATGGTGGAGAGTAACTATGACATATTGGGAATTCTTGAAGGCTCAACTGAGCACGAAATTCGTAATGCATTCCGAAGATTAGCATTGCTTTATCATTCTGATAAAGGAGGAGAAAATGATCAATTCATAAAAATCAAACAAGCATATGAAGATCTCAAAATTGGTAAAAAATATCCTGAAACTGATCTTGAAAAAATTAGAAATTCTAGAGTTTATTCTGGTGATTCAGAAGAGGACATACGAAGAAAAAACCAAATTTTAGGCCAAGAGTTATTCAAAGAAATGAAATTAGCAGAAGAGTGGACAGCAGAACTTAATAGAACAAATTCAACCGGCATTAAATTATTTGGTTCAAAATCTCTTGGAGAAATTGAACTTGAAAGAAAAGCTAATGGTATACTTTCAATCAAAGGAAATTTTATGGCAGGCAATCTAACTTATGATGGTCCTATTATTATGCAGGGAAATATAACAAGTCCATCTTGGACTGAAGAATTTAGAACAAATATTCATTTGACAAAAGGAGATTTTAAATTTATTAATCCACTTGAAAATAAATACAAAATTGAAAATGGTGCTAGAGTAATTGCAGATAATGGTGATATTGTAGTTGGAAATATTTTTGGTCGGAAATATAAAATTCAAGATTCAGATGGGAGAGTTGGAATTTTTAAAACTCAAGAACAACGTACTTTTGTATCTGCACCAAATGGAAAAATAATTGCAGAAAATATAATTAATACAGTTTCTCTTGAGGCTGATATTATTATGGTTCTTAATTTGGAAGATGATGTTGAAATTAGTGCACGAGAAATTTTATTTTATGGAAGTAAAATCACTTATGATTCTAAAATTAAATTAAAAAAAGGTGGAATGATAAGATTTTTTGAAAATTTCTCAATTCAAAGTCTTAGTAATGATGCACTTATCAAACTTGAAAATGGTAAGGAAATTAGGTTATTTGATATTAAAACTAAAAAAATCAAGGATTTACCGGATGAATTTGTGCCTAACAAAAGTGAGTTTGATAAGGACACCACAATGGTAGGCAATGGATTTACAATTACATATGAAATGTTAGATAATTTATCAAAAAAGCCAACAAAAAATCAAAAGAGTAAATGGGGTTCTAAATTTAAAATTTCTAAAAATTAAATAAATTTCTAAATTATCTATATTAAAAAACCAACTTAAATCATGAATATTCCTTTATGAAAACTAATTATGTCCTAGTAAAGCTATTCTTATCATAGAAAATACACGAAGAATTGATATTGTATAAAAATAACAAAAATTGATTGCAAATTTCCTTTAGTATAGATAAAAAATTGATATTTTTAGTAATTATAGTATCTATAATTACACTTTTGATTACAGCTTATTTGAGCTTTAACTATGCTGAACAAATTCTAATAGAAAGAGCTAGCGATCTATTATTAGGCGAATCAGCTACACGTGGTAATGCTATTAGACTTCTTTTTGAATCACGAATTGATCAAAATCAAATTTTAGCAAATGATCCAATGATAAAAATTCTTGTTAATGATTTAAACCAAGTTTCAGAAGATGATTTGCATAAAGAAAGAGAAATCAAACGTAGAGACTTCCTTACTCAAATCCAAGCATTTCAAACATTAGTTGGGTTTTCGATAGGTTTTGAGGATGTAAAAATTATTGGTGCAAATGGTAATGTTTACTTTTCACTAGGTAAACTAACTGATAATAATTTTCTTCAAGATCCACTATTTCAAAAAGGATTAAAAAAACCAATAGTGGATTTTGAGCCAACTGCAACTGGTAAAAAGATGATTATAGTTTCTCCAATTTTTGCTCCAGATGATAAAAAAAATGATGAACCAATTGGAGTAGTTATCTCTAGAATGAGAACTGAATCATTAGATAATATTTTGACTGATTCAAGTGGTTTAGGAAAAACAGGCGAAGTTTATATCGTAAGTGACGGGTTCTTGATGTTATCTGAATCTAGATTCATAGAAAACGCTATCTTTAAACAAAAAGTTGATACCGTTCCTGTCCAAAAATGTTTTAGGGAATCAGAAGATTTTTCAGGAATTTATTTGGATTATAGAAAAATCAATATTTATGGATCATCATACTGTGCTAATGATTTAGGATTTGTTTTACTTGCGGAAATTGACGAATCAGAAACAATTCAGCCTGTTATAATACTCCAAAATAGAATTTTTCAAACTGGTTTAGTGATCACTATAATAATGACAATTGTGGCATTTCTAATTTCAAAATCTATGTCACGACCTCTAATTAAATTAAAAAATGCTGCAAACAAAGTTGCAAGTGGTGACTTTAATGTTCGAACAAATATCACAACTAAAGATGAAATCGGTGAGCTATCTCAAGCATTTGATTTAATGACTGAAAAGCTTCAGAAATCATTAATTGAAATTAAAGAAAAAGAAGATGTTATAAAACAACAAGAAGATATTTTATTGCAATTTTCTGATCATAGTGAGCAATATTGTGTATGTATGGTTGATATTATGAATTCAACAAAAATTACTCTTAATTTATCCGAATCACAAACTAGTGAATTTTATAAAATTTTTCTTAATTCTATTGCTTCTACTGTGAGAAATTTTGGTGGAATTGTAATAAAAAATATTGGGGATGCATTATTGTTTTATTTTCCGGTTATACATTCAGAAGAAGAATCTACATTAAAAAAATGCCTAGATTGTTGTCTTGCATTAGGAGAGTTACATGATGATATTGTAAAAAAACTTGAAAATCACAAATTACCTATTTTTGATTACAGAACTAGTTCAACCTATGGAATAGTTAGAATTGCAAAAACATCTACATCCTCTATCAATGATATATTTGGAAATACTGTAAATCGATGTGCAAAAATAAATAGACTTGCTCCTGCAAATGGCTTAGTAATCGGCGAAGAATTCTATAAAAGTGCTAAAAATTTTGACGACTATATATTTAAAAAAATAGAAAACACGTTTTCCTCATCTGAATCTGATTATCCAGTATATCGTGTTTCTAGAAAAAATAGATAATACTTTTTACAATTAAATTAATTTAGTTGATTTTTCTTTCGTACTAATATCGTATGATTCTTCTACATTTGTAACAAAAATTTTTCCATCACCTTTTTGTCCTGTGTGAGCAACATTCATGATAGCTGAAACTACTGATTTTACCTCTGAATCATGAACAACTGTAAGTATTACATCTACTGAGTTAAACTCTATTTGACGTCCTCCTATTTCTGGTCGTTCTCCCATTCCCTGTCCTAACGATTGAATTAGTGTAACACCGCCGACACCAGATTTTCTTATCTCATTGATTACTTGTTTAGAAACATCACTTTGTACAATCGCTTCTATTCGTTTCATTATCAAATAATTTCTATAATACTTTAAAAACATACTTTAGATTATCACTGATCTTTGATAATATCAAAACTGAATATCATTATTGAAAATTAAGGTAATCTTTTATGCAATTTAAATTTTAAATTCTTATTATGTATTTTTTATTACTTGTTACTATTATTTCGATCTTGGGCTCTTCATCTCTAATTTTTGCAGAAGAATATGAAATCAGTATCCCTTTTGGTGCGTATAATCCAGAATTAAACACTCCTGCAGAAGTATGGTATGATCCTCCTCAAATATTTGTAAAAATTGATGACACTATTACATGGTATAATGATGATCGAGAAGGTCATACAGTTACTAGTGGTAAAGGATCAGGAAGATTCGGTTGGATGAGTGATGATTTTGGAACGCCAAATGGATATTTTAATAGTGATAGATTCATGCCAGGCGAATCATGGTCATATGATTTTAAAGAATCTGGTACTTTTTCATATTATTGTACCATTCATCCTTGGATGGAAGGAGTTGTAATTGTTGAAAAATTAATTCCAGATTATCCGCATGATGCAACTGGAAAAGAATTAAAATTTCCACTTTTACAATACACTCCAGATCAAAACATAGAAGTAAATCTTACATGGGATCCACCAATTATCAAAACTCATGAAAAAATCCAATTTGTATATCAGTTCTATGATCCTCAAACAAATTCTAATCTTGCAAAAATGAAATATACGATCATAATATTCCAAAATGGAAAAGAAATTCTTCGTGATGATGGTATAGGCCAAATTGGTGGTGATTATAGAAATTTTGTTTTCAGTGATTCAGGTTCAATAATAATTCGTATTGAAGGAATTCAATCTTCTTCAATCTTAGCTGAAGAAAGTGTAACTGTATCTGGAAATGTTGAAAATAAAGCAATAAGGGCAGTAGACTTTACAACTGTAGTTTATGACAATCCAGAAAAAACCACTCATGAAATTTATCATTTAAAACCAGCTCAAAGACTAAACACTTACTATGAATTAATGATAATTATTATTTTAATTCCGGCTATTCTATTCATAGGTATTTTATTCTGGTTGAAGAAAAAACCAGAATCTACAACAAAAAAAGCTGGTGCTGTTAACCTCTAAAATAATAAAAAGAAATTAAAAATGATGACCTAATCTAATCGATTAATTCGGTCCAACCTTTAACGAAGACTGAGTTCTTGTAGAGTGGAACTGGTTGTCCAACGGTAAAGTCCATTGGTCTCATCCAAAAGATTGCCTTTGTTGGGCAAACACCGATACATGCTCCATCGGAGATGCATCTTTCTGGGTAAAAGACAAATGCTTTTCCTCTCTTCCAGCCTTCGACTGGTTTTACTCTAAGTACATCTGGTCCTAATGTTGTACAGATTTCTACACATAGTGCGCATCCGATACACATTTGTTCGCTGATGTCTGGAATAATTCCTACTGGCATAACAAAATTTCTTTCGATTTTGCTCTTAATATAATTTGCCCAAAAAATCTGTTCTATAACGGCGTTTCAAATTTTATAACACCGTTTAAAATTCTGATCGCTCTCAATGTGTATTAAACATTGGATAATTCAATTTTGAATGTTTTTTCAGTATTTCCAATTTGATTTAACGACCTAATTATCATACTCTTATCAATTCTTTTGAGATCAAACATTCCAGATTTTTTTGAATCAATAATGTGTCTACCTCCTGGGGAAAGAATCCATTCCCCTCCATCATTTTTTCGTGTTATTGCTGTAATTATTACTGAGGAGCCATTTTCCATTGAAATTGATGAAAGTAGCATTAATGACGCATTAATGAATCTCCCAGATTCTTTTTCATCAAATATGTTGTAGAATCCATTAAGTGAATCAATTATGACCAAGAATTTTTCACTTGATATTTTATTTGCTATTTCAGATATGATTTTTTTCAAATCAATCTTACTTGGACGATAAATTTCCACTCTCTCATTTTTTTTAATTAATTCTGAAACTACATAACCACTATAGAGCAAATCAAAATCTAAGAAAATTATAGGATAAGTACTAGAATCTATTAATTCATTTAAAATTTCTGCTTTCAGAAATGGCTCAGAGCATAAAATCATATTTGGATTTTTGATTGAAAATTCTTTTTTTACATATGTTAAATCATTATCTAAAATCTCTTGAGGATTTTTATCCAACACCAATTTAGTATATTACAGATATAATAATGAATTTGGCTTCAAAAGATGTATCAGAAGATTTTCATAATTCTGACAAAATTTATCTAAATAATGCTTCTGTTTCTTTAATGCCTTTACAAAGCATAGAAGCCATGAAAGATTTTCAAATTTCATACAATTCTATGGGGCCTGATTCAATTGACTCCCAATCATTTATCGCTGAAAAATTACAAAATGTTAGAAAAATTATTGCAAAAATTATCAATAGTCAACCAGAAGAAGTTATCTTGACTCAAAGTACTACAGATGGAATAAACATAGTTGCAAATGGACTCTCATTTGAAAAAAATTCTAATATTATAATTCGTGGATTTTCACATGAACATCATGCAAATTTCTATCCCTGGCTTAGATTACAGAAAAAAACAAAAATTAAAAATCTATCCATAGATAAAAATGGTTTTTTTAATTTTGATGAATTTCAAACTCTTCTTGATAGAGATACGACATTGGTAGCTATTAGTCATGCATTATACAATACAGGATCAATATTACCAGTAGAAAAAATTGGAAATATGCTTGAAAATAATACTTCGTTTTTCATTGATAGTGCGCAAACTATTGGCTGCATAGGTAATTTTGATGTAAAAAAGACTAAATGTGATTTTATGTCATTTAATGGTTCAAAGTGGTTATGTGGGCCTATGGGCACTGGATTATTTTATTGTAACAAAAAATCACATGAATTACTAGATCCAATTACTATTGGAGGAGAATCAGCAATGATTTATGATAAAACAAATCTTGCATTCAAAGACATACCGGATAAATTTCAAACAGGATTTCGTAATTATGTTGGAATTGTAGGTTTAGAATCGTCAGCAAACTATCTTCTTAAATTTGGAATGGAAAATATTCGTAAAAAAAATCTTTACCTTTCAAATCTTTTAAGAGAAGAATTATCTAAAGTAAAAAATATTATTCTATATGGGCCAGAAAATCCTGAAGAAAGAACAAGTATTGTTTCTTTTAATATTGATGGACAAAATCCACAAACAATTGTAGAAAAACTAGAAAAGCAAAATATTGTATTGGCTGTTAGAGAAATTTTAGAACAAAAAATCGTACGAGCATCACCTCATTTTTTTAATACTGAATCTGAAATACTTGAGGTTATTGATGCAATAAAAAATCTATGATTTTTCTTGCTCTTCTATTACCATCATTGTTAGTGTTGATTGTATTTTTCCAATTTTTCTAACTTTATTTGTAATAATTCCCCGTAATTTTTCGGCATCTTTAGATGATAATTTTAAGACTATATCATATACTCCATAAACTCCTTGAACTTCATACTCGATGTCTTCAGTAGCAAGAATACGCTTGATATCTTCTATAATTGATTCATCAGATCCTAGGTCAGAATTCAATAAAACATACGCAGTAGGCACATTGCAGTTTTTCATAAAACACTATTTAACCTTTCATAGATCTCAAAAACTGATTAATCCCCATCGTAATTTACTGATGTGAAACCACTAGATCTTACATTGACAATATCTACATCTATTCCTACTTTTCCAGATTCACCAAAACCACAATTCATTCTTTGGTCTACACTAAAAGATGACAAATATAATCTTGAATTATTATTTCTCAGTTCTCATACTGGAACTCATCTTGATGCACCATACCATTTTGTAAAAAATGGAATAAAAATACATCAAATTCCACTTGATAGATTAGTAGGAAATGGTATCTTGATTAAAATACGAAAAGGAAAAAATCAATCCATTACTAAAAATGATTTAATTTTATTTGAAAGAAAACATGGTAATATTCCAAAAAATTCATCCATATTTTTTTATACTGAATGGCAAAAAAACCTGAATAATAGTTGTTATTTTATTAATAATCCTGGTTTATCTGAATCAGCTGCTACATATCTTGTTTCAAAAAAGATCAATTTGGTTGGAATCGATTCACCTAGTATAGATTTGGGTCAAGATAAAATTTTTAAAGTTCATAAAATACTTGCAAAAAATAATATTTTAATTGTTGAGAATCTATCAAATTTGAATAAAATTTTTTCAAAACAATTTGATTTTGTAATTTTACCATTAAAACTAAAAGATGCAACTGGTTCCCCAGTTAGAGCAATAGCTATTCACTGAACAAAATGAAATCTATTTTTCTTATAATTTTTAGATAAATTACCAATAATTGGAATCTGATTTCCACAAAACCGGCATTTGTTTTTCTCATCTAGATTCCAACCTTCAATATCAAAACCATATCTCTTAACCACAATGTTGTTGCATTTTGAACAATAAGTATGCTCAAAAGGATGGCCTGGTACATTTCCGATATAAGCATACTCCAATCCAACTTTTTTTGCAATTTCATAATGTTTTTCTAAAGTTTTGACAGGAGTAGAATCAAATTCCATCATTTTATAATCTGGATGAAAACGTAAAAAATGAATTGGCATCTCTGAACCAAATTGATCATAAATAAATTTACATAATCTTTCTGCGTATTCTAAACTATCTCCTACTTTTGGAATGATAAGATCTGTAATCTCTACATGAATCTTAGTCTTATCACGTATTTCTAATAATGTGTCAAAAATAGGTTGAGGATCAGGAACCCCGATAAATTTTTTTGTAAAATTAGGTTCTGCATTACCTTTGAAATCAATTGTTATAGAATCTAAAAATTCTCCCATCATATTTACTGATTCTGGAGTATCATATCCATTTGAGACAAATACATTGTAAAGATTTTTTTGATGTGCTATTACCCCACAATCTCTAGCAAATTCAATGAATATGGATGGTTCATTGTATGTATACGCAATTCCATCTGCACCATTATCTAATGCTGTTTGTACTACTTGTTCAGGAGTCATATCTACACCCTCCACTTTTCTTCTCTGACTAATGTCAAAATTCTGACAATATCTGCAAAGCCAATTACATCCAGTGGTGGCAATTGAAAACACTTTAGATCCAGGTTTGTAATGTATAACTGGTTTTTTTTCTATTGGATCAACATGTCCTGCTATCACTTTACCGTATACAAATAAGTCTAATTTTCCATTTTCATTACCACGTATCCCGCATAATCCTATCTGACCTTCACTCATCTCACAGTATCTTGCACAAGCAGTACAACGTACTTTCTTGTTAGGTAATTTTTCATAAAGAATTGCCTCTTTGTTCATTTTAGTTAATTATAGATGATTTTCCCATATAAGGTGCATCACTTTTCGCAATCCTAAAAATATAGAAAATAACACATTACTTATGAGTAAACCAGGAAATATTTGGAGAAAAGTTCACGGTAAAATTACTAAAAAACCAACTAATTTCTCATGGTTAATTGAAAATAAACTTGCAGGTTCTGGAATACCAACAAGTTTTGATGAGTTTGATTGGATTCTAAAACAAGGTGTTACATCAATTGTAACTATGACTGAAAATGCTTTACCTGAAGAATGGGTAAGTAATATTGGTTATTTACATGTCCCAACACCAGACCTTACAGCTCCTGACATGGATAGAATTGATACGGCAGTTGATTTTATCCATAAAAAAATTTCAAAGGATCAGGCTGTGATGGTTCATTGTGCAGCTGGAATGGGAAGAGCTGGAACAATTCTTGCTTGTTATCTGGTAAAGTATCAAAATTATCCTGCAAAAGACGCAATTAAAAAAATTAGAACTGAAAGACCAGGATCTATCCAATCCGAAGTACAGGAATTAGCTATTACATTCTATGAAAAACATGTAGGAAGTAAATAGATCACATAAACTGTGATACTAGTTTTCCATCTACGATCTTTATCTTTAATATTTTATTTTCTTGAAATACAAGAGTAATTCCACCATCTGAATCAGGATCTTCAACCTTTACTAATTCAATCATTTTAATTTGTTCGAATTTATCCATTCATTTTCACCTATTCTGGAATTGATACAGCATCTATTTTTCCGTCCACGACTTTAATGAACAAAAATCTGTTATCTTTAAAGATAAACGTGATGCCTCCTTCTTTGTCCGGTTCTTCAACTTCAAGTATTGGCTGTCCTAACAGACCATCGTATTTTGCCATAATAATTAACTCAAAAAGTTCCTTATATCCCTAATTGATTGTGATCTCAATTTCCTTGGAATTACTTTTGACATTTCCTGGTTCTGTATAGTCATGTTTTTGCCATGAGGCAAATACCTCAGCACCGATCTTATGCTTACCTTTTCCTAGCTCAGAAGCTTTAATGACAATTTTTTCATTAAAATCAAACAACTCTTGTCTGACTTCCTCTTCCGATAATCGAATAAACGGCTCAAAATTTTTGGCTACTTGAACCCATATTCTTCTATCTTTATGGGGATTAACCAATTTTGGATTTCGTGTCCAAAATATTGCTGCTTTTCTATAAGTATCAATAGTTTTACCAACTTCCTTTTTCCTAAATCCACCAGAAGTCAGTTTTATACCATATTTCATCTTAAAAGATACGTCATTGTTGTTATACGCTTTAGTCCAATTTGCCTCATTGAAGGCATCTCTTATACCCCCATCTACTTTAAAACTGACATTTACTTCAATACTGTCGTTTAATGCGTATTCATCCTTGGTTTTCACTATGCCAATATCTGAAATCTTACTTTCTGTCATTCTGTCCGCTCATAATGATTTATATCCACAATAAGTGCTTTTTCCGAATACATGAATGCTCAAGTAATCAGTTCAGAACCTAAGGAAATTAGCCTTTCTATTACGGAAACTGATATAGGAATTTTGTACATAATTCAACATGAGCTTTTAAAGGAATCAAATATTGATTTTGCAGGTGTTATTGTGAAACATCCTCTTACTAATGAGTGCTGGATGAGAATAAACTCAAACACAAAACCTTTGCAAGAAATCAAAAAAGCAACAGATTCAGCAATAAAAATGGCTAATGAATTTAAACAATTATTTAATTCTAAAATTAAGGTAAATTAGATGAAATTTTGCCCCAAATGTGAGGTCAAATTAAAAAAAGGTGATTCTGGTCTCCAATGTCCAAAATGTAATTATGTTGAAGGAAATGAAACTATGCAAACAAAAACTGTAGTTGAAGAAGAGGAATCACAATTCAACGTATTAGCAGAAAATGAAGGAACTGAAACATTACCTACGATAAAAATTGAATGTGAAAAATGTGGTAACGATGAAGCAGTTTGGTGGATGTTACAAACTAGAAGTGCTGATGAACCTACAACTCAATTCTATAGATGTTCTAAATGTAGATACACTTGGCGTAATTACGCATAACGTTTAACTGGAACATAAAACCCAAAAGATTTAGTTTGACTTTCGAAGCAAAAACAAGTGGTTCAGATGATCTCAAAGCAATCATCTCAGCAATATCTACACTTGTAGAAGAAGCTACATTTGTTGCAACAGCTGAAGGAATTACTTTTAGGGGAATGGATCCATCTCATGTAGCTTTAATAGATATTTCTTGGCCTAATTCCGCATTTGAAAAATATGAATGTGATAGTGATATAAAATTTGGAGTTAGAATAGATGAATTTTCTAAATTAATTAAAAGAGCAGATAAAAAAGATAGTATTGAAATTAGTATTTCTGAACAAAACATGTTACTTGTAACAGTTGGTAAAAATAAAAAATACAAAATGCGTTTAATTGAAAGCTCTGCAACTGACACTCCTTTACCAAAAATTCCATATGATTCTAAAATTACATTATCATCTTCTAGATTTGATAAGATTTTAGGAGATGTTCAAGTTGTATCTGATTATTTGACTATTCATACATCTGATTCAAAAGCAGATTTTTCTGGAAAAGGTGATTCAGGCGAAGTTGTAATTGATCTAGAGAAAGATATAGATGAAATTGGTGAAATCTCTTCAAAAGAAGATAGTATTGGTACCTACAGCCTAGAATATCTTAATCCTGTAGTTAAAGCAGTAGGTACTACCGCAGGTCAAATTACATGTGAATTTTCTAGTGCAAAACCTCTAAGAATTGAATTCAAAGTAGCAAACATAGGTAGAATCCACTTTTATTTGGCTCCACGAGTAGAAAGTTAAAGCATTTAAAGATTAACTGATTCAGGTACTTTGAATTGAGACTTGTAATAAAATACGGTGGAACATCAATTTCATCGGCAAAAGATATTCAAACTGTAGCAAATTATGTTAATACATTATCCAAACATAATGAAATAGTAATAGTCTGCTCGGCAACTAGTGGTACCACTGATGATTTAATTGAAATATCTCAATCTATAAAAAATGAGAATAAAAACAAAGCCGTACAACTAGCATCAAAAATTATCAATAGACATAAACAACTTGCAAAGCAGACAATAAAAAAATCTACAATCAGAAAAAAACTATTAGAAAAATTAGATGTAGATTTTAAAGAACTTGTTGCATTAATTGAAGGAATGGTATTGTTAGGAGAAGTTACTGCCAGATCTATGGATTATTTGATATCATTTGGAGAACGCCTTTCAATAAAATTAATCTCATTTGCAATTAACGATTTGAATAAAAAATCAATATCTCTAACAGGTAAAGAAGTTGGAATTGTCACAGATTCTAATTTTGGTGAATCTATCCCGTTAATGGATACTACAAGATTAAGAGTTTCAAAAACAATCGATCAACAATTCGCCAAGAAAATAATCCCAGTAATAGGAGGTTTTACAGGAGCCGATCAACATGGACACATAACTACATTTGGTAGAGGTGGTTCAGATTATACAGCTACAATAATCGGTACATGCATCAAAGCTGATGAAATATGGTTAATGAGTGATATAGATGGATTAATGACTGCAGATCCAAAAATAGTAAAAAATGCAAAATTACTCAAAGAGGTTTCTTATATCGAAGCAATTGAAATGGCATTATTTGGAGCTAAACAAATTCATCCACGCACATTTGAGCCATTATTGACCAAAAAAATTCCAATGAAGATTCGAAATTCCTTTAATGTAAAAAACGAAGGAACACTTGTAACTGATTCACCTTCAATTTCTACAAAAAATACTGTAAAATGTGTGAGTAGCATTCGTCATAATGGATTAATCGATATACGTGGAGGTAGTATGGTTGGTAATCCTGGAACTGCTGCAAAAATCTTTACAACACTCGCTAAAGCTGGTATTAATGTAATGATGATATCTCAAAATCCCTCAGAATCTAGTATCACTATAGTAGTCAAGAATACTGATTTAGATAAAGCAGTTAATGCATTAGAAATGGAACTTTTAGGAAAAATAATTAAAAAACTAGAAGTAACTACCGATGTTGCAATTATTGCCCTGATTGGTTTAGGTATGCGAGGAACTGTAGGTGTTGCATCTAAAGTCTTTGGAGCAATCCAAAAAAATAATGTAAACGTAGCAATGATTACTCAAGGTTCATCAGAACTAAATCTTGCATTTGTTGTCAAAAATTCTGATACTAATGTGGCAGTTCAGGCTTTACATGATGCATTTGAACTGGATAAAATTAACTAGAGATAAAATCATTTAAGGGGAACAACTTCAAATGATTTCGTTGAATAGATTTGTAATTATCTTAATTGTAGGAATTTTTGTTTCAGGAATTCTTACAATTTCCTTTATCTCTAACAGCTATGTTGATGCAAATTCTACTAAAAAAATTAATTTTACTAAAACTATCATTTCATCACAAGATCCAGGTCAAGGACATGAAAATCATCAACTATCATTAATCTTATCGCCAAATGAAGGAACTCTTTATGATGGTTCTATGACATTTACATCAAATGAACCTGTAGATGTTGTTGTTTTACACGAAATTACTGGTAATGATGTCAAAGGCCAACCAACTTGGACTATTGATGGAAAAACAATCTACGCAATGTCATTAATAGATCTTAAATCAAAATCAGACTCATTTGAATTTACTGGAGCTGCTTTGGCATTACACTCTTCTAATTCTAAAGAATTCACTGCAACTGTAAGTGTTGATGGTTGGATTAGAGGTCAACCAACCGAAGTAATCATGCAAAAAATACAAGTTGAAAAAGATCCATCATTAATGTTATCTAGAGCAAATGTAGAGGCAACTATGCCAATGCATGAAGGACTTTACAAAGGTAATTCTATTTTTTATATTATAACAGATACTAGTAGAGAAGAATATTCTAAAAAAATTACTGAAAAACAAGATTGGAAAGTACAGACTTCCACTTTAATTGAAAAAATGCCTGAAGAAATTCTACAAAAAATATTCATTTTTAATAATGGTGTTAGAGGTCAAGGAATTTATGGACATCAAAAAGAAATTTTTTCAAGTACTCCAGTGCAAGAATCAAAATATAGTGCACTAAATTCAGTTATTGAAGTTTCATGGAAAAAAGGTCAAAATGCTAAAGTTCTTGAATCTTTTGAAGATGTAATTGATGCTGAAAAAAATGGAAGAATTGAATTTACTAAAACTGGAGTAGTCATTAATTCTCCTCAAATAATTTGGCCTAATGGACAAATGTTAGTAAGAAATGATACCAAAATTACTGATGATTTAACATTTAGTGGAGGTCAAATTACTAAAATTAACAAAGATGAGATGACTGTAACATTTGTTGCTCATCGTATGTGGGGTCCAGATGGTAAAACAATCTATGCTATTGTAACTGATGCAACACCCTCTAATCCATCAGAAATAATGGGAATTCCGTTTTCTCCTGTATATGACAATCTAATTACAAATTCTTCTGCAGCTGATCTGTTTCAATTTCAAAACGGCATTAAAGGCTCAGGTTCTTTAGGGTATCAACCAGGAATAACAAGTGTAAATTCTGATCAGGAAAATTATAGTCCTATATGGCGTATCTATAATGTTGAATGGCACAATCCTAAAGATGCGAAAATACTTCAAACCATGTCTGATATTGATTCTTTCAAAGCAAAAGACCTCATTTCAGTAAGTTTAGCTCGTCCCATGAATAGCCATCATATCATAAATGGCCCACTCATAGATCCATTCCAATAAAAATAAAATCACTAAACGGATAAATTACTTGAAAGGAAATTTAATGTTAAATTGACTGGTAAACTCTACATCGTCGGCGTTGGTCCTGGACATCATGATCATATGACATTTCGTGCTAAAGAAGTGATTGAAGAAAGTGATACAATTGTTGGATATGAAACATATGTTAACCTAGTACAAGATCTTATTGAAGGAAAAACAGTTCATCGTTATGCCATGACTCAAGAAGTTGAACGTGCTCATCAATGTATTGATCTGGCAAAATCTGGAAAAATAGTTTCACTTGTTTCAAGTGGTGATCCTGGAATTTATGGAATGGCCGGATTAATTTATGAAACACTTGCAGCAACAAATTGGAATCCTAAAGATGGTCTGCAGGTAGAAATAGTCCCTGGTGTTTCTGCGTTAAACTCATGTGCATCAATTATTGGCTCACCACTTATGACTGATTTTGCAGTTGTAAGTATGAGTGATTTACTGGTACCATGGGAAATAATAACTAAAAGAGTTGAAGCCGCCGCACAAGGTGATTTTGTAATTGTAATTTATAATCCAGCAAGTAAAAAAAGAATACATCAACTGGTCGATACGAGAAAAATTCTATTGAAATATAGAAAACCAACAACACCTGTTGCAATAATTAAAGGTGCATTTAGAGAGTCACAAACTATTGTAATGACTGATTTAGAAAACCTTCCAAACCATTCTGATCAACTGGGAATGATAAGTACGGTGATTATCGGAAATTCATCTACTTATACTTACAAAGATTTGATGATTAATCCAAGAGGATACAAATCAAAATATAACCTAGAAGAACAAACTAATCCCAATCTTAAAATTCAATAATTTTTCTTAATTGCGTTAAACAACTCTTCACTAAGATTTAGTTTTTCACGTATTGGTGAAATCACTTTAACTAGATATTCTCCTACCGTTTGTTTTAGATCCGTTGGATGTAATTTTTTTTCTGCAAAATCAGATTCTAATTGATTATAATTTGTATATGTGATGTTTCCACCAAATTTTTCTGGTCTTTCTATGTTAATTTCACTAAATTCATGGAAAATTACATTTTTTGAAATTTCTAATAATGGGTTATTCTGAATATTTGCTTCTTCACACCATGCTTTTTTGATCTTTGTTCGAATTTCATCATCAGAATTATGAATAAAAACTCCTGAATTTGGATCTGACTTACTCATTTTTGTTGATTCCCCATTTGCATTTGCTGGTTTTGTTAAACCTGGTAATAGTTTATGATGAACAGCTACTGGAACTTTCCATCCCATTTTAGGAAAAATCTCTCTTACAAGCATGTGTATCTTTCTTTGATCCATTCCAGCATGAGCGATATCTACACCTAAAGAATGAATATCAACAGCTTGCATTGCCGGATAAAGTAACTTAGCTACATCTATCTTTGTATCATCTTCTGAGCGCCCCATGATTGTAAGGGTTCTCATAGTTCTAGCTATCGACATATGTTTTGTAAATTTAACGAGATTAGCCCAATACTCTGTTTTTTCTTCATACAATTTTGATCCTAAAACAATTTCTACATTTGGACAAACTAACCTGAAAGCATCTTGGTAATATTTTGAAACTTCTTCAATGGTTTCCCAATTTCCACCCAACTTATCATTAATTATAGTGTGCCAATCTGCAAGAAAAACTGTACATTTAACACCCGCTTTAATAAAATCATTAATTTTGAAACCAGTACTAATTAAGCTACCAAGATGTAAAAATCCAGAAATCTCTAAACCAATGTAATGCTTTGGGGATGAATTTGTTTTGAACAATTCTAATAATTCTTCATGCGTAACAATCTCTTCAGTTGGGGGTCTTTCAATTAATTCAATTTTTTCAATGATATCCAAATCAAAACAACTTCTGAGATGTAGGTCTATAAAGTTATTTGAAATATGATTTAGTTCATATTTGCAATATTTGAATTATTAAATGAATTATCAATAATATGACACTTGAAGAAGGATTAGAACTAATTGAAAACTACAAAAAAGGATTACAAAAATTTTTAGATGTACTACCTGAGCAAGCAGTTCAGTTAGGCTCTGAAATGATCAAAACACTAACAATAAATTCAAAAAATGAAATTGCAAATTTGGAAGCAATAGAAAAAGCATTAAAACGTACATCTAAATCAGGATGACTAAATGATTGAGTTTTTTTATTATTTAGAAGTATGAAAAATATAGGAATTGAATTATAATTATGACTGAAGATAAATGGAGTAGAAGCGAACAAAGAATTATTTCAATTATAGAAAAATTTACAACTTATAAAAATTGGATTTCTTTTATGCATTTATCAATAGAAGCAAAAATTGATCATCAAACGTTAACTAATCATATTGATTTGTTAATTAAAAGAGGTACAATAGTAGAATATAGAGGAAAAAATAAATCAAGATTATTTTGTATTTCTGGACATAGTGATGATATAGAATATAATGAACAATTTCGAGATTTCACCCAAAGAGATCTACTAACTAAAGAAGAAGCAAATGAAAAACTTTCTAAACTATACAAATTAGGAACAGATAATCTTTACCACAAATTTTAATCATTAATTAAATTTTTAAAAATAACATTTCACTTACAATTTTTTTTATGTTTTCTTAGATCTTCTGAAGAATCAAATTCTGAACCACATGCTCTGCATTTTTCCTTTTTTTTGTTGTGTGCAACTTCTTGATGTTTTTTTAGCCTTTCAGGATCTGTTAGTACTGTTCCACATTTTTTACATTTTGTTTCATTAGAACTACTAAACAATCCCATGTTTAGTGTAGTATCATCTAGTAGAAAAACTAATTTCCTCTTCCCAAGCCATTTAATTCTTAAAAATTCTTACAAAGGTAACAATTGTTAATTTACAAGATTATCTTTTGGGAATGCTTTCATAGGCGAAACTGTGAATAGAATTGTGGTATCTAAACACTTTGAAGAACAATTTTATCAATTTTGTACTGAGAACAATATCAAATGGGATGAAAAAAAGAGACGATGGAATAAACCATTTCATCCTAAAATTAAAAATATTTGGATTAAATCTGAGAAGGGTGATTTTCTAAATTCTATACGTCCAAAAGAAAAAGGATACTATGATTCCAAATTTTTAGGATGGGAATTGGGAGTCATTAAGAAAGAATATTGTTTTTGGTGTGGTAGAATTATTGAGGAAACAAGAAAAAATGATCCACGTTCAGAAACTGTAAAATTTTGTAATCAAACCCACAGAAAAGCATTTGGTAAAGTTAAAGCTGATCAAGAAAAACTAGGAAAACTATTTGCATCTAAATAAAAATTATAATTCATTATTCTAAGACTTTTCTTGGTTTAGTACTAAGATAAAATGCATGAGCACTAATTATGAATGCAGCAAGGAAAACCTTTGTTGCAAAAACTAAATTCCATGGTCTATTTTGATCTGGATATGCAATTGATAACATATCAATATTGGGAGCATTACCTTTAATCATACCTGCTGTGATCTCTGCGTTTAAAACTGTAAAATTGTATAATACTTCATACAATGTAATAATTGCAAATCCTAACAACATAAGCTGAAGTAATGCCATTCTCCATCCAATAATTTTATTTCCAGCAGTTCTTCTCCATCCTATTCTTGAAACGCAATACCATCCAATAATTGTAGAAAAGAATATCCAAGTAGAAACCCTGGCAAAATTTTCAAATGGTATGAAAGTATTCTGAATTGCTTCTCCCATAACATATTTTCCGTTTTCCATCCATTCTATCATAGTGATGTATACTCCAAAAACAAGACTTGAGACCATGATAAAACCGCAAACATAGAAAATGTATAGAAAAACTTTGTACCCTGCATCTGATTTTTCAAGATGATGTTGACTCATTATGCGAATTTCCTAATTTTGAAATATAAAAATTCATGCCTATTTCATGAGATTTATAGACTAGTTTTAATGAGATTCTTTGTTGAAAATTGCAATTAATGTTCCATTTGTAGGTAAAGATGAAATTTCAGCAGTCACATCAATTCTTAAAAATGGTTCACTTACATCAGCAGCAAGTCATGGAGGAAAGCATGTACAAGCATTTGAAAAATCAGCATCTTTATTCATAAAATCAAAATATGTAGTTGCTGTAAATTCTGGTACTGCTGCTTTACAGGCTGCACTTTATGCTTTAGATATCAAAAAAGGTGATGAAGTACTTGTTCCTTCATTTACATTTGTTGCAACTGCCAATTCTGTTGTCTCTACTGGAGCAAAACCAGTCTTTGTTGATATATTGAAAGAAAATTATACTATGGATCCTGATGATCTACAAAAAAAGATTACAAAAAAGACTAGAGCAATTATGCCTGTACATCTTTATGGCAATGTAGCATATATTGATAGGATCTTAGAAATTGCAAAAAAACATAATTTGCCTGTAATAGAGGACTCTGCTCAATCTTTAGGTTCTACTTACAAAGGAAAACATGCTGGAACTTTTTCTGATTTAGGTTGTTGGAGTATGTATCCTGCTAAAGTAATGACATCTGGTGAAGGAGGATTTATTGGAACTAACAATAAAAAATTATATGATAAATTATTGATGATCAGAAACCATGGAATGGTTCATGGATATGATACCAGAATATTTGGATTAAATCTTAGATTACCAGAAATAAGTGCTGCCATTGCAACAATACAAATGAAAAAACTTCCTGGATTTCTAAAAACCAGACAAAAAAACGCAAATCTATTATCAAAACTTATTTCTAATTTGAATATTATTTTACCACATCAAAGAAAAAATGAAAATGTGAACTGGTATCTTTACACAATAGCAACTTCAAAACGAGATAAAATTTTGAAAAAACTTAATGAAAAAGGAATAGGCGCAGCTTCTTACTATCCTATTCCAGTTCACAAAACACCATTTTACCAACAAAAAATCAAACTTCCTATAACTGAATGGGCCTCATCTCATACTTTATCTCTTCCAATACATCCTAAAGTTACTAGTAAAAATATTGAATTTATCGCACAATCTCTTCGTGATATAGTCAATGAATAGTATCGAAAATGCAATTGGAGAATTATGCAAGATTATACTGCCAATCCCAGAAGAATCATACCTAGGAAATCCTCATTCTTCTATAGCAATTTGTACACTTTCAAGCATGAATTTACTTAAAAAAATCTCAAATTCTGAACTTTTGAATCATATTTCTATTGCTGGAAGATTACTTTCTGAAAACAAAGGAATTGATTCTATAATTAAATATCTTAACCAAAATAAAAAAGTAAAGACGCTTATAGTTTGTGGCAAAGAAGTTTGGGGTCATAAAGCTGGTCATTCATTGATCAAATTACATGAAAATGGAATCAATGAACATGGAAGAATAATACACTCAATAAGTCCTGATCCTTTTCTTACTTCAACAAAATCTGAGATAAATTATTTTCAGAATGAAATCAATCTAGTAAATATAATTAATGAAACTAATCTTGAAACAATTAAAAAATATGTAAACTAGTATCCGTTTCTTTGTCTTTCTCGATTAATTTCATTTTTCTTTTTATATTCTTCAAGAATATCGTCTGGAGTCAAATTTAGTTCTAAGGATGCTTGTACCACAAAATGCCAAATATCAATTAATTCTTCTCTTGCTTCTAATACATTAAATGGAACTGGAGTTTTCCACCATTTCCAATTTGTAGTTCTTTGTAGTTCTACGGCTTCATGTATTATTGCTGTAGATAATGCAGAAATTCTTCCTTCAGAATCTTTTGGATATCGATCTAACTTCATCATTTCTGATAACCCCTTTTGTAATTTGAATATAGTATCTAAACGATCTTCATTTTTTTCAGACATATCTTAGAATATACAACCCAATTGCGGAAATAATCAAACTTAAATCTTTTTAGAAACGAATCATTTTTTCATATAATTTGACTCGTTTCATGATATCTGTTTTGCTAATTTGAAGTAATCCATCTAATCCATATCTTTCAACAGCAAATGAACCCAAAACATTTCCATAAACAACAGCTTTTTTGATCTCTGATAACCTGACTGAATTTTTACTAGCTAAATACCCTATCATGGCTCCAGCAAACGAATCTCCTGCACCTGTTGGATCCACTACATCTTCTAATGAAAATCCTGCTGATGGAAATACCACATCATCAAAAAACATCATTGAGCCATGCTCTCCTTTTTTAATAATTACATATTTTGCACCCCATTCCATCATTTTTTTTGCACATTTTATTAGGTTGAATTCTTTTGTTAGCAATTTAGCTTCTTCGTCATTTATGACCACTGCATCTACAGCTTTAATCATCTTAATTACCGATTCTCGTTTTGTAGAAATCCAAAATTCTATGGTATCACACATTGAAAATTTTACTTTATCAAATTCTTTAATCAACATTAAATTTTGATCAGGATCATTATTGGCTAGATACACAAATTGAGATTTTTTATATTCTTGTGGAACAGTTGGTTTAAAATCTGCTAATACATTTAACTCAGTCTTTAAAGTTTCTCTTGTACTAAGTGTTTTATCATAACTTCCATCATAACGAAATGTCTTGCCATCTTTTATGGTTAAGCCTTGTAAATCAAGATGTTTTGCTAAAATTTGATGATATCTTTCAGGAAAATCTTTTCCAACTACAGCTATTAGTCCGGTGTCTACAAAATTACTTGCTGATATTGCTGCAAATGTAGCGGCACCACCTAAAACATCTTTTAAAATTTTTTTTGGAGTTCTAATTGTATCTAACGCAGTAGAACCAAAAACAGTTAACATTCTTTAAAAAACTAATTTTCACGTATAAATTCTCTTGCTTGGTCAGGTGTAGGATAATATACAAAAGGTACATCAATCGAAGTAAAAATCACATCATATTTTATGACACCACTTATTTTTACTGTTGAATCTTCTTGTGTATTTACATTAGAATCTCTCATATACGTACCGCTTACAGAACTACTTCCTAATGCTGGCAGTACAAATGACTCCAAATCTCCCCTTCCTATCATTTCCTCATTTGCTACTACAAAAAACTCTGTTTTACCAGCAGTCAAATACAATAATGATGGATTACTAAACTCTAGTACAACGTCATGAATTACTCCACTTTCATTTTCTTCAAGAAGATCACTTTGAGTAATTTTCACGCCTATTTGTGAGGCTAATACATATTGTGAATATGCAAATAGACTTAACGCAATAACAATAATTATTATTACTTTCTTGGCTTTGGAAACCATACATCACGTTATCTCAAGATCGCTTTTTAACTCAATAGGAAAAAAATCCCATTTCTATGTGTAAAAGTTTTGATCTAATCTTGAAGCTGATTAGAGCTAGCAGAATAAATCAAAACCTTACGATTTATGGGTGATGGCTAGAATAAAACTTAAACTTGGTGAGAGTGAAATTGAGGTTGAATCTAGAGATTTCTATGTTGATAATCAAACTTTAGGTGAAATTATTGAAAACATATCAAGTCACATACATGCAAATCAGGCAAAAATTATCTATGAAAATTCAAATGAAGTTTCTACAAAGCCAAATGAATCAATACAGTCTAACCGATTTGGTCTTGAATATTTAGATGATGCAGAAGCATTTGAGCCAGAGTTTAATGAACCAAAACCAATTACACCTCATGAAATCAAAGCAAAATTAAGAATATTAGAAACTAGTAAATTCTTTGATTCTCCTAGAACCGTAACAGAAACCGTCCAACAACTTCGAGAATATGGTTGGAGTGCTAGTCCCTTAGACGTATCAAAAGCTTTAGCAAAAATGGCATCTAATAGAGAAATTCTAAAAAATTCAAAAGAGAATAGAGCCCATTATTTTGTTGAAAACGCATTAGTATCTAACTAATTTTATACTCACACTTTTCACAACTCTCAAAAATCTCTCCATCTAAATGATCAAAATGTGTGTTACACTGATTACATGTGTGATGCATATCGAAATATCCATCTTTCTCAATTTGTCCGATTCTCTTTGATTCTAGATTAGTACTTTTACATTTGATACAGTGACATCCACATTCAATTTTCATTTATTTATTCTCCAATAATCTATGTATAGTTGTTTTACATATACAAATCATTGGGAAAGAAACGGGAAATCCCACTTGAGATTGATGATCATTTTAAGTTATATGGAAAAGAACCCTGGGAAGTAGATTATGGCGAAAAATGCGTAATCTGTAATGTTCGGATTGATGAATATGGTTTTTGTTCTTGTGGTTCAGGTGGAGAGTAGTCTTACATTATTTAAAAAATATGTTCATAGTCTATTGAGATATTAAATTTCATCTGCATTTTGAGTATGCTCATCTTCAATATCTTTTGAAGTTACTGATGATTTTTTCTTCATGATAAATATGGTAATAATAACTCCAACTATGATTATTACGCCAAGTAAAACTATGATGTTCTGATTAATGTCTGATACTAGTGGTAAATCTCGCATATTGGGATTTACTTGATCAGTATTTTTTGAATCTACGATTGATACCATGCCTGTAGTATCGGATCTTACGTTAATCCATACATGTGTTCCATTATTGATGTATCCATGAAAGTATATTCTTTCATTATCTACTAATACATCATATGATTCTGGTAATAGTTGAAGAGGAACTACCAATGTTAGAAATTGATTTTCTCCATTAACATGAAAATTAATTCTTTTGGTTAATTGTTCAAAATTAAATTCATCTATTTCTGCAAACGATCTAATTTCAATTAAAAAATCTTTATTATCGTATTTTATATTTTTTAATATTTTTGGCTCATTGATAGAATACTCTAGAATCATTTGACAACCATGACATGCAATTCCCTTTTTCTCACCCAAATACACTGGTTTATCATTTACAAAAACTAGATCTACTTCATTTGGAAATATAAAATTAGTTGTTTGAAGATATCTGAAATCTAAAGTCCATACATTATTTTTTAGAACTAAAACATCCTCAAGATCATATTGTACAACTATGTTTTTTTGTGATGGAAAAATAATAATACCATCATTATCTCCAATAGAGCCAAATTGCTTCTCATCTCCTTCAACATCAGTAACACTAAGATTACTTACCAATCCATCGATCAATTGTAATTGTTTAGGCGAATTTGCTGCAATGACTTCATGTACAACGTGAATTTGATTCAATTCATTAATTATTACATTAACTGTTTTTTGTTTTGCTTCCTCACCAATAGATACTTGAGCATAAACTGTAGGAATTGCTATAATGAATAACAGTATTATGAAAAAACCAATCTGCTTTATTTTCATTTATTCCACTTTAACGTGAATCATTTTTGCTTCTTGAAGAGGACAATCATTTCCATCTCTTTGTAACTTTACAATTTTATCTGCAACATCCATCCCTTCTGTCACTTCTCCAAAAACCGTATATTGTCTATCGAGGAAAGTACTGTCCGTAGTAACAATGAAGAATTGTGAGCCTGCACTGTTTGGATCTTGGGCTCTAGCCATAGAAACAATCCCACGATGATGTGATCTGGAACTAAACTCAGCTTTAATTGTATAGCCTGGACCACCTGTTCCCCAAGTACTCTTATTTCCACTTTTTGTGTTAGGGTCTCCTCCCTGAATCATAAATCCGGGAATAACTCTATGAAAAAGTGTACCATCATAGAATCCGTCTTTTGCTAATTTCTCAAAATTTCTTACAGTTTCTGGAGCCAAATCAGGAAGTAATTTAAATACAATTGTTCCCAAGTTTGTTTCAATAATTGCTGTACTCAATGAGAACTATCAACAGCATTATCATAAGAGTCTTTTTGTGTAAAGTAAATTAATATTTTTATAGTCTGTTATTTTTTTTTGAAAAATTCATAATAATCTGTACGTTTTTCGTTAATACAATAATTATTTAATAATTAGCGAATACTCAATGAAAAATTTTTCCAACTATTAATACTTGAATTAAAAATTAAATCATGTCAAAAAGTTATAGTCTTATATAGAACAACTAAAATTTAGAATTCGTTGAATCGTACAAACCAAAGCACGATCATTAAAGAAGCAATTAATTCTTATCTTGACAAAGGTGTAACAGACAAGCAAGATATCTATACCAAAGTTGTAGATGAACTTGGTGTCCCAAGACCTACTGTAAGAAGGGTCGCAAGAGATTTGAGAACTGAATTACTACAAAAAATCCAGATCTTACAATCAGATATGCCTAAAGCATCTAACGAAGACGAATAAACTAGACTCTTTTTTTCTTTTTACTTAATATCAAATTTTGACATTAGCATTACTGTTATAAACAATGAATTTTTCAAATAAATTATGGGATACCTTGGAAACCATTTAGCAACAGTGGTTACTGGAGTCTTTGCAGCTATACTTACTGGATTATGGCCTTATTTTGTAGATTTTGCTCCAATCCTAAATTTTGTATTTATTATGGCTGTACCAATAACTTGGTTCCTTACATTTACTTGCTGGATTTCTCAAAAGAGTACTGATTATATGCATAAATATGAAATTCATGAAAATCATAGCGAAAAAAAAAGCTTGAGTAGCTCACAAACAACTCAAATTTACACATCAGATGGAAAACAAGTTAGTCCTACTGAAATTAAAGTAGCACAAAATGAATTATCTGGTGAATTAAATAAACTCAAAGAAAGTGTAAAACTCAAAGACAGTGAAATTGAAAGACTAAACCAAGAAATTTCAAATTTGCAAACTTTAGTTCAGATTGAATCATTAAAAACAGAACTTGCAAATCTTAAGATGTTGGCATCTAAAAGTAAATCAAAAAGCAAATAGATCTACTTGTTACAATGACTACATACTATGCCATGATTGCTCTTACAACTTGGGCAACTAACAGCACCACCATAATGACATTTACATGAGCACAACTCTGTTGGATCTTTTTCCATATCTAGTATCATTTCTACGTCATGTTAATATTTGACTCTTTAATTTTTACCTTTGATGAATTGGAATAAATCTTTTAAACTAAATAATGTAATTACAGATATGTCCAAAAATATTATCTTTGCAAGCGTTATTGCATCAATAATATTTACTACTGTTTTATCAACTAATATTTCGTTTGCTGAATCAATAAATTCACAAACAGAAATTACTCCAATCAATAATTCCATTGGACTTGAAAAAACAACTTTACAAATGCAAATTTCTGAAAATAATAAACTACCTTGGGGATTCGTTGAAGGAAAAATTGCAAACCATGTTGCTGGTCATCCTGTAATTATTCAGATATTTGATAACGATGAAATTATTCCTGGAAACAGTGTTGGTGCAGTACACTTTGCACAAACTATAGTAAATGAAGATGGCTCATATGAATACAAATTTAGGGTATTAGATTCCAATAACGGAAAAATAACTAAAATCTTTGATGGAAATTATACTGTTAAAATTTTCAAAGTTGTATACTTACAACCTAATCTTGATGTAATTTAGAGGCTATTTTCAAAGTCTCATCTACCATATCTCTTAATCTTTTCTTATCCTCTTCTTTTGATATAGCGTTTTCTGATATTGCTTCTGTTGTGAGAAACACTGCTTTAGGATTGGCAATTACTCTAAAATATGATAATAATTGAGTGATGAGTGTTTGTACATCAATAAATCCAATATTACTTGCGGCTAAAATTACTATGCCTGCAACTTTACCTTCAGTTTTTTTATAATTGATATATTCAAACAAATTTTTCAATGCAGAACTAAAAAATGAATTGTAAATTGGAGATCCAATTAACCAAACATCTGCATCCATGATATCTTTAGCTGCATTTTTTGTTTGCTCATTATATTCTTCTTCTGGTCCTCTATAACATTCAATTTGTCCATCTGAAAGATTGATAAATTCTGTATCTACATTTTTTGATTTAGTATATTCGTAAACATATTTCATTATCACTTGAGTATTTGCATTTTTTCTAGGACTACCTGAAATTACTACAACTTTCATAATTCTGACCATTTACAACTGTATTTAAGTTGCAATAATAATTTTTTAAAAAACGGGCTTGGAGGGCTTCGATCCCTCGACCTGTAACTTAGGAGGCTACTGCGCTATCCAAGTTTCGCGTCTTAAATGACTCTGCGCCACAAGCCCAGCAAAAAAAACATTTGTAATTATTTAAGCGTAATCAAGATTAGTTTTGATCATCTCTTGAATTTGATTCCATTCTGTATTCTCAGTATCTTGCCATTTTTCAAAATATACTACATCCTTCAGATCAAGTCTTGGAAGCCATCCTGCAGTTTCAAGATCTGGTTTTTGTGCAAATTCATCTACATATCCCAAACATAGATATGCTATCGGAACAACATGTTCTGGTAATTCTAAAACTTCCTTAAGTGCATCATTTGAAAGAATGCTTACCCATCCAAGTCCAATTCCTTCAGTTCTTGCAGCAAGCCATAAGTTTTGAACTGCACAGCATACACTGTATAACCCTGCTTCAGGAATACTTGTTCTACCAATCACAAATGGACCAAATTTAGTTGGATCATATGTTACACATAGATTAATAGGAGATTCTAAAATTCCTTCAAGTTTAAACGAAAGATATTTTGATCTTTTGGGCTCTTCAATTAATTTTGATGAACGACTTTTTTCTTGTTCAAATGAATTTTTTATCTTCTTTTTTGTAATCATTTCTTTTATCAAAATAAAATTCCATGGCTGAGAAAAACCAACAGACGGTGCATGATGTGCTGCATTTAGAATTCTAGCTAAAATATCATCATCAATAGATCTTGATGTAAAATGTGATCTAACATCTCTTCTAGAATAAATTGCCTTATAGAGGCCTTTTTTTTCCTCTTCTGTAAAATCTTCTGTCAACTCTTAACCGTCTTCCTTCTTTTTATTCAATCCTTTCTTTTGTTAAACGTTAATAATGCCTGCACCTAATCTTTTACTTCAATGGGCCGGTAGTCTAGCCGGTTAGGATACTGCCCCGACATGGCAGTGATCGTGAGTTCGAATCTCACTCGGCCCACTCTTTAACTTAAGTTGAAGACTTGAATTCTTTTTCTATCAAGCTCCAAGACGTTTCTGTAGTTATGATTCCTTCAGCACTAAAACTATTGATCCTGCCATCCAAAACCGCTTGATATATTTCTGAATTTAATTCAGATTTTATTAAAACGAAAGTGTTTTTCAATGGAATTTCTGAATCCGGATAAAACACTGCCCTACCAGGCATGGCAATATCTTCAGTGGAATATTGACCAGAACCCAACAATTGATCATCTGCATAAAGCTGGTATCCAATCACAGGAACTGTAAAAGTTTTTTCACTTGGATTTTTTACAAGAAAAACAATTTCTAATTTTGCAGAATTTTCAATTGAATTAACGTCTTTTACTTCTACACTAGATAATTGAATTTCAACTTGTTCTAACTGTGAATTATCAAGACTGGCATACCAGATGATTATGCCCATTAATCCAAATAATCCTGCTATAGAAGCATACACTATCATTTTACTTTGTAATCCCAATTCAATGATATCAGATTATGAACAACTAAAAAACGTTGTCAAGATCCAAATACATAATATTTGATTTGAAATATGAAACAGTATGACTCCATTAGAACAAGCAATAATTATGTGGATTCATCTTCTTGCAGCTGCAATCTGGGTGGGCGGTTCTCTTTTTATTGGAATTGTTTTTTCACCACTTCTAAAAACAATGTATGGTTCAATTGAAGAAAGATTACAAATTATGATTAAAGTTGGTAAGAGATTTAACAAAATTGCTGTACCGTCATTAATTATTTTAATGGGAACTGGATTATACAATTCACATGTATTGTTGAGTAAACCTGATCTGTTAATGGCAACAAGCTATGGTAATTTTCTTATTATAAAAATAATTTTAGTCATAGCATTGATCATTACATATATCATTCATGTTAGAGTAATTAGAAAAGATGTAGAAGAAAAAATAATGTCAAAACAAATGTCAACTCAACAAATTCAAAAACTAAGAAAAAAAATCATCATACTTGGAGAAATTACTGTAATCCTATCTGTAGCAATTCTATTTTTTGCATCATTACTAGATGCTGGCGTATGAAATACCTTCAATTCTAATCTCAAAACCATCATTTAGTTTACCTACTCCATATTTACAACCAGTTATTTTTGAAGCCACAAACAAATTTGTCTCTAAATGTTTTGAAATATTTTTAACTCTAAAAATTGTCATTTCGTTAGTAAGACATGCTGGTAAAACAAGCATGTCTGCTAGTCGTTCATCAACACCAAGATTATTTTTAATAAAACTTTCTAGATCCAAATTAAATTGTTCAGTTTTTTTATCAAAAATTGAATCAATTCCATTTATTGATTCGTCATCAATACTATAAATCAACAAAGATGCTCCTGAATCAATAGCAATTTCTTCATTAATTTGAGATTGAACATTAAATTTTTTTTCAATTAATTTTTTTTCAAAACTTTCCACATTTCTTTTTATTAATTCATTTGGTAAATTAGAAAATGAACAAAATAATTTTACATTTCTTGTTTTTCTTTGATTTAGTGTAATTGATTTTACTTTGGATGGTAAAACTTCCAAATTTATTTCTCCACCACCTTTAGGATAATAACCACGTTTGATTACTTTCATTGAAAATTTAATTCCCATTCTAGAATATGCTTCTTTCAAAACATATTGAGTATAATCAATTGTAGGACTCCAAAGAGTATCTGTACCTCCTTTGATTGTTAAATTTATTTTTTTTTGACATATTGCAGCTACTGGAATCAATACTTGTAGTATGAGAGATATACTTCCTGCAGTTCCAACATCTTCAATTAGATTACAACTTTTGACATTTCCTGGAATGAATTTTAAACTTGTTGATCCTATTTGTGCTCCTTCTACATCTGCATCACAAATTTTTTGTAGAATTTTAATTGCTGTAAGATGTTGCGGTCTTAATCCTGGAACATTCCTATTTTTTCTTATATTTTCTATTATTACAGATCGTTTTGTAATACATGATAATGTAATTGCAGTGCGAATTATTTGTCCTCCGCCCTCACCAAATTCACCATTAATTTTTAGAAATTCCATGTATTTTCTTGATATACAGCACTTTATGATAGTTTTTTAAAAAGAAATTATCTAATTATTTTGTATGAATGGATTACTAATAGGGAGATTTCAACCATTTCACTTAGGTCATTTAGATGCTTTACATTTTGCATTATCCAAAGTTGATAAATTATGGGTAGGATTAGGCAGTTCCAATAAATCTTTAGATAAAAACAATCCATTTTCTGCTGAAGAACGAAAAGAAATGATTTTATCTTCAATTGATGATTCTATGAAACAAAGAATCCAAATCTATTTCATTCCAGATCTGGATAATCACATTAAATGGATTGAACTTATCAATACAATAGTTCCAAAATTTGATATTATTTTTACTAATGATGAATTAACTAGACATCTTTATTCAAAACGTAATGTTACAGTACTGTCAATTCCATTTGTTAAAAGAAATGTTCTCTCCGGAACAAATATTCGAAATATGATAATATCCGATCAAAAATGGGAGGATCTTGTTCCTGAAGGAACTAAACATTTTTTGAATAAAATTAGTGGTAAACAACGATTGAAAAATCTCTAATTATAAATAAACCTCATTAGAAAGCTACGATGGAGATATAAAATTGGAATATTTGTCAATGCTTCCTGGTCCTACCAATGTACCTGATAGAGTTATGAGAGCAATGCTTGCTCCAATAATTAATCATAGAAGTGATGACTTTGTTGAATTATACACAGATGTAGTTGAAAAAACACAACAAGTTTTTCAAACTAAAAATGATATAGTTGCATTATCTGCCTCAGGAACTGGAGCAGTAGAAGCAAGCGTAATTAATATTGTCAAAAAAGGCGATAAAATCATAATTCCTGTAAATGGAGAATTTAGCGGTAGACTTGCAGAACTAATTGAAGCTCAAGGAGCTCATGTAATTAAACTTCAAACCCCTCCTGGAGAAAATGCAACTTTTGATAAAATAAAAGAAGCTTTTGATAATAACAAAGATGTCAAAGCATTCTATGTTGTTCATAATGAAACATCTACAGGAACAATGGTAAATTATCTTGATCGAATATCTGATTTAACATCACGTAACGATGCAATGTATGTTGTAGATTCTGTTTCTATACTTGGCGGTGTTAATCTTCCAGTTGATAAATGGAATATTGACGTATGTATGACTGGTGCACAAAAAGCAATCGCTGCACCTCCTGGGATTTCTCCAATATCTATTAGTGCTAAAGCCAAAAAATACATGATTGCTAACCCTCCACCTACAATGTATTTCAATTTAGCAAGGTATTTCAAATATTATGAAGAATCAAAACATACTCCATTTACTCCAGCATTGCCTTTACTTTATGCATATAGAGAAGCATTATCCATTATGTTAGAAGAAGGACTTGAACATGTATTCAAACGACATAAGATTTGTTCTGATGCACTATATTCTGGTTTAAGTGCAATAGGCCTAACACCATTTGCCAAAAAAGAAGACCGATCAATATCCATTATTGCATTAAATTATCTAGATGGTCTAGAAGACAAAATTTTCAGAGATACACTAGCTGAAAAATTCAGAGTGTTGGTAGCTGGAGGATTTGGAAATCTCAAAGGTAAAGTTTTCAGAGTAGGATGTATGGGAGAAGTTAACAAATATCATGTTATGAGAACAATATCTGCAATTTCATCAACATTGGCAATGATGGGTTATGATGCAGATGCCCAAGCAGGTCTCAAAACAGCTGAAGAAAAACTAAAAGCTCTCTAATCCATGTTAACTTAATATAAGGAAATTCGAGACCGATCACATTGACTTTCAATAAAGGTTCATTGATACTAATTGATTATACTGCTAAGGTTAAAGATAATGCAGAGGTTTTTGATACTACTATTGAAGAAGATGCAAAAAAACATTCTATTCATGAATCAAATGTAAAATATCAACCAAAGCTTGTTTCAATTGGCGAAGTATCATATCCTGTTCTCAAAGGATTAGATGAAGCATTAGCTAAAACTTCAGTAGGTGATAAACTCACAATTGAAGTTACACCTGACAAGGGATTTGGCGAACGTGATTCTGGTAAAGTTAGAATGATTCCAATTAGAAAGCTTGGTGAAGACGCTGAAAAAGTTTCTGTAGGTGATACAATTGAAGTTGACAATAAGAGAGGAATTATAAGATATATTGGCTCAGGAAGAGTCCAAATCGATTATAATCATAGATATGCAGGGAAAACAATTCTTTATGATGTTAATGTAGTAAAATCACTTGAAACTCCAAATGATAAAGTCGATGGAATTCTAAAAAATAGACTGCCACTAGAAGATTCAAAGATTGCATTTGAATTAAAAGATAAAGAAGTAAACATTACAATTCCTGAAGAAATACTACGAGCTGATGGACTTCAAATAATGAAACACTTCATACAATTAGATATTTTCAAATTTGTTCCATCATTAGAGAAAATTAACTTTATTGAAACACATCTCAACAAACAAACTCAAACAAAGAAAGCTGAAACCAAAGAAGAAAAAACACCAGAACCAAAAACAGCTTAAATCAAATTACATTAGTTACTTTTGCAAGATTCAACGCCTTTTTCTCTGTCATTTCAATTTCTTTTAAAATAGTATATCTTTCAGGCCTTAATTCTTGTGCAATCATTAGAGCAGTTACAATTTCTTCAGATTTTAAACCAATTTGTTTTGCTGATGTTGGTGCACCAACATCTTTTAACGTTTTTACAATTTTTTTCCAATCTTGTCCTTGTAACTTTGCCATCATAATAGAACCAATACCGCATTTCTCTCCATGAAGACCTCTTCCAGGTGCAATCTTATCTAAAGCATGTGAAAAAAGATGTTCTGCTCCTGAACACGGTCTACTACTACCTGCAATACAAGACGCAACTCCTGCACTAATCAATGCTTCAACAATTATTCTTACATCTAGTCCGTTTTTAGCATAATAACTTGAATTTTCCATAACTATCTTTGCACTCATCAATGCTAAATCTGCAGAATATCTACCGTAATACTCACCTGTTTTTTCATGTCCTAACCGCCAATCTTTAACAGCTATGATATTTGCAATAAGATCACCGCAACCACTAGCTAAAAGTTTTGGAGGCGCTTTACGAATTATATCAATATCTACAAATACTCCTAACGGTGCTGATGCAACAATTGAGTGCGGTTTATCGCCAACAATAGAAACAAATGGACTTGCCATTCCGTCGTGCGAAGCAGCTGTTGGTACGCTTACAAACGGTTTATCTAGGTTAAATGCAATCATTTTAGCAGTATCTACAGAACGACCTCCTCCAATACCTACAATCAAGTCACTTTGATCTTTTTTTACGTCTTTTTGGATCGTATTTATGGCTGGAATTGTATTGTTTCCAGACATATGCCAAACAAATTTTATTTTATTGGATTTTAACGAACTTTCAATTTTTTTCTGAATAATTTTTGTTACATTTGTTCCGCTGATTAACGAAATTCTTTTTGATTTATTGAGAGAATTAACAAACTTTCCAAAATCACCTATGTTTCTCTCCCCAATCTCAATGAGCCTGGGCAGTTCCATCGTATGCGACTGCATACGATCATGACTTTTTGTCATTATTTATCATTTCAATGGAACAAAAAGTTATTTAAAAGGGTGTCATGCATTTCCTAATATCTCTAATAGGTGTATTTTGTCAAATAATGTTGAAGAAAAAATTCTGCACGGGACTACCACTGTAGGTATCAAGGCTAAAGACGGTGTTGTCTTATGCGCTGATATGAGAGCCAGTGCTGGATATTTCATTGCAAATAACAATACTATGAAAATTCAAAAAATTGATGCACACGCAGGCTTGACTTTAGCTGGAGGTGTAGCAGATGCTCAAAACATTGTGGATATACTTCGTTATCATTCAAATCTTCATAGAGTAGAAAAACAGGGACCGATTTCAATTCATTCTCTTGCTAGACTCTGTTCTCTCATATTTCATCAGAATCGTGGTTATCCATTCATGGCAGATATTCTCGTTGGTGGTTATGATGCAAATGGCCCTGCATTATTTAATATCGACATGTTTGGTTCAGTTGAACAAAAATCTTATGTAACAACAGGTAGTGGCTCTCCTGTAGCATATGGTTTGTTAGAAGAAGAATATAGATCAGATCTAACAGTAGAAGAAGCAAAAAAAATTGCTCTAAGAGCAGTAAAAGCCGCAATAGTTAGAAACATTGGTACTGGCGATGGAATTAACATCGCAGTTATGGATAAAGACGGATTCCGTCTTTTGACTGAAGAACAAAAGAAAGCAGTCATCGAACTTTAGTGATTTAATGCAAAGAAAACAGCAACAAAAAGAATTACCTCCTAGCCAAAATATGATGGCGATCATACTGCAAAGTATACCCAAAGAAGCTAAAGTAACAAAAATTGAATATGAAGGACCAAGAATTGCGTTGTATACAAATTCACCACGTTATTTGATGGAAAACAACGAAACAATTTCTAATCTTGTTAATATAATTAAAAAAAGAATTGTTGTACGAACTGACGAATCTATTAGAAAATCAGAAGAAGACGCAAGAAAAATTTTAGCTGAATGTATTCCAAAAGAAGCAAATTTTCAAGGGGCATTTTTTGATACTGCTACAGGTGAAGTTTCAATTGAAGCTAAAAGACCTTGGTTACTACAAAGAGATGCAAAAGAATTCAATCATGCTGAAATAACTGAAAAAATAGGTTGGAAACTCCGTATAAGAAAAGCAACTACAATACCATCTCGTACTATTCAAACAATAAATGCAAATCTAAAACTCACAGCTGTTGAACGAAGCAAGCAATTCAAACAAATTGGAGATGAGATATTTAGACCTAGATTAGCACAAAAATCTGAGGTATCTCTCATAACACTTGGCGGTTTTAGTCAAGTGGGGAGATCTTGTATGCTCTTATCTACTCCTGAAAGTAAAATCCTAGTTGATTGTGGTATAAATCCTGGTGCTAAACACCCAATGGATTCTTTTCCTAGATTAGATTTCCTAGATATTACTTTAGACGAACTTGATGCAATAGTGATTGGACATGCACACTTAGATCACACTGGGTTCTTACCTGCATTGTGTAAATTTGGTTATAAAGGACCAATTTATTGTACAGAACCAACACTACCCATGATGAATCTTATTCAATTAGATGCAATCAAAGTTGCTGCTGCACAAGGTAGAACACCAATTTACTCCGAAAGAGATGTTAAACAAATCATGAAACAAGCAATTACTTTACCATATGGTACTGTTACAGATATTTCTCCTGACATTAAATTAGTACTTGCAAATGCAGGTCATATTTTAGGTTCAGCTTTATGTCACTTTCATATTGGCAATGGTGATCATAATTTTGTTTATTCCGGTGATATTAAATTTGGAAAAAGTATTTTATTTGAAGCAGCCAGTTGGAATTTCCCTAGAGTTGAAACTCTGTTAATTGAAAGTACATACGGTGCAAAAGAAGACATTCAACCAACCAGACAAGAAGTAGAATCTGCTTTCATTAATGCAGTAAATAACACTCTTGCTGATGGAGGAAAAGTTCTCATTCCTATTCCTGCGGTCGGTCGTGCACAAGAAATCATGATGGTAATTGATCACTATATGAAATCCGGTGAAATGGTTGAAGCTCCTGTTTTTACAGAAGGAATGATTTCAGAAGCTTCTGCAATTCACGAGGCATATCCTGAATACCTTGCTAGAGAATTAAAACAGAAAATCTTAGAAACTGATGATAATCCATTTGACTCAGAATACTTTACAAACATTGAGCACGCTGATACACGAGAAGAACCTATGCGAGACAATTCACCTTGTATTATTTTGGCAACATCTGGAATGTTAGAAGGTGGACCTGTTTTAGAATATTTCAAAAATATTGCTCCTGATAAAAAGAACAAGGTCTTGTTTGTTTCATATCAAGTCAATGGAACTATGGGTAGAAGAGTATTAGATGGTTCAAAACAAGTTACTATGTTAGGTAAAGAAGGAAAAGTAGAAGTTGTTACAATTAATTGCAGTGTTGAAAAACTAGATGGGTTTAGTGGACACAGCGATTATAATCAGCTAATGTCATTTGTTCAAAGACTAAGACCAAAACTTCGTAGAGTACTAGTAAATCACGGAGAACGACGAAAATCAGAAAATTTGGCAATGAATATTAGAAGAATGTTTAGAGTTCCTGCACACTATCCTCAAGTTCAAGAAGCGATCAAATTATTTTAGATCGTATTCTGGTTTCCAGATTTTAATATTTGATGGTGCCACAATAATTCTTTCTTCACCCAATCTTGCAATATCTGCACCCTCAGTTTTTGCAATAGAATACAACTCCTCAACTACTTTTCTAAGCTGTTCAACATTTTTTTGAGCCAATGGTGTAACTCTAAGAATTAAAATCATTTCTTTTTTGATATCTTCTTTAATAGAATGTACATCACTAATGTCTCGTATAGTAATGGCTTTCAAATATGTGGGATTTTCCTGTTTTTGCATCCTTGAAGAAAATGCGATCTACTCCTTCAAAAACTCTTCCTTAGTTTTAACTAATTCCAAAAAAAAATCATGCCTAAATTCTAAATTTAATGTATGATTCTTCTTCAGCATGCTCTGCTGTGATTTCGTTTGTTATGTTGTTTTTAGAAATAGTAATTGTTGATTGTATTCCCTTTGGTGCATCTGAATATCTTAAGGTAATAGAAGATGCAAATTTTACATACATATCTGCATTCTTTCCACGTAAAATTGAAACTGGCCCCATATGATCACGAACCTGTAATAAAATATCATCAGGTAATGCAATTGCTTTTATCATTTCATTTTCATCTTTATTCCTGCCAACAACAAATTTAGTTTGTTCATCTAATCTGAAATGTCTTCCTACTTTTAGTAGATCAATATCATTTATTGTAGGAGTTTCAATGTGTGAAAACAAATCTTTTGCACGTAAACCAAATGTTGGATCAGTTAAAAGACATCCACCACCAGCATTAGGTGGATTTTCAATTCCATATTTCTTTGCCATCTCTAATTGTGCTCTTCTAGTTCTTCCTTTAATCATCCCAAGATTTTCTCTTTTGATCAATCCATTTTTTTCAGGATCTGTTTCTGGAAGTAATCCTGCAGATAATGGTCTAACAATTTTTCCTATCAGACCTGAATCTTTTTCAATTGTTCTTAATGAAGGAGCATGTTGACTCATTGGTCTTTGTCCTAACACTTCTCCCGAAATTATAAATTCAGCACCGATCTCTTCCATATGTTTTTTTGCAGCATCAAACATCATAGTCCTACAATCAACACATGGATTAAATCCAGCACCAATACCATGTTTCGGATGTTTTAACATCTCAATGTATTCATCACCAAGATACACAGTTTTTAAATTGACATTAAGATCATCAGCTCTTTCTCTAATCTCAAAACCACAACCTCTTCCACAATCAAAATCACAAAAAGGTGTTTTTATTGCAACAGCTGAAACTTCAAATCCCTGTTCCTGCATCATTCTAACTGCAAGCTGGCTATCTAAACCACCAGATAACAGAGCAACTACTTTCTTTTTTTCGTCTGCCATATTAAAAAAATCAAAATTGCTGTATACAAACTTTACATCATACATAAATTGAGAATTGCTGTGATATTTTTGTGAAGGAACGAAGAAAAAATCTTCTCAAATTCGCTCAAAAGATCGACTGTGATACACTAATTGCATTTGAGCCTGAAAATTTATTCTACATGACTGGATTTTGGGGGGAGGCAATTGGTATGTTGGAAAAAGGAGGAAAAACTACCATTATTGCTCCTGAACTTGAAGTAGGCCGTGTTAAAGAAGAATCTGAAGACTGTGATGTAATTACTGCAGAACGTGGTATGGGATTAATCTCTTCATTAATCAATAAAATCAAAAAAAAATCTGTCTGTACTGATTGCCAAAATTATTCAGTAATGACATCTCTCAAAAAATCTGTCCCTAAGATAATATCATCTACTGAACCATTTTATGATTCTCGTATTATAAAAGATGAATTAGAGATCAATATTTTGAAAAAAGCTTCAAAGATAATTGATGAAATGTATGAACTTTGTAATAAAAAAATGAAAGTAGGTCAAAAAGAGTCTGAATTACAAACAATCTTGATGTCATACGCAATGGAACAAAAAATGTTTGATACTGGATACAAATCAACACTTAACCCTTTGATTATAGCTGGAGGATCCAATGGAGCATTACCACATGCACAAGTAACTGACAGAAAATTCAAAAAAGGAGATCTCGTAGTAGTTGATCTTACATTGAGATACAAAGGATATGTTTCAGATGCAACTAGAACATTTGCAATTGGAAAAATATCTCCTAAAGAAAAACAGGTCTATGAAATTGTAAAAGAATCACAAAAACTTGGATTAAAATCAGTTAAACCAAATATTAATTGTAAAGATGTAGACTCTGCTTGTAGAAAATATATCGAAGAACAAAACTATGGAAAATATTTTATTCATTCAACAGGTCATGGTATTGGACTTGAAGTTCATGAGTTACCAACTATCTCATATCGAAGTGATACCAAATTAAAAGAGAATATGGCTATTACTGTAGAACCTGGAATCTATATACCAAATAAATTTGGAGTAAGAATTGAAGACTCCTTAATTGTAAAAGATAAACCAATAATTTTGCATAAATTTACAAAAGATCTAATTACTATCTAATTTTAGTCGTAATAGTTTACAATATCAATTACGTGTTTTGCATTTGAGCTTTCAGCCTTGATTTCTTTTGTAATTTGATTTACATTCCAGATATAGTCTATCTTTCCTTTATAGGATTCAAATATTAAAACTACTTTGTAATTTTCAGTAGAATCAACTTTAGTAATATTTAGTTCCACTTTTGTCTTTTTGTTATCGTATATTTTTTCATCAGGATACTCTTTAGCAATTTGTTCTTTAATTGCATTCAATACGGTTAATCCTTTTTCATTTGGACCATTATATGCCATTAAAATTTCTAAAATTTGTTTTTCTTCATTTGTTAAATTGTCTGGAAAACTATTTTCTAAGTTGCCTTTTGTTAATTCAGGAATTACAAATACCACAAAAATTGCTACTATGCCTAGATAAATTGGAGCTCTTTTTTTTAGAAATGACTTAAAATCTGACTTTTTTGGTTCATCTTCTTTCTTTTTGTTATTTTTACCCATTCTACTCCCTACTACTAATCTAGTATTTTGCAGTTAAAATTAAAACTTGCCAAGGAAATACTATTACCTCATTTCTTTTTGTATATGGAATAGTATTTTGTTTAACTGCCTGTTTCAACTCACTTCTCTGAGATTTATCTAGTGCATCTACTTTTTCCTTAATTGGTTTGGCAATGTATTTCAGATAATTTTTCCAGTACTCTTCAAAGTTTCCAGGACTATAGCTAAATGTAAAATCTTTTATTGAAATTTTTGAAAATCCTGCATTTTTTATTTCATCGTATAATGATTTTTTTGTTCCAAATCTATCTAAATTAGGTGTACCAGGTGGTACATAATCTGGAATAAATTTTGTAATAGCATCTAAAATACTGCTAAAAAATGGAACTTTGTCTTTATGACCATGAACTGATATTCCTAATGTTCCTGTTTTTTTGAGGCTATTTCTGATATTTTTTAATGCTTTTTGTGCATTTGGGAAAAAAAATAATGCATACTGACATGTTATAATGTCAAATTTATGATTAAAATTAAATTTTTCAGCATCAATATTTATAAAATCTAAATTGGATTTTTTACCATTCCATTTTTTTGCAATATTAATTGCAGTAACTGAAGCATCTGCTCCAATAACACGTCCTGAATTTCCAATTCTATTCAGAATTTTTTTTGTAACTGCACCTGTACCACATGCAAGATCTAAAATACTATCATCTTTCTTTACATTTACCAGATCAACTAATTTTGAAGTACTTTGAAATGGTCCTTGATTAACACCAGCCCATCTTTTATGATATCTTGGTGCTATTTCATTCCATATCTTGATGTTTCTTTGTTTATACTCTGTATGATCTAGTTTCATTATATTTTTGATATTTGATGATATATTTTATGTAATCTCTTTAAAATCTGATTTAATTGTTCTTCCTGTCTCGTGAAAATATCTATGTTCAATCTCTTTTAGCTTATCTAATGTTTTTTCGTTTTGTATTTTCTTTAATTTAATTTGATTATATTCTGCTAAAAGTTTTTTTATTTCTGATTTTTTCATTTTATGTTTTTATTTTATTTTCAATCTCTTTTATAATTAATTTGGCAATCTTTTCTTTTTTCATCCAACCAGATGAAATTACACGGTTTGAATCTATGATCAATATCTCATTACTTTCAGGATTTTTTTTATATCTTTTTGAACCAATGTCATTTGCGATGATCATATCTGCATTTGACTCTATCATTTTTTTCTTTGCAAGTGAAATTAATTCATTTTTTGGAATATTTGCCTCAGCTTTGAAACCTACCAAGAATACATTTTTCTGATATTTTTTAATAAAATTAATTATTTTTGGAGTCTTTTTGAGGCTGATTTTTATTTTATTTTTAGAACTTTTTATTTTATTTTTGCTAGGATTTTCTGGAATGTAGTCTGATATAGCAGCTGTCATTATTACAATATCGAATTTATTTTGCATCTCTTTTTTTACAACATTAAATATTTCATTGCTTGTAGAAATTTTAATTAATTTTACTCCCTTTGGTGGTTTTTCACTTCCTGGACCATAAACTAATGTGACTTTAGCTCCTGACGAAATTAATTCTGAGGCTAATAACATACCAGTTTTTCCTGAGCTTTGATTTGTAATTATTCTAACAGGATCAATATATTCAATTGTTGGTCCAGCTGTAATCAAAACTTTTTTATTTTTTAAAATAGATGAAAATCCAAATTTTTTTAATACATAATCTAAAACATCTTCTGGTTCGGTAGCTTTTGCTTTACCTTCAGTTTGTTGAGGAGATAAAAATTCAATTTTATTCTTTAAAAATTCCACATTCTTTTTTACTGCTGCATTTTCATACATTGATGCATGCATGGCAAGACACATCAAAATTGGAATCTTTGAACCAAATCCTACTGTAAGCACCGTAGATACTGGTGTATCGTCAATACCATTAGCTAATTTTCCCAGTGTGTTTGCCGTTGCTGGATAAACTATGATGAGATCTGATTGGTTATAGTCTGCTAATTTAATATGTTCTAATTCACCTGTTAGCTTTGTTATTACTGCATTTCCTGTTGCCCACTTGAAATAATCTGGTTGTACTAATTTTGTAACTGCATCACTTGTAACACATCTGACATCTGCACCATGTCTCATTAGCAATCTTGCTAATTCGATTGCTTTGTATGCTGCTACACTTCCTGCTACACAAAGAACGATTTTTTTCCCAGAAAGTTCAACTCCATATGAGCTCACAATATCTAATGATGGGTGATTCTTTTCCTTAATGATCTTCTTTTTAGCTGCCAATTTGCTCTCGTAGTTTTTTAAATTCATCTTCATCCATTGAAAACCAGTTTTCTTGGGCAGGAAATATGCCTGATTCTACTTCTGTTTTATAATTTTCAAGAGATTTTACAATTTCCTCTGATAAATTCAAATATCTTTTTGCAAATTTCGGTTTGATTTTTTCATACATTCCCAACAAGTCTTGCACAACTAGAACCTGTCCGTTGCAACCAACTCCTGAACCAATTCCAATCGTTGGTATACTTACTGTCTCTGAAATTATTTGTGCAACCTCATGACTTACCATTTCTAAAACAATACTGAACGCACCAGCTTCTTCAAGCTCCTTTGCATCTTCAATTAATTTTATTGCAGTGTCTTTTGTTTTCCCCTGTACCTTATATCCTTCAGATAACATTGTTGTTTGTGGTTGTAATCCAATATGGCCCATTACTGGAATACCGATATCTGTAATTGCACTAATTGTTTCTGACATTGCAATTCCACCTTCTAGTTTTACTGCATCAGCTCCTGCTTGTATTAATTTGCCAGAATTTTTTATTGCATCCTCAATACTTACTTGATATGACATAAATGGTAAATCTGCAACCAACAAAGCATTTTTCCTTGCTCTACTAACTGCTTCTGTAAACATACACATTTGATCCATTGTTACTGGTATGGTATTTTCATAGCCAAGCATTACCATGCCCGCACTATCTCCAACAAGTAGAACGTCTATTCCTGCTTTATCACAAAGTGAAGCAAGTGTATAATCATAACTTGTAACGACTGAAATTTTTTTACCATCTTTTTTCATTCGAATAATATCGTAGACTGATTTATGCAAAACGAGATCTCCTTGTTAAATTATTTCTAATTTCAATTATGTTATCTGAAAGATTTTTTTTATTATTAAAATTCTTGACGATCTTTTCAAGTGTATTTTTGTTATTTTTTGATAATTTTTTACAAGTTATAGATAACAATTCTACGGCACGAATCACATTATCGATTATTGTAATATTTGCCGTTTGTGAAGTTCTTGAAAGTGGATTAAGATCAAATGTTATGACTATTTTTCCAGCTTTTCTCAACGCCATGGTTCTATCTCCATCTTCTAATGGAACAATTACAACATCGGCTGCAAATATTCCATTTTTATCAACTATTCTTCTAGCAGAATCTAATCCTGATAGCGTGGTTGAAAAATTAGGATTTATACCTAAAATTTCGTTTGCGCCATTCTTTTTTAGAATCTTTATGATGTTCTTTTTTCGCTTTTCATTAGCATAAAACAAATTTACTTCAACTTTTGCACCTGAAATTTTGGCAAGATTGATTATTTCTTTTGGGCACAATGCTGCAATATTTCCATTGATTGAAATGATTGGTAATTTTGCCAAAAGGATTTGTGCTGCAGCAGCCTTGATTGCTTGTTTCGCAGCCTTGTTTGTTTTTTCACCAAGTAAATAATCAAAAGCTTCTCCTCTACCATGTGCTAAGAGACCTTCTCTAGCTACTAATCCCTGTTCAAATCCTAAAACAAGTTTTTCTCTAATTAAAAGAGATTTAGCTCTAGGATGAGATTTTGGAATTAAAGACATCTATATTCAATTAATTATTGAGCACTCTTGCTCCTTGATTATCCAATTCTGATTTTATAATTATTGCTTCGGAATATTTTTTTAAAATTTGTAAAACCTTCTCTTCTTTTTCTTTTGGAATCATAGTAAATACAGTCTCACCAAATAATGCAACACCACATTTTATTCCATTTAAAGATAATTCTTGAATTAAATTTTCCATTCTTAATGTCATTACTTGAATATATTTTGCAAATTCTAATGACATATCTTCAAAATGCTCATAATTTTTTGATTCTAATAATTTCGTTACCATTTTTCCACCAAGACCATTAATTTGAGACAAACGTTCTTTGATGAACTTATTTGTGGAAATTGGGGAAAAACAAATCATGATTATTGTGATTTCTCCAGGATTGATTTTTTCTACTTGGCCTATTCCTGGTGCTCCTGGTTTAATTCTAATTTCAAAACCTCCATGGTATGATGCTAAAACATCACCTAACCCTGTATTGCAATTTATTTCAGCATTATGAGCAATCTGACCAATCATAGTGTGATCTAATTTTGTTTTAAGCACATGATCTAATGCATATGATAATGACAACGCAACAGCACTGCTAGAACCTAAACCATATCCAACAGGTATGGTAATCTCATGTCGTATATCAAAAAACATATCTTCAAAATTTCCAAGCTTTAAAAATTCATTTAAAACATATTCTGAAACGTCTGTCTTGTCTGATTCATAGCCTATAGTTGTAATTTTAAAATTAGAATTTTGATTTATTTTTGGTAAAATATTGATATGTGTGGTAACTCCCTCTCTTATTGAAAATCCAGCACCCATAGAACCTATTTTTTCTGGAGTTTTTTGATCATCTTTTTCTAAGTACGCTTTGAAAAAACCTGTTACATGAGCAGGACAAAATGCAGTGGATTCCATTGATCATAGTTTAAATTTTACACAAAATATAAGAATATGGCTTAAATTAATTATACTAGTATAAATTGACTAAATTCATTCGACGCCTACAACGGATAGGTAGCAGCATACTAGTTTCATTACCAAAAGAATGGATAGTTGCTAATAATCTAGATAAAGGCAGTCAAATTGAACTGGAAACTGGACAAGATACAATTTCTATTTCTGCAAATAAAGAAATGCGTCCTACCAAAGAACTTGTAATTTCATATCCATTACCTAAAGATGAAAATATCGTTGCTGATATCACTGGAGCATATCTACTAGGATATGATGTTATACTAATCAATTCCAAATCAACTATACCTGGTGTTGATAGAGAACAAATTAGAAATTCCATGCGACGATTAGTTGGAATGGAAATTATTGAAGAAGATGCCTCACATATTAACATGCAATTTCTTTTAGATGCTACAACACTTAATCCAGAAAAAATTCTAAAAAGAATGAGTTCTATAGCACTTGGAATGTATGAAGATGTATCAAATGGATTAATTTTAAATGATAAATCTAATTTACGGACATTATCAAATAGAGATGTAGAAGTAAACAGGCAATATTTTCTTCTTGTACGTTTAATCAGAAGTACACTTGTTGATAAACGATTAGCTAATGTATTTAATTTAGAAAATATAGATATTTTAGATTATAGAGTAGCTGCAAATCTTTTAGAAAATGCTGGTGATACAATAGTTGAACTTGCTGATTTTATATATAATTCATCTTTACCTGATCAACATTTGAAGAAAATTTTTGATGTAGTTCAAAATTTTAATGATCTTGCAGAAAAGTCTATCGATGCTTTTACAAAACCTGATCGACGTTTAGCTATTGAAGCTATTGCATTACACAAAAAATATCAGGAAAATCTTTCTAAACTAAGAAACACAATTGGAAATAAAAAAGAAATTCCAATTGATCTTCTTGATCTTGTGTATATGTTTGAACGAATTACTAAATCATGGGCAGATGTAGTAGATCTTGTAAAACCAATATACAATAAATAATTAATTTAATTTATTTTTTAATGCATATGTTAAAACTGCACAAATTGTCTTTGAATCTTGAATTTTTCCATTTTTTATCATCGTAATTACTTTTTTAAAATCCATCTTTACTACAGATAATATTTCATCTTCATCTAGCTTCAAATCTGTAATTTTCTTTATTCCAGAGGCCACAAAACAATGAATAGCCTCAGTATTGTACCCTATAGAGGGATAATACGTGATTAATGGAGTCATTTTTTTAGCACTGTACCCTGTTTCTTCTTCTAATTCTCTAAAAGCACATTTCTTTGGGTTTTCTTTTTTTTCTAATGTTCCTGCTGGAATTTCAATTACATAACCATGAGGATATCTATGTTGTTTTACAAGTATCAGTTTATTGTTTTCGTCAAATGCTAAAATTGCTGCTGCACCTCTATGTTCTATCATCTCACGTTTTACTTTTCTACCTTCAATTACTAAATCATAAATACTAAGACCTAATATTTTACCTTCATAGATTTTCTTCTTCATGTTTGATTCATAATTTGATTAATATTTAATTTGTTTGATATGAAATATGTAGTGTTGGAGATTTTTTAGCAATATTGATAGCTTGTTCTAACCATTTCATTGGAAATGATATCTCTTTTGGTATGAATAAATCTGCAGATTTTACTCCATTCATGTTTCTAACTATTTTAGCTAATTCATCCATTTCAAAAATGTCATGACTATACATGAATAACACTATTTGGTTTTTCGCAATAAATGGTATCTGTATAAATGATTCAGAAAGTTCACTATTCATTTTATCCAATGTTTCTTTAAGATTTCCATCAATCCATGCAAGTATGGCATGTGAAATAAAACCTTCAATTTTTCTTGGATTGTAAATTAATGTAAATTGAATACCATTATTTTTTTGTAATTTGTCAATACATCTTGTAACTGTTTTTGTAGACATTGACATTTCTTTCGCTATTTTTTCAATTTTTTGTCTTGGTTCTTTTATCAAATATTCTAAAATTTCTAGATCTGTTTTAGTTAGATTAGAACTATATCCTGGACTTTCTGCTTCAAAAATTGATAGTACTCTTACATCCTTCATTAGTTTATTTGCAAGTTCTATTTTTTGTTGTAAATTTTCTTTTATTACTATACTACACACTGTGATTCCACCAACACATGGCACAACAAAAAATGGTTCTCCGACTAACCTGATTTGTTCTAAAATATCTTTGATGTTTTGTCCTGATACCACAATATACAAAACACCTAGTCCTAAAATTGGAGGTTCAACTTTAATCGTAAACTTCTCAATTATTTTGGATTCCTGCATTTTTTTAATACGTGCCCTAATTGCTCCACCTGATATTCCTAACTCCTTTCCAATCTGTCTATCGGATTCTCGGCAATTATTTAGTAATCTACTTAGAATTTTGATATCTAAATTGTCCAATATGTCACCTGAATCAATTTCATGTTGTATACAATTAACTAATAAGATATAAAAATGTCTATACTGTTAGCACTATAGATAATATACATTAAATATCAGACTATTTTTAGTCTTCTTATGGAATATCGATTACGATTAGCAAAAAGAATGCTATTTAATAAAAAAGGAAGTTTAATCGGAGCTGTTTTAGCTGTTACTATTGGAATTTTGGTAATTCATGTAAATTTTGTAATTTTTCAGGGATTGTTTGATGCAATTGTTAGAGATATCTCAAATTATAGAAATGGGAATGTTCTAATCACAGATGAAGAAGACTATATCGACAAGTCTGATCAAGCATTAGTTAGTTGGTTTGAAAGAATCCCGTATGTAGAAGCAGCTACTCCCCGGTTATCATCAAGTGCATCAATCAATATGACAAAATTTGGTACATTACATGAAGAAACAAGAATTCCTATTGTGGGTGTTGATCCATTTAGAGATATTCAAGCCTCCACAGTTCATGAAACTATAACAGATGGACAATATGTTTTTGCTAAAAATTCAATTGTATTAGGTTCTAATGTTGCACGAGATATTGGTGGCGCTGAAGTAGGTGATAGTCTAAAATTAAAAATTGTTGATAGATATGGTCAAGATCAAATTAGAAGGTTTGTAGTTACTGGTATAGCACAATCACCAGGTGGACAAGGCTTTGATTATAGTGTCGTTGTACACATTGATACTTTACGTGACATGATGAATAGAAACGGTGAATCAGGTTCAATAATGGTAAAACTAAATGATCCAACTAAAGCAGATGATGTTAAAAATTTCTTTTTAGCTGCTTTTCCCAATGACGATTTTATTGCAGAAACAATAGAAGAATCAGCTGAAGAGCAATTAGCTGGTTTTAGATCTGGTATTGCTATGATAAACATGATTGGCTATTTTGGAATGATGTCATCGGCATTTGCTATTGTTACAATTCAAATGATGTTAGTTAATGGAAAAACTAGAGAAATAGGAGTAATGAGATCAATTGGTGCTACGCGAAAAGACATCTTGGTTATTTTTATTTTTCAAGGAATGATAATTGGTGCAATAGGTGCTGGGGTTGGTACTGCAGCAGGCTTAGGTTATACATTTTATGCAAAGGAGACTAAAATGTCATTCAATAATAGCCTCCCGTTGGAAGTAAGTTACAACTGGGAAAAAATTATTCAAACTGCAGTAATGTCTTTTATATTAGCAATAATTGCTTCATTATATCCATCGTATAGGGCGACTAAATTATTACCTGTGGAGGCAATGAGAACTGTCTAAAGTACTTGAAATTAATAATTTAAGTAAAATTTATGGCGCTGGCGAAAATATGGTAAAAGCCCTAGATAATGTATCATTTTCAATTGAAAAAGGAGAATTTGTATTAATTGTAGGTAGTTCTGGCTCTGGAAAATCTACTTTACTTAACATGATAGGTCTTTTAGATCGTCCTACAAATGGTAAGGTCTTCATAGATGGAACAGACACATCAAATTTATCTGACAATCAAATCTCAACATTTAGAAATAAAAAATTAGGATTCATTTTCCAATTTTCAAATCTTTTAACTGATCTGACTGTTCTTGAAAATGTATTACTGCCAAGAGAAATTGCTGGAACTACTGAATCTGCTGAAAAAAATGCTAGAGAATTATTGAAAGCAGTTGGATTAGAGAATCAAATTAACAAAAGAGCAAATAAAATTTCAGGTGGACAAGCACAAAGAGCAGCAATTGCTAGAGGTTTGATAAATCATCCTTCAATTGTTTTAGCTGATGAACCAACTGGTAATTTGGATTCTGTAACTTCTAAAATAATTGTTGATTTGATGAAATCGATGGCAAAAGAACTGAATCAAACATTCATCATTGTTACTCATGATCAACAACATTTTGGAGATGCTGATCGAGTAATTACAATCAAAGATGGAAAAGCATCTGAGGGAAATCAACCATCTGAATTGGAGGTTTTAGTATGATAAATTACAAAATTTTATTTTCATTAAGTATGTTGTTGCTCATTCCATTAATTATTGATGATTCATACGCTCAAATCAAATCTGGTGGTTTTGGTCAATCGCCATTTGAAAGAGAGTTTGGAGATGTAAAATTCCTAGAAGGATATTTTGGAACATTTAACAATAAAATTGAAATTGATCCTGGCGATGATAATGTCCCATTTACTGTAGTATTTGCAAATGTAGGAACACAAGATATTACTGGAATCAAAGGCCAACTATCTCTTCCAGTTGGATTTTCTTCAGCAGATGGTCCTGGTTCACTAATAACTGCTAATAGTGATTCCAATTCATTGGCTGGCGATACTTTCTATATGACATTTAATGTTAATATTGATAAAAATATTCAAATTAAACAGTATCCCGGTACTGTTAAAGTTGATTATTCTAGAATAAGAGAATCAGGAGTTAGAACTTCATTTTCTGAATTTACCTTTAAAGTTACAGGCGATAGCATAATCAATGTTAAGGCATTGGATCCATTTCTCACATCTTTAAAATCAAACAATGTTGTGATTGAAATTACAAATGATGGAACTGCACCATTATCTAGTGTGGATATCGTAGCTACTAACACTCAAACAGAACTTGCATCAACTTCATCATCAACTACCAATGTTGAAAACGTAGTAATCTTAGAATCTAATTGGGATGTTGGCAACATAAATCCAAAATCATCAAGATATCTTACTGCTACAGTATACGTACCTGGAAATCTTCAACAAGATACATTACGAATTCCATTATCTATTCAATTCTATAATGCACATGGTGATTTACAAACTATTTCTAAAATTGTTGATTTTTACATTAAAGGATTGATTGAACTTAACATGTATGATGTAGGAGTAATTGAACTATCTAATACACAAATGGTTGTTGGAGAAATAATAAACGAAGGAAACGAAAATGCAGTGTTTAGTTTTGTTACAATTGAACCTAAGGGAGATTCAAATATTAAAACAAAAACTCAATTTATTGATGAAATTGAAATTGATTCACCTGTGCCATTTAACATTCCATTAGAATTTGATGGTGAGCCAAGATATGGAGAACATAATATCAAACTAACTGTAAGATACAAAGATAGTGTCAGAGATGAAATATTGTATACACATGATGCAACAATATTTGTAAAAGAACCAGAAAAAGTTCAATCTGATAATAGTTTTATGTTTATTATTCCATTAATAGTAGCAGCTATAATAGGACTCTATGTGATTCGTAGGCGTAAAAAATCAAAAATTCAGACCAGTTAAAATTAAATTTTAAATTAGAAATAATAGAAAAAGAACTGTTTAAAATGAGATTATCTATTATTGTCATGATTGTAGTTTTAGCTATAGGAAGCATAGTGATCTTTTTTGGTTATATTGCAAATCAAAATTCTCCAGAAACTCTTGAGCAATCAGATCCATACGAAAAATTACAAATCTACAAAGAAGAACTAGAAAAAATTAACCAGTATAATCAACAACTGCTTTTAGAATTAGAAGACAAACTGATTAATTCTGATAATTCTAGTTTAAACCAACTAAACCAAGAGATCTCAGTTCTAAAACGAGTAATTAATGATAATAAAGTGGAACTTGAACAAGTTATAAAAAAACTTTCTACGGTGAATTCCCCGCCTTAAGCTCGATCAATTCTAATTCCCTATTCTGGGACATTTGCATTATTGTTATATGATTAAGTTGAGATGATATGAATCAGGCATGGCAAATAGCATATTTCTATTTCTAGTTGGTAGTATAGTTGGATTCATAACAACACCATTTCTCTGAATCCTTTTTTATTTCTAAATTCATATACATAGAAAAAAATTAAAAATAATGCGAAATCATCAAAAATTGACAATCGTTGGTATGCTCTTATTGGCTGCTACCTATTTAATTTCTAATTATGAAACAAATCTTCTTGGAATTGGATTTAATTTTGCTTATATTACTGGAATTTCTATGTTGATTGTATTCATTGCAAGTTTTGTATTATTTGGAAAAGAGAGAATAAAAGAATCAAAATCTAAAAAATAAATTTTTTAGGCATAAAAAATATGAAAATTTTTTAATTTTATTATGGCTAAGATTATAAACGAATAATGGATCTTGCGTTTATGCCAATAGATGAGTTTGAAGTACCAAAGGAGTTAAGAGAATTCATGATAGATGGGGCACATGAAACTATGCTTGGACAAAAAAATGGCGCAAATAAACAATATCGATATGGTAATTTGCACATAAGAGAATATGATGATAAATTTCTAGTTCATACTGATAAAATTGATCCTAGAAAAGATCCATTTGGTCATTTAGTATATGATGCCCCAGAAATTCTAATTGGAGTTGCATGTTCAATTTTAGGTGGTTCAAAAATCGCAAAATTATTTCTTAAGAATAATAAATCCAAAAACTTAACTGTAGCAGCTACTATAACATCTTCTATTATTGCTGGATACATTGGGTATGTTGCAACAAAAAAAGCTAAAAATTATTTAGAATAGTAATGTCTAACGTAAGAACAATTACAGTACTTTACAAACTACTACCTTCAATTTTGGCATTACGAAAAGATAGAAGAAAGTGGGTTAAAACAGAAGGCAAGGACACCGATTTAGAAAAATATCGTAAGAACGCACGTAAAGTTTTAAACACTTTCATTTCATTAGGACCTGTTTACATAAAATTAGGACAGTGGCTTTCATCAAGAGCGGATATTTTACCACAACCATACTTGGAAGAACTTGCCAAGCTACAAGATAGTGTTCCAGCAGCTCCATTTGATCTGGTAAAACCGATAATTGAAAATGACATTGGACCACTTGATGAAAAATTTGAAAGCATAGATCAAAATCCTCTTTCTGGTGCATCATTAGGTCAAGTTTATCGAGGAAGAATATCTGGTCAAGAGATTGTAATTAAAGTAAAAAGACCTGGTATTGAAAAAGTTGTAGAAGAAGATCTTAAAGTCTTAAAAAAAATACTTCCAATGGCATTGAGATTTGTAGATCCAAACTTACGTTTTTCTGCAAGAGCAATGCTTTCACAATTTATTGAAACTATTCATGAAGAGATGGATTATACGATAGAATCGACAAATCTCAAAAAAATCAAGCAAGACATGAAGAAAAGCAACATAGCGATTCCTTCAGTGTATGATGATTATTCCTCAAAAAATGTACTTACTATGGAATACCTTCCTGGTATCAAAATTACCAATATAGAAGCACTTGATGAAAAGGGAATTGATAGGCACAAACTAGTCATTGATGTTCATAAGGTCTTTTTCACCATGCTTTTACATCATTCTTTATTTCATGCAGATCCTCACCCGGGAAACATTTCAGTAACAGACGATGGAAAATTGATTCTTTATGATTATGGAATGGTTGGGAGATTAGACAATGATACTAGATTAAGATTGATTCGACTTTATCTTGCCCTAGTTGAGAAAGATCCACCTCGAACAGTTAACGCAATGGCGGACCTCGGAATGCTAACTCCTGACTTTAACCGTTCAGTAATAGAAAAAGGAATCGAATTGGCAGTTCGCGCAATGCATGGAAAAAAACCTGATGAGATGGAAGTACAAAGTTTGATGGAACTTGCAAACAAAACAATGAGTAAATTCCCATTTGTTCTTCCAAAAAATTTGGCGCTATACATGAGAATGGCGTCTATCATTGAAGGAATTTACAAAACACATAAAGTTGATTTTAAATTTGTCAAAGTATTGAGAGAAATTTTACAAGAAGAACATCTAATCAAAGATGCATACATTGAAGAACTCAAATATTCGTTTCAAAGATTTGCAAAATCAATTGATGCCACTATCTCAATTGCTCCAGAACTTAAGAAACTCATTGATGAAAATAGATCAATCCAACTACATACAAAACCTAAATCCAATGTTTTGCTTTCTGGAAGTATACTTTCATCTGCAATATTTGTTGGTTCTACGGTTTTGTATACTACAAATAAATCTCTAGGAATTACTGGAATAATAGGTTCTTTGATAATAATGAGTATTTTTACAATATTTAGAAAACGATAATTATTCTATGGGAATATCTTTACCGTGTTTTTTAACTAAAATTATTATTGTTAATACACCATTATCATATTTTGCAGAACTCATCCCATTTTCTCCTTCTCTAAGTTCAATAGGCAATCTGATTTTTTTATCTATGACATTTGGTCTCTGATTGCAGATAATGTTGCGATTTTTTTCTTCAGAAATTTCTTTTGATGCGTTTATGGAGAGAATGTTTCCATCTAATGATAATTTTATGTCTTTTTTTGTAAATCCTGGCATGTCAACTATTAATATCAATTTGTCATTATCCAGATACATATCTACAGGAGGTAGAACAAATTCATAAAATTCTCTAGATTTATTCCCTATTTCTTTGATCATTTCTTTTGCCATTGATTTAACTAGTCCCATTTTGAGATATGTGCTTAATTTTTAGTTATAAACCTTGATAGATTTTTAATCAATTAATTTCTCTGATTTTGTAACTTATGATAATTGTTATTGAGGGCGGAGATCAGGCAGGAAAGAAAACTCAAACTGCATTGTTGGCAAAAGCATTAAAGCAAAGAAAAATCAAAACAACTACCTTTAGTTTTCCTGATTATAAGACTCCAGTAGGAAAAGAAATTGCAAAATATCTTAACTGTAAAAGAAAATTCCCACCACAAGTGATTCATTGTCTTTTAGCTGCAAACAGATGGGAAAAATTAAATGAAATTTTAGCAGCACAATCAAAAAATTCTATTGTGATAATGAATCGATATTATCACTCAAATCTGATCTATGGTTTAGCAAATGGAATGAAAAGTAAATGGCTAAAAAATCTAGATGATGGTCTCCCAAAGGCTGATCTTGTAATTTTACTTGATGTGACTCAAAGAGAATCATTTCGTAGAAAAAAAACTAACAGAGATAAATTTGAAAAAAATGAAGAATTTCTAAGAAAAATATCAAAAATTTATAGAACTATTGCAAAGAAGGAATATTGGAAAATTATTGATGCATCTAAATCAAAACAAGAAGTCCATGAAAATATTTTAAAAGCAATTTCTCAGAAAATAGGCTTATGAAAAAAAATTATTCAGACATAGTTGATCCAATACATGATTTTATTCGTGTATATGATCATGAATTAAAAATAATTGATAATCCAATCTTTCAAAGATTAAGACGAATACGTCAACTTTCTGGTGCTCACTTAACATATCCAGCGGCACAACATACTAGATTTGAACATTCTTTGGGTGTAATGCACATTGCAAGTCAAGCTGGTAAGGCATTAAACGAAAAAGGATTTTTAAAATCTGACGATATTGATCTATTGAGACTTGCAGGACTTTTACATGACATTGGTCATGGACCTTTCTCGCATCTTTTTGAGGAAGTCATTCAACAAAAAAAATTTTCCCATGAAGATTTTGGTAAAGAAATTATTTTAAAATCTGAAATTGGTGATATACTATCAAAAAATGGATATGACAAAAAACTTGTTACAAAAATTGCATTTGGAGATTTAAAATTACAATACATGAATGAAATAATTTCTGGAGCATTAAGTGCTGATATGATGGATTACTTACTAAGAGATGGATATTTTACAGGAGCAGAGCATGCACAAATTGATCATAAAAGAATAACACAATCTCTTGATGTCCACAAGAAAAAACTTGCTCTAGAAAGATCAGCACTTTACTCTTTTGAATCTATGATGCACTCTCGTTATCAAATGTTCAAAGCTGTATATTTTCATAAAACAGTAAGATCTGCTGAAGTAATGCTTTTGGAGGCATTACGATTATCTGACGATGAATTTGGTTTTACGTCATTTAACATTAAAGAATTTGTCAAACTTACAGACGAATATGTTTTATCTACACTAATCTTATCAAAATCATCTAAGCTAAAACGTGCTAGACAATTTGCTGAAGATTATCAAAATCGTAAATTGTTAAAATGTGTATTTGAACGAATTCTAACTAGCAGAACTAATTTAGGAAAATCTAGAACCGATGAATTAAGAACATCAATTTCCAAAAAATCCAAAGTTGATGAGAGTGAAATTTTTGTTGATAGCTCCGTTACTCCATCAATTCCATTAGCTCCATCCAAAAATGAATCAAAACACATCATTTTGATTTCAAATGAGAATGGAAAATCTACTGCTCAAGAGATGCCTATATCTCAAATTCCTGTAGTTTCGGCAATATCTGGTTTCATGAATATTCTTAGAATATACACCCATCAAAAGAATAGAAAAAAAGTTGAAATTGCCGCAAAATCAATCCTTGGTGGTTTAAAGTAATGAAAAAAAGAATTGTCATTAAACTTTCAGGACGAATATTTGGTATGGATAATGCAAAAGTACTCAAGGATTACGCTTCATTTCTAGTCAAAATTAGTAAGATTTGTCAACCGATAATTGTGGCAGGTGGAGGAAATATTGCAAGACATTACATTACTCATGCAAGATCTTCTGGAGCTGATGAATCTACTTTAGATGAACTTGGAATTGAAATTTCTAGATTAAATGCAAAACTATTGATTTATGCCCTAAAAAATAAAGCATACTCACATCCGCCAACAACATTACAAGAAGTTAGACATGCAGTTGATGATGGATTAATTGTAGTTACAGGTGGTTTACATCCTGGACAAAGTACCAATGGCACTGCAGCTCTTATTGCAGAAAAAATTAACGCAGAACAATTTCTTAATGCGACTGATGTTGATGGTGTTTATGATATGGATCCTAATAAATTCAAAAATGCAAAAAAATTCAAACGAATCGAACTAAAGAATTTAAAAAATATGTTGGTTCATGAAGATTCGGTTGCAGGAGGCTATGATTTGATGGATATAGTAGCTCTAAAAATAATCGAACGCTCTAAAATTAAAACACGAATTATTAAAGCTGACCTCAAAACACTTGAAAAAGCAATCAAAGGTGGAGAGGTAGGAACAGAAATAGTTCTACAATCAAAATAATTATTCTAAAATCTCGTTTTGTACGGTAGGACGACTTTCTGACCAAATCTGAATCTTATTTTCAGGATATTCTGGAATTCCAGACTCTCTTAATTTATTGTAAATTGTTAGTGCTTCATTTTTCTCTACAGCCTTTGATTGAGCCTTAGTAAAACCATCCTTATCTGCAATTATTGCAACATATCCCTCAGGTGAATTAATTACTGCTACAAAATCTTCTTCTCCTACTGGAAAAAACTCACCATTAATTTTTTTTGTGGTTAGCGTTAACATTCCAAATCCTGCGACATCAAACATTTTCATTTGAGATTTACTTGCTCTTTGTTTTCCCTGTTGAACTGCTTGGAAATATTGCATGATTCATTTTACTCTTTAATATTATAATAACTATCTCAACATTTAAGATATGTAAAAATTAAGTAAATTTAGTGAATTCTAAAATCTTTGTTTTTGTAGCAGTTATTGCTTTAGCAGCAGCTTTGGGTATGATTCTTCTGTCAGGTTCATCATCTGTTATAAATTCACCAGAAAACACTAATCAAGAAATAAAATCCGATACATCACAAGAACCAATATCATCTCAAATACAATCACTAACTGTTGAATTAGATGATATCTCAATAAAAGAAGTTACTCCTAGGGGGGCTACGATTGAAATATCATTTAAGATTAACAACCCAAATTCAAATTCCGTAATTGTACAAGTGATGGATTATCAGTTATTTGAAACTGGATATTCTAACGTAGAACAAATTTCTGGTGGTCAAATTGGAAGTAGACCAGAAGGAATGGTAGAATTTGGATCTGATTACTATGTACTCCTAGCTGAAAACTCGATAATTTTAAAAGATAAAATACAATTGAAAAATACAGGTAACACTCCCAAGTTATGGTCTGATCTAGAAAGTGACACCGCAAAATGGCGAGTTACCGGCACTGTATTTTATAATCTCAGTTCAATGACTAGCGGACAAGAAAACACACTTCATTTTGAATTTGAAAAATAAATAAAACTAAAAATCACTAATAGTATCATAAAAACTAAAAATTATGATAATTTGTTTTTAGATAAAAAATATTGGCAAAATTATAAAAGCCCCTGAAGTAGTTTTTCATTAAATGGCAGAAGCAGGAATGGCCGCATTTGGCTCAGCAGTAGGAGTAGCAATTGCACTCGCAGTAGTGTGTTTTGCACTTCGTGGTAAAGGACATCCTGAACCACTGGACTAATCAAAGGAAATTATTCCTTTACAATATTTTTCATTTATCTAACTAATCTTTCCCCAAACCTAGCATTTCTGCTAATGATACCTGCTTGGTATTTTTCTTTGTGATAAAACATCTTTGATAGTATTGGCATTCCATACAGTCTGAAGATGGTTCTAAAATTGGAGTCTTTTGTTCTTTAAGAAGATCATTTAGGACTCTTACTCTTCTAATAATTTCTTCAAACATTTTTTTATCACGAGTTAACGAAAACATGATCTCTTCTCTATCTCCAGTAATGTAAATAATCACTCCATCTGTTTTATCATAAATCCACATGCAAGCATTGAGATAAAGTAAATCATTTGCAAGAGGCGATTCTAAACTAGCATTTGTCGGTCTAAATAAAATAATTGAATTATCTGCAATCATATCTGCATGACCTCTTAACTTGATATCCTCAATAGAGAATTCTTTTGGATCGCTACCATATTGTAATTTTCGAAGTAGGCCAGAGAGTAGATCATTAAAACCCCGTCTTTCAACTTCTTTGGGTTCAATTCTATCATAATATGAGCGTCTTAGACATTGGACCACTTCTTTTAGGTGAATGGTTTTGATGTCTTTAGCGTCTATTTCAATCTCTAATTCTCTTCCAATAGAATCGACAGCATTTTTTATAATGCTTCTATAGTCTCTATCTCCCATCATGATAAATCACTTAACAAATTCATCTTTATAGATTAGCTCATTACTTTGGTCAATAATTTTGAAATTTTAGTAGAGAATACTAATATGATAAAATGGGTTCCAAAGCCTAGAATTGCACCCATTATGATATTACCTGTTAGAAAATAAATGCCAAGAAATAATCCTAATGGAGGCAATGATAAAATCATAGCTAAAAACGTGCTGACCCAAATAGTATTAGTCACAACCTCTGTAGTAATTTCTGTTTTTTTCTTTGGAAATCTGATCATTTTAAAAATTCTATTCTACTTCCAAAATTAACTTTGACATGGTAATTTCAGTTGGTATTTTTTGTTCAACTGCAAATGCAATAGCTGCTAAATTTCTAACTTCAAATGCCGTTAGTTTAGTAATCCCCACAATTGTTGCAAAACTAAACATTTTTGTGAAAGATCTTATGGCTGTTTGGTAAATTGCCATTTCAAATGCTCTTTCAAATTCAGCAATAGCATCTAATTCTTTTTCAGTTTGAGGGATAAGAGTTTTGTATTTTGTATTGGATAATTCATTAAATGCATCTTTAATTGTTGCAGCTGCAATCATTCTTCCAAGTAGTTCTTTTGTAGTAGGAGTTTGAGCAACAATTAGATCTTGAATTTGATCTTCTTTTAATCCCCAGAATTTTCCTCTAATTACACTTAGAATATTATAAAAATCCACATCCATTCCAACCAATTTTGTAGCATCTTTGTCTGCATAATTTTTCATAGCACCAGCTAAATGTTGAATTAAAATTTTATCAAAATACGTATCAAAAATTTGGACATTTTTTCTTTCACTGTATAAAGCTGCAGCCTTTGCAATTTCCTCGCCAAATTGTACTGAATTCAAGCTTGCAACTGCCTCTTCCAAATCTTTTGAAACTAATGCTTTAATGACCACATCTCTTTGCTTGATTAATTCTTCAGCATGAAGATTTACGTGAGTTTCAATTTCTTCTTGAGGTTTCCCTAAAGCTTTTCCTTTTAAAATTGATTTTAAATTTGAAACAATGAATTTCATATAATATGCATCTAAAACACCTGAATTTCCTGATGTTTTTGCAATCGAATAATGTGTATCTGCTAAATGACTTCTTAATGCAGATTCTATACCTTGTGATGTATATGGTTTTTGTACCTCTGAAATAGAATCTCCATAAATTGTATTTTTGATTCTAGTCATTAATTCATCAAGATCCCTTGATTCTGCTAACGTTTGAAAATCAGATTTTTTTAATAATTTACCTCGTTTACTATATGATTTTACAGATGCATAGACATTTTTTGCTCCACCCATTTAGGTAAATTTCAATAGATGCGGATTTTAATGTTTGGCGATCCGTTCCTAAAAGCCTGATATTTTAAGTAATTTTATTAAGAAAACTGATGGTTTCTTCTTTATCCTGCTTTGGTAGATTCAAAAATGTCTCTAAAATCTCCTTTTGAATCAATAAAGACTCATCAGAAATCTCCTTTAATTTCGAGAGTTCAAAGGGCAGCAAGTCTTTAATTTTATTATCACAAAATGCCTTTACATATTTTTGAAAAATTGAATAAATAAAGTTTGGACTTGCTTTTGATAGATTTGTAATAATTTCTTCATAATTTTTCTCCTTTGAATCTGTCTGTGAAAAAAATTTTTCTAACAATTTATCTTTATTTCCGACATTGCTTAATGATAATGCTACAAGTATTCCTTTTTTTGTTAAATGATAATATGGAATACCTTTTTCTTGAAGAGCCTTTGGGCCCCGCTTCATAGGTAATCTTCCATCTTCTTCAGCAATTCCCATTGGGATCAAAATTTCATCAAGATCTCGAAAAATTCCAGAATAGATATTTTTCCATGCAATTCCATGAATCTTTGCAATTCTCTGAGAAATCCCCGTTCTTGTTCTTTCTGCTGGATTGGCATTACTTGCTAATATTGCGATAATTGATCTTTGCCTATTCGCTTCCCCTGTTAATTCCTCACCTTTTGTCTTAAAAGTATCAAAAATTGATAGTTTTGTACCTGTTTTCTTCATTTAATCACCAAATGACATAATATTCATTTTCTATGATAATATCAGAATATACTAAAATATAATAATTTACATTTTTACATGTTTTTACATCTTCAATGCTTAAATAATTTTCAATTTCGATTAATTTAATGAATTCTAGGAACCACAAGTATGCTCTATTACTTGTGGCCGCAGTAGCCATTACAGCAGCAGGTGCAATGTCACAAGCATTCGCACAAAATGTTAATGATGGTATGGACGGATACGTTGCAGGAACTAGTGGAATCTACACTGGTAATCCTAACGAATGTTGGTATGATGATGGCGAAGGTAACATGTTGCCCTGTAAAATTGATACGGGTGATACAGCATGGATACTAACAGCTACTTCATTGGTACTCTTCATGTCACCCGGAGTCGGCTTCTTTTATGGCGGATTAGCCAGATCAAAGAACGTCGTCAATGTACTTGGTATGACCATAATTGTTATGGGACTTATCTCAGTACAATGGGTTCTATGGGGATATTCTCTAGCATTTGGTCCAATTGATAGTGATGCAAACATGTTCATGGGCTCACTTCAATATGCTGGCTTTAATGAAGTCTCTCACTATGCACCATTAGGTGAAGCAGGTCCGTGTGCAGATACATGGTCCGCAGCTTATCAGATGAATGCAATGGTGGAAGGCGATGTTTGTAGTCAGGGTTGGCCAGGTACAGTACCTCATCAATTATTCGCAATGTTCCAAGCAACATTCGCAATTATTACACCAATTCTAATTATTGGTGGATTAATTGATAGAATTAAGTTCAGCGCATTGATAATCTTCATACTCCTATGGGCTACCTTCGTTTACGATCCAGTTGCACACTGGGTTTGGGGCGGTGGTTATATCGGAGGAGGCGCATTAGATCTTAATCCTGACTTATCTCCATCGTTTGCATTAGACTTTGCTGGTGGTACTGTAGTACACATTACTTCTGGATTCTCTGCATTGGCAGGTGCCTTAATCCTTGGCAGAAGACTTGGATATGGTAAAGTGCCAATGGAACCACACAATATTCCAATGGTAGTCCTCGGAGCAGGAATACTCTGGTTTGGATGGTTTGGTTTTAACGCAGGAAGTGAAGTAATGGTAGACGGCATTACCGTAAGTGCATGGACAGTTACAAATACTGCAACAGGTATGGCTGCTCTTACTTGGGTCTTGATGTCATGGGCACATACAGGAAAACCAAGTATTGTAGGAGCTGCATCAGGTGCAGTAGCAGGTTTAGTAGCTATCACTCCAGCTTCAGGTTGGGTAGGTCCAATGGCTTCAATTATAATCGGTATTGCTGCTGGAACAGTTTGTTATGCAGCTGTAACATTCAAAAACGCACGTAAATGGGATGACGCATTAGATGTATGGGGAGTACACGGAATGGGTGGTCTTACCGGTGCAATTTTGACTGGTACATTAGCTAGTCCACACATTTGGGATACCGGTGACGGTATTGGTGCTTGGACTGGTACTGCAGAAGGAATGGAACAGCAAGCAATTAGCATCATTGGTGCAGCAATCTCAGTAGGTTATGCATTTGGTGTTACGATTGTAATTCTCAAAATAATGGATGCCGTTTGGCCAGGTGGAATCAGGGTCACTCCAAAAGAAGAGGAGATCGGTCTTGATTTGGCACAGCACGGAGAAAGAGCATACGTTAACGAATAAGGAAACTTCCTTTTTCTTTTATTTTTATTATTTAATACAAATCAATTTAGATTTGATCATTTTACCAAAATCATGTTAATTTCCACATCTGACCTTAACTCAATTCTAAATAATCCTAATATCATAATAGTGGATACTCGTTCATTTAAGGAATATTCTGAAGGCCATATTCCTAATGCTGTAAATTTAGATCTGTTTGCATTTCATTGGATTGATACTACAAAAGAAGGAATTACAAATTTTAACAGTCAAACTTCAACTCTTCTTTCCTTTCTTGGAGTGACACCTGAAAAAAAAGTAATCTTTTATGATACGATTTCTGGAATGCTTGCAGCTAGAGGTGTTTGGATGCTACTTTATTTTTCACATCAAAACGTCTTCATGTTAGATGGTGGAATAACAAAATGGAAAAAAGAAAATCTCTCACTTGAAACAAAACTAAATGAATTCAAACCATCCAAGTTTACAGGAAAGATCAATCCAGATATTATTTCTGGATTTGAATATATTCGAGATAATCTAAATAATGTAAAAATTATTGATGCTCGTTCTATGGGAGAATATGCTGGAAGTGTAATCAGAGCTGCTCGATCTGGACACATTCCAAACTCTATCAATATTGATTGGAATAAAAATATCGAAAAAGATGGAACTTTTAAGACTAATTCCGAACTGTCAAAACTTTATGATTTTCCAAAAGATTCAGAAATCATTACTTATTGTCAAGGTGCCTATAGGGCAGCAAATTCTTTTCTTGCTTTAAAAAAACTAGGATTTGATAAAGTACGTGTATATCTTGGTTCCTGGGGAGAATGGGGAAATAAACCAGAATTACCTGTTGAAAAATAATATTCAATTTTCATATATTTTTCCAAAAATTGCAGCCGAATCTCTATGATGTGGAATCATCTTTTTCTAACTAGATTTTTTACTAGTTTGATAAGATTATCATGAAGTTCGTACTTGGCAAATAATCTTCTTAGTAGAAAACTTCTAGTAAAATTAATTGAAGCATAAACACTTGTGATTGTTATGTTTGCAACTAGAGGATCTTCCTTAATCCAATTTGCCGATAATGGCAAGATGACTATTCCTGCTACAAACATCATTGGGTAACCACCCATCAAGTTAGCCGTGGCTTCAATGAGACTCCTTTTGTATGAATCAATTTGTTTTGTCATTAATTTTCACTCATCTCATGATTTTTCTGTAATTGCGTAATGGTTTTCATGAGTTAGTTAGACTACCTAAATTATTAAATAGCATGTCAATAGTATGCATACTAAGAATACTATTATGGATAGAATTTCAAAATTACGTATACACATTGCTCCTGTGGGATATGAGGTTGACAGAGTTGTACTTCCTGCAAAACAAGAAAAGGCCGATAGGGTTTGGTTGCTACTTCATGAAAACAAAAACGAAGACAAATCAGATCCATTTACTACAAAAATTACAAACCAGTTAGAAAAATTAGGAATTGAAGTAAAACAAGAAGAACATAACAGGCGAGATTTGTTTAACATCATTCGGTCGATAAAAAATATCGTTGAAAAAGAAAAAGGAAACGAAGTATTTGTTAATTTAGCATCAGGAAGTAAGATTCAGGCAATAGGTACTATGATGGCATGCATGATGTTCAACGATAATAAAAACATCCATCCATTTTATGTCGAGGCAAAAACCTATCGAGGAGTAGATGCAAAACAACCAATATCAACTGGAATTAAAGACATTCAAGATGTTCCACCATATTCAATAAAAATTCCTGAAGAAAAATTAATTTATGCATTGGAGATCATTAAAAAAAATAATGGTAAGATAACAAAAAAAGAGATGGCAGTAATTTCAGAAGAAAAAAACATCATTACAGTTAACGCACAAGAGGAAAATCACTCCATGGCAAGATTTGCTAGTCTTGATAAAAATATTATTCAACCACTAGAAGAACAATGGAAATTCATCAATATTGAAAAGATAGGACGTAATAGATGGATAACTCTTACTCAAGAAGGTAAAAACGCAATAGAATTTTTGTTATAATGAACAATGTGTGAAAATAAAGAATGAGCACTAGATTATCTCATGTTTTTTTATTCCCCGAAATTACGGTAAAGTCCCTATGGAGTTGAAGATGAACTATTTTTTCTTCCAAATGAATTGATTGTAAATTAGTTCTGGTCTGATTTGTCTGAATGGTTGAGAACCGCCTACATACCATTTTGTAAAGAATTCGTACAGGTGCAATCTGAGTGACTGAATATACACAATTAATCCTTCAATCATCATAATTCCTAAGTTTCCACCAATGATCATTGCCATAGCTCCGCCAGATTCTGCGCCGCCCAAAGATGCAAATGCGTTATTTACCGTCATTAACAATGCAGCATGTACGAGTAACATAATTCCAAGTCGAGCATAACTAATTGTATGAGCTAAACTTTCTACAGTTTTACCAAGTAATACTTCCATGAGGACACTTGCAGGATCTCCTCCGCTTTCTGGATGTTTCTTTGCATGTAAAATTCCTCCAACCATCATCAATACCATTGATGCGATAACAATGATAACTGCAATTCTTGTAACGATCCAAACTTGTGCCCAATCTCCAAGAAATATTGTAACCCATGGAACTGCTTCAGTATGTACTTTTGAATACATGTTCATCACATCATACTGTGATCCAATAGCACACATCATAACAACAACAATTCCTCCATAGAGTGTAATGTTTGGAATTGCTTCAGTAAACATTACAAGTTTGTGTCCTTCTGCAGCTAATCTTCTGATTCGCAAAACCATAGCCCACACTAGGTGAACAATTCCAATGAATAATGACACTTTGAGAATGTTGATGACTTGATCAAATGTAAGTTCAGCAACACTGAGAATTCCGACAATCCAACTAACTGGATATAAAGCTCCTCCTTCTGCTAAAAGCCCTTCAAATGGACCCATATGAGAAATATGGTATCCAAACATCTCTCCAGTACCTACACCTGCTATTGCAGCTGATGCACCAGAAATTGCAATGAGCATTCCCCATCTTGCTAAGTCGCCCTGTCCTTTTACTTTGAATAATAATCCTAATCCCATTAATAATAATCCGTGACCCATATCTGCAAACATCAATCCATAAAAAATTGGCCACATTAATGCAATCATAGGAGTTGGATCCGGCTCTCCCTTCTTTGGAATGCCTTGGCTTTTTGTAATCACTTCAAAAGTTCTAACAAATTTCTTATTTTCAAATAATGTCGGTAATTCTTCTAAATGCTTTGGATCAGTAACATCTTCAATTACCGACATCCATTGTTTTGTAGAATCTTTAAACTTGGTTTCCATTCTTTTTGGAATATATCCTTGTATTACTGCAAAATTTTTCGTACCTCCAGGTTTTCTTAGCATTTCAAGAACATCTTTTGCAACTAATGCTTTTTCATGAATAGCAAGAATATCTTGACGAATTTTCTTTTTGTATTTTAAAAGTTCTTTAGATATGGAGGTTTGTTTTGTGGTTAATTCTTTAATTTTGGATTCAGCCAACGCATAAGCTTCACTAGGAACTTGTGGAAATCCCTCTGGAATCTTAAATGAATTGGAATTAAAACTTCTTAGAATCTTGAAAACTTTTTCAGAATCTTCAATATCGGAAATTACTAAAAGCGCGGTTTTATCCTTACTTTCTAAATCGTATTTGTATATTGTAATGCCTTCAAGTGAGCGACTAATCTCTTCATAGTCTGAAGAATTAATTACAAAAAGATTTGTAAAAAAGTATCTCATTAATCCAAATCCCGTAAGATCTAAATTCATTTTTCTAATTACTTCTAAAGTATCCTTGAGTGATTTGTATTCCTCAATAGTCAGTCTGGTGTTTTGTGCATCTTCTAATAATTTAGCAGGCTCATCGATAATTGATGGAGTTGTTTTTCTCAAATCATTTATCATATGTTCAATTTCATCAATTTCGTAATTTTTTTTCTTGATTACAGTGCCTTTGAAGAGTATTTCCATAATTCCTACTGTTAATGGAATTCCCATGCCCTTGACCACATCATCAATTGATTGGAATATTTTCTGGGCCTCTAATAATAAATCGTCAATTTCATGCGTTACTTGATCACTTGATGAATCAATTTTATGAAACCATTCAAACTCTGTTAATCTAGATATTGCCTGTGGAGATTCACTTCTTGGCAAAACTATAGTTCCCAGTTTTAGATCGGCGGTTCCCAAGACATTCCTGTGTAATTTTATTTAGTTTAATATCTTTCCAAAATTGCCCATTTTCCCAAACATTAAAATCTATTATGGATTAACGCGTCACATTGGGATCTAATTCTGCATTAGAACAAACAATCGACAAGATACTTACAAAAACTGAGAAAGATGTTTTGTCAAATATCCGATCTGCCCTTACCGAATCTAATCAAACCCTTGATGATTCTATTCCTAAACTGGAGCGAGAATATGATAAAATCGTCTCAGATGGCAGAAAAGAGGCAGATAAAATAGAAAAACAGCTTATTGGAAGCTCCGATCTTGAGGCCAGAAATAATAGACTTTTGGCATTGGAAAAAGCAGTAGATAACGTATTTTCAAAAGCAATAGAACAAATTTCAAATACAAATCGCAATGACGATTATTCTAAATTAATGACAACCTTATTGGATGAAGCAACTACAATTTTAGGTACAACCAAAGTTGTAATTTCAACAAATTCTAAAGACAAAAACATAATCCAATCTTTATTATCCAAATATTCTGGTGCAGAACTATCTCCAGAACCAATTACTTGTATGGGAGGTATTACGGTAAAATCAAAAGATGGCGGAATGAAATTTGATAATACTATTGATGCAAGAATACAGCGTATGAAGCCTTTAATAAGGAAAGAAATTGCCACAAAATTCGGAGTAGGTAATTAGTATGGCAGCTCAAGGTAGAATTGTTTGGGTCAGTGGTCCTGCAGTAAAGGCCGATGGAATGTCTGATGCCAAAATGTATGAAACTGTAGTTGTTGGTAACTCAAAATTAGTTGGTGAAGTTATTCGTCTAACTGGCGATGTTGCATTTATTCAAGTTTACGAGTCTACAAGTGGACTAAAACCAGGCGAACCTGTAGTTGGTACAGGAAACCCACTGAGCGTTTTATTGGGTCCAGGTATTATTGGACAAATTTATGATGGAATTCAAAGACCATTAAAAGAATTATCAAAAGCTTCTGGTTCATTCATTGGTAGAGGTATTACCACAACTCCTGTTGACATGGTAAAGAAATTCCACTTTGTACCATCTGTTAGTAATGGTGATGAAGTTGCTGCCGGAAATGTTCTTGGAACTGTTCAGGAAACTGATCTTATTCTTCATTCAATTATGGTTCCACCAGATCATCCTGGCGGAAAGATCACAAATATGGTAAGTGAAGGAGATTATAATTTAGAAACTGTATTAGCTACAACTGAAAAAGATGGACAAAAAATCCCACTTAAAATGTATCATAGGTGGCCTGTTAGAAAACCACGTCCATATCACACCAGATATGATCCAACAGTTCCACTTCTTACCGGACAACGTGTAATTGACACATTCTTCCCAATTGCTAAAGGAGGAACTGGTTCTATCCCAGGTGCATTTGGAACAGGAAAAACTGTTACATTACATCAAATTGCAAAATGGGCTGATTCACAAGTTGTAGTTTACATCGGATGCGGTGAAAGAGGAAACGAAATGACTGAAGTGCTAGTTGAATTTCCACATCTTAAAGATCCACGTAGTGGCAAACCACTTATGGATAGAACAGTTTTGGTTGCAAACACAAGTAACATGCCAGTAGCTGCAAGAGAGGCAAGTATCTACACTGGTGTAACAATTGCAGAATATTACAGAGATATGGGTTATGACGTTGTTCTTGTAGCAGATTCTACTAGTAGATGGGCAGAATCACTAAGAGAGATGAGTGGAAGATTAGAAGAGATGCCTGCAGAAGAAGGTTATCCATCATATCTTGCATCAAGATTAGCAGAATTTTATGAAAGAGCAGGACGTGTTAAAGCAGTCGGCAGTCCTGATCGTGACGGTTCAGTTACATTAGTTGGAGCAGTTTCACCATCCGGTGGAGATTTCACTGAACCTGTAACAACACATACCATGAGATTTATCAAAACATTTTGGGCTTTGGATGCAAAACTTGCTTACTCTAGACACTATCCATCAATTAACTGGATGAACAGCTATTCTGGTTATCTTGGAGATATTGCAAAATGGTGGGGTGAAAATATCAATAGCGATTGGTTATCATTAAGAAGTGAAGCTTATGGTGTATTACAAAGAGAAGATACACTAAAAGAAATTGTTAGACTCTTAGGTCCAGAAGCATTACCTGATGAAGAAAAATTAATTCTTGAAGTTGCAAGAATGTTAAAGATTGGTCTATTACAACAAAACTCATTTGACGATGTTGATACTTATTGCAGTCCTCAAAAGCAGTACAAATTATTAAAATTATCAGTTGAATTTTACAGAAGAGGTCAACAAGCACTAAAAGAAGGCGCATCATTAGCTGACATTCGTGCAATGGCTATAGTTCCTACATTGCTTAAAGCAAGAATGGATATCAAAGACGATGAAATTCCTAAACTTGATCAATTAGATATTGATATGAAAGAACAATTCAAATCTATTACAGGAGTGAAAGTTTCGAATTGACAGCTAAAGGTGGAGTTCAATACAGTAAGATTGCTGAAATCAAAGGTCCACTGGTAGTCGTTGATGATGTTGAAAATGCAGCATTTGATGAACTTGTAGAAATTGAAACTAAAGAAGGGGAAAGAAGATTAGGAAAAGTTCTAGAAGTTGGAAATGGTAAGGCAATAGTTCAGGTATTTGAAGGAACTACTGGATTATCTATTTCTGGTACCAGCGCAAAATTTGTTGGTAAACTAATGGAAATGCCAGTATCAAAAGAGGTACTTGGCAGAGTATTTGATGGATTAGGTAGACCAAAAGATGGACTCCCAGATCCAATTGCTGATAAATTCATTGATATCAACGGAGAACCAATGAATCCAGAACAACGTGAATATCCAAAAGACTTCATTCAAACTGGTGTTTCTGTAATTGATGGAATGATTACTCTAGTAAGAGGACAAAAACTACCAATATTTTCTGGCTCTGGCATGTCTCATAACATTCTTGCAGCACAAATTGCAAGACAAGCAAGTGTTGTTGGTACTAAAGATGACTTTGCAGTAGTATTTGCAGCAATTGGTGTGCAATACAGCGAGGCAGAATATTTTAGAAGAAGTCTTGAAGAGTCTGGCGCACTAAAAAGAAGTGTCCTATTTTTAAACACAGCAGATGATCCGGCTATTGAAAGAATTATCACTCCAAGAGTTGCATTAACTGTAGCAGAATATCTTGCATTTGATCTTGGAATGCATGTTCTTGTAATTCTAACTGATATGACAAATTATGCAGAAGCATTAAGAGAAATTAGTGCAGCAAGAGAAGAAGTTCCAGGCAGAAAAGGTTATCCAGGTTATCTCTATACCGATCTTTCAACAATTTATGAAAGAGCAGGAAAATTAAATGGCAGAAAAGGCAGTGTAACCCAAGTTCCAATTTTATCAATGCCTTCAGATGACATTACACATCCAATCCCTGATCTTACTGGATATATCACAGAGGGCCAAGTTGTACTTGGAAGAGATTTGTTCCGACAAGGTGTTTATCCCCCAATCAACATTTTGATGAGTCTCAGTAGATTGATGAAAGATGGAATCGGTGAAGGAAGTACAAGAGCAGATCATGGTGAAGTTTCAAATCAAGTTTATGATGCATATTCTAGAGCACAAGAAGTAAGAGCACTAGCTGGAATTGTAGGCAAAGCAGGATTAACAGAAATTGATTTGAAATACATGGATGTAGGTGATGTCTTTGAAAAAGAATTTCTTTCACAAGCAACTGATGAAAATAGAACAATAGAAGAAACTCTAACTTTACTATGGAAAATTGTTTCAAAACTTCCAAAGAACGAAATTACTAAAATCAAAGACAAATACATAGATCAATACTATCAGGAAAACTAACAGCATGTCATTTGGACAAAATGTAGCTGCAACAAAAATCGAACTTCTAAAATATAAAAAATCTAGTCAAGTTGCCACAATGGTTCAGAAGATCTTAGATGATAAACGTAAAGTTCTTTTAAAAAATATTGAAGAAATGATTGAAGAAGCCTCAAAAGCAAGAGGTGGAATTTGGGACCCATTACAAGATATTTACAAATCAGTTAATGAAGCGTATCTTGCATTAGGAACCAATACGGTAGACTCTGTTGCTGAATCTACACCACCTGTAATGCAAGTTGATGTTCATGTACGTAGAGTTGTAGATGTAAAAATTCCTGCCCTTACAGTAACTGAAAAGGATACAAAATCCATGCCTTATGGATTTGCTGATACTAACTCATCTATAGATCGAGCAGCAAAACAAATCAAAGAATTACTTCCAAAAATCTGCAAAGCAGCAGAATATGAAAATTCTATTTTTAGTCTTGCAAAGGCCCTTGAAAAAACTCAAAAACTACTAAATGCCTTAGAAAATGTCATCATCCCTCAATATCAACAAAAAATACGATTTATTCTTGCTACCCTTGAAGAGAGAGAAAGAGAAGAATTCGCAAAGTTAAAAAAAGTGAAAGCAAAGATGGTGAGTAAGAAATAATGGCAAAAGAAGAAATTAAAAAATTAGTTGAAAATTCAAAAAAGGTTTTAGAACAAGATCACGATAATTTTGTTAAATCTATCAAAAATGATTTGACATCATTCAAAAAGAAAACACTCGATCAAATTTAGATTAAAACATCATCATGATTTAAATATGGAACTAGAAGAGTCGGTACATAAATGAAATCTATCGTATTGCTACTTTTGGCAACAATTGCAATATCTGCAACTGGATTGACTGGAATTGCTTATGCTCAAGAAACCATTGAAGTAAACAACCAATCATCTATGAAACTCCTTGGTGCTGGTTTGGCCTTTGGTTTAGCAGCAGCTGGAGCAGGTATCGGTTTGGGTCAAGTTGGCGCAGCAGGTCTCGCAGTAATTAGTGAAAACCCGGCATTGCAGTCAAAAGTATTCATTTTCGTAGGTATGGTTGAATCAATCGCAATCTACGGTATAGTCATGATGTTCATCATCCTGGGACAATAAACCCAGTAGTACCATCTTTTTCAAATTTTTAATTTAATTATATTTCAGTTTGTTAACATCTAATACTCTTGAACAATATCTGCATTTGAGTACTCTTCCTTCTTTGTCAATTACATCCATCACTGATTCAATATGCTCAGTACTATTACTGATACAATCTGGATTTGAACAACGAAAAATTCTATTAATCTCATTTGGAAGTGCTACCCTTCTCTTTTCAATTAGTTTGTAGTCTTTGATGATGTTAATTGTTGCTTTAGGTGCAATCACTGCCAACTTGTTTGTATCATCATCTTTTAGAAATTTATTCTCCACTTTGATTATGTCTTTTTTCTTAAATTTTCCACTGGGTACATTTAGAGCAATAGTAATGAGACTTCCATCTTTACCATCTATTCTTAAAGCACTAAGTACCTGAAGACCTTTACCCTCGTCAATATGGTCTAACACTGTACCCTCCTTAATTCGTCGAACCATAAGTTCGGACTCTTGCATCAGAATACTTTGTATAGTCACCTGTATATATCATTGAAAGAATGAACGAGTTCTACCAAAAAGACATAATTTCAATCAAGGATTTTAACAAGGTTCAACTTGAACAAATCTTTGCATCCACTGATAAAATAATGAAACTTAGCCCCATAGAAAGAAGGGAAATTTGTAAAGGAAATGGTTTAGGCTATCTCTTTTATGAACCAAGTACTAGGACTCGTCTTAGTTTTGATGCTGCTATGGCCTCAGTTGGTGGCAATTCTTTGGGAATTTCTGATATCTCATCGTCATCTACCAAAAAAGGTGAGAGCCTAGCAGATACTGTTAGAATCATGTCTAATTATTCTGATGTGCTTGTCCTTAGACATCCTCTTGATGGCTCTAGTAGGTTTGCAGCTGAAGTTTCTTCAAAACCTGTTATCAATGCTGGTAGTGGAACTGAAGAACATCCTACACAAGCTATCCAAGATTTATTTACAATAAGAAAAGAGAAGAAAAAAATCGACGGTCTAAAAATAGGAATTATCGGTGATCTAAAATATGGAAGAACCGTTTATTCTCTCTTACATGGACTAGGAAATTATGATGTTGATGTCCATTTAATTTCCCCTGAATCATTACGAATTAGATCCGATTCAATCTATGAAATAAAAAAGAAATTGTCTTTTACTGAATCTACTAAAATTGAAGATTACATAGATGATCTTGATGTTCTATATGTAACACGAATTCAAAAAGAGAGATTTCCAGATGAGGAAGAATATCTCAAAGTAAAAGGAAGCTATGTTGTTGGATTGGATTTATTGCAAAAAATGAAAGACGATTCTATTATTTTGCATCCACTACCTAGGCTAGATGAAATATCAACTGATGTTGATAATACAAAAAATGCAAAATATTTTGAACAGGCTGAATATGGAAAACATACAAGAGCTGCATTACTTGGATTAATTCTCAACGAAAACGGCTTTTAAATTTTAAAATCTATTTTATAATTAAAATTGATTGCGCATTCCATATATCTAGAGTCATACTAAACAACAACAGTTTGAAAGAAACAAAAATTCTACCAATATTTCCTTTAGATTTAGTATTATTTCCTAGACAGGAATTACCTCTAAGAATTTTTGAGCCTAGATACAAGCAGTTAGTTGATGATTGTATGATTGGTGATGGTCAATTTGGTGTATGTCTCATTGATGCAAATAACTCAATTAGTGGTTGGACTGCACCAAAATCTATTGGTACTATTGCAAAGATAACTAAATGTGAAGATGTAGAATTAGATGGGATGCAATTACATATTGAGACAATTGGACGTAATAAATTTAAAATTAATAAAATAATCCCACCCTCTTTTCCACAACCTTCTGACTATGATCCATATTCTGTAGAAGGTCATAGAAATATTTCAGAAATTCATGAAAAATTAGGAACAGAACAAAAAATGTACATTCGTGCCGAAGTTGAATTAATTCCTGAAATTGATGATAATGTACCTTATGACACATGGGAAAAACTAGTAGCGATGTGGAAAAATAAAATTATTCACCAAGCATTACCACAAATTGTTGAACCTCATTCACTTGATCATGTTTTAGAAAAATATTATCTTACAACAGAAATGCCTACAATTGATTATGTTTACTCCTTATCTGCTATAGGTGCTAAAGATCCACATGAGTTACAACCAATATTAGAAGCAAATAACATGAATGATTTAATTCAGAGAGTTAAAGAATTACTCACAGTAAAATAACCCAACATGAACAAAATAATTCTGTCATCATCAAAATTTGGAATTTTTGCACTAACAATCTCTTTACTAATTCCTATTTCTAGTGTTTATGGACATGGATTTGGAATAGACACAATTTCGTCTGTTAATGTAGAGGGTAAGAAAATTTCAATCTCAGTTGAGACTCCGATGTTCTTTGAACAAACTGGTGAAAAACAAATTACTATCACTGCAATTGAAACAGAAACAAAGGAACCCGCAAAAAATGTTACTCTTCTAATTGGCTTATTTCATGAAAACAAAATGATATTTAGAAATTATTTTTTTACACCTGATGGACTTCTTTTTATCAAAATTAATCCAACACAAGATAATGAAATTAGGATTCATGGAGAACAAGATTCTCTATTGGGTGCATGGCATAGAACAAAAGAGAATCCAATAATGATCTCTGGTCCAATATTTGATTCAGGTGGATTATACAATTTTGAAATAGAAGTAAGAACAATTGATGAGCCAACAAATATCGTTGAAAATTCTGGTGTTTACAATGCAGACTTGACTATAGTGGATACAACTAATTTTCTACAAAAAGATGCTGAAAATCATGATATAGAGTTTAAAATAAAATCATATTTTGATAATATCTCCAATTTTCAATATGATCCTATTACCCAGCAAATAACGTTTGAGATGCCTTTTGATTGGAGTGAAAAAAAAATGTCACATATTCCAGTAGTTCATGAGGAAGTACATTTTCCTAAGAATTTTTCAGAATTTTTTTCTCCAAGTTATATTGGTACAGCTAATGGTATAGAGTTGTTTAAAGCATCTGTTACAGTTGACGATTATTCAGTTGAAGATGAGAGAATAGTTCATTTTGTATTGTTGCAGGATCATCTTAGATTTCTAAAGAACAAACTAGAAAACTCTGGAGATCCTTTGCCTAATTCAATTATTTTTACACTTACTAAATCAGAAAATCCTGGATTTCCATTAACTGCGTTTACAAAAAGTGAAGACTTTCAAGTAAATCTTTCATGGGATCCAATAGAAATAATGCCTGGACAAAATACAAATTTTATCTTTACAATCAGAGATGGTAAAACTGGAGAACCAATGCGTAACTCTGCTTATACTTTTGTAATTTTACAGAATGATCAGGAGATCTATAAATCCACTGGAGTTGCACAAGTTGGGGGGGAATTTGAAAAGTATACATTTTCAGAAGATCAAACAGGTCCTACTATAATTAAATTTGAAAATATTAAAAACTCTGGTCAAGAGACATCTTTTGGAATTGTTGTCGCTCCTGAATTTGGAACAATTACAACTATCGTCTTATTTTCTATGTTGTTGACAGTTGTTTTAATATCTAGAAACTGCTTTTCTAAAAACTTGATTTCTAATTAATTTTATAATGTTACTAATTTTACAGTATCCATGTTTTTGTTTACTTGAAAATCTTTTGTAATAGTTGAAACTCTTTTTGCATCGCCATCAATTACAAATAACTCCATACATTTTTCTCCCTCAATCTTACTGTGAAGATGTGTTGTAATCAAATCTTCAAAATTATGTTTTATTCCAGATACCACATGATCAAACTCATCATTATGAACAACTAAAAGAATTGCATGAATATTTCCTTCTAATTCAGATTTTTGTTTTTCTTCTGAAACAAATGTCCTGATTCCAGCTCTAATTGCTTCAGACCTTCCTGAAAATCCCATGCTTTTTTGCAATTTATCTAATTCTGATAAAATCTCATGATTTAATGAAATTGAAACTATTGGCATATGTTAATTGTTATTAATTATCTTATAAGTTTAGCAATTAAAGTTATTAATATTTTATAGAGTTATTAATAACATGTCTTAGATTTGATTGTGAATAACCAAGTAAAACTTGCAATAATTGCAATCATTATTACAATTCCATTTATCTCATTTGCTGTTTTTTCAAGTGATTCAAACCAATCTAAAAAAACAAATGAATCAAAATTACAAGTAATGTCATCATTTTATCCATTACACGAGTTTTCTCAAAAAATCGGTCAGGACAAAGTTGATGTCAAATTATTAGTTCCAGTTGGAATTGAGCCACATGATTGGGAACCAACAATAAAAGACGTACAACAAATGCAAAAATCTGATCTTATTATCATCAATGGAGTTGGATTTGAAAGTTGGACTGATAAATTGACTGAAATGAATTATCAGGGAATAGTAGTTGATACAAGTAATGGAATTATTGAAAAAAATATTGAAGAGTCCTCAATAAATGAAAATGTTGTTACATCAGATGATCCTCATATCTGGTTGAATCCTGTTTATGCAAAAATCCAAGTACAAAATATTGCTGACGCATTTTCTAAATCTGATCCTGAAAATGAAAAATATTACAAAGAAAATGCTGCAAACTATATTGCTGAATTGGATTTACTTGATTTAAAAATTCGTAAAGAATTATCTAATTGTAATCATGATTTTATAGCATTTCATAATGCTTTTTCGTATTTTTCAAATGAATATGGTCTTACACAACATACAATATTGCCCTCATATGCACCACATGCCGAACCAACTGCAAAGACTTTAGAAAATGTGATCAATAAAGCCAAAGATCTTAATCTTAATGTGATATTCACTGAAGAAACTGCTGATCCAAAAACTTCTCAAGTAATTGCAAACGAAATTGGAGGAAGAATACTTGTTTTATCTCCACTTGAAATTGGTGATGATGGAACTTATATTTCTAGAATGACTGAGAATCTCAATAATCTCAAGGAGGCATTGTGTTGAAAATAGTTGAGATTGAACATCTTACGATAGAATATCCTGATGTCAAGGCTATAGATGATGTTAGTTTTACAGTCAACCAAGGTGATTTTTTAGGTATAATTGGTCCTAATGGTGCAGGAAAATCTACTCTTTTTGCTTCAATGCTTAGTCTTAATACAAAATACAAAGGAACAATCAAGTTTTTTGGTATAGATATTAAGAAATCAAAAAACTATCTCAAAGAGATTGGTTACGTACCACAAAAACCTATTTTTGAGAAAAATTTTCCTGCAACTGTAAATGATGTTGTAAAAATGGGATTGCATAAAGAATCAGATGAAAATAAAATTGATGAAATATTGCAGCAGCTTTGGATACATGAGCTAAGTGAAAGAAGAATAGGTGAGCTATCAGGTGGACAACAACAGCGTGTCTTCATTGCAAAAGCTCTGGTTAATAATCCAAAAGTTTTGATTTTAGATGAACCAGTTACAGGAATTGATCAACAAAGCATAGATCTATTTTATAGTATTTTAAAAGAATTAAATTCCAAACAAAACATTACAATAATTTGGTCTTCACATGATTTGGATGCAGTAAATCAATTAGCGAATCATGTAGCATGTCTTAATAGAACTCTTTTCTTTCATGGAGAATCTGATGACTTTTTTAATAATGACGATCTTGTAAAACAATATTCAGAAGCTTCTATGCAGGAACACATGCATCATCACTAGATATGACTTTTGAAATTTTTACATTTAGTTTTATGCATCGAGCAATAATTTCAGGTATTGCAATCGCTATTTTATGTTCTATTGTAGGACTCTTTCTAGTCTTACGTCGATATTCTTTATTTGGAGATGCAATTGCTCATTCATCATTTGGTGGAATAGCACTAGGTTTGATGGCAGGAATATACCCACTTTGGACTGCATATGGCGTTTCAATCGTTAGTGCTCTAATAATTACACGAATTAAAGATAGATTCAACATATCTGGAGATGCTTCAATAGCTGTTCTTTTGTCATCAGGAATAGCAGTTGGGCTCGTAATAATTGGATTATCTGGGGGTTTTACTATTGATATTTTCAGCTTTCTATTTGGAAGCATTTTGCTTGTAAGTGTCAATGATACAATTTTGATTTTATTTTTAACAGGAATTATTCTAATTGTAATTCTATTACTATATCGTCAGCTTCTTTACTCTACATTTAACGAAGAGCAGGCAAAAGTAAGTGGAATTCCAGTAGAAAAAATAAATTATCTTATTGTCTTTATGGCAGGAATTACAGTTGTAACTTCAATACAACTAGTTGGTGTCTTACTTATTTCTGCACTTTTTGTAATTCCAAATGTAACTGCAATAATGTATGGAAGAGGGTTCAAACAAACTGCACTACTTTCAATGTGTTTTTCTATATTTTCTGTAGTTTCTGGCATACTGATATCATATGTATTTGATATTACTCCATCTGGAACAATTGTTTTATTTGCAATTGGAATATTGGCATGCACTCTGGGAATAAAATCTGCTGGATTACTATCCAGACATAATTAATTCATTTAATCTTCTTTTATCTCTTAGATTTTTAACAAAGAACAACGATGTTGCAATAATTCCCATTGCAATTAATGGTGATACTATTTCAGAATATTTTAGCGAAAAATTATCTTGATCATTTAACTCATTTATTGTGATTGGAATCTCTGTAGTCTTTACCATTGATAGCTTATTTCCCTGTTGTTCAACAAACCAAACATTACCTTTACTATCTGATGTTGAAAATTGCACAAATGATGTAACTGTAGGAATTGAAACCTCGATCAAATCTTTGTTATATGGATCATATACTGCAATCTTATCTACAGTATGTTGTGGAATCCAAATATTTCCATATCTATCAAAAGACATTCCATATGGTAATGCCTCTTTGTCTATTACTGAAACTCTCTCAAATGTTTCTAGAATTGGATTGAATTTGATAATTGCAGTGCCAGTATGTTCTGCAATCCATAAATTCCCTTCTTCATCAAAAATCATGGCTTCTGGTGATGCAAGAGGTTTTTCAGGCATAAATTCTGATATTTTGTTATCTTTTGGATTGATAAATCCAATTTTACCAGAAGCTGATTCTGTAAACCAAATTTTTCCTTCATTATCAATTGTTAAAGCAAATGGTAATGATCCTCTTGTGGGCATCTTGATTTCTTCAAAAATATCTGTTTTTGGGTAATATTTTAAAATAATATCTTTGTTAGTAATTGAAATCCAAATATTTCCATCAAAATCTGCTTGTATGAAAGTCGCTGTGTTACTATCAATAATTGGATCTATCTTTGGTAAAGTTTTTGTGATGATTTGGTTATTGCTTGGATCAAAATATCCTATCTGATTTCTTGGCGTATCCGTAAACCAAATTTTTCCTTCACTATCTTTTGTAAGTAACATTGAAGTCAATCCGTCAAATGAATATGATGTAAAATTCTGTGATTCTATTGAGAACTCCCATAATCTGGGAGAAGATGGATCGCTTATCCAAATTGAATCATTTCCGTCATACAGTGGATAAAGTGGTTTTGAAGGTTTAGGTAAAGGATATTCTATAATTTTAGTTGAGAGATCTGTCAATCTTGGTTTAACAACTAAATCTATAATTATTGATTCATTTGCGTTCTGTTTTCTTTGAGCTTCTACTTCTAATTTCCATTTACCTGAAAATCCAAAAGTGATATCACCTTGAAATTCAAGCGGTTTATTTTCTTCTTGTTTAATAATTTTCATTGGAATTTCTATTGGAGAAATATTTCTTTCAGGATATGAGATCTTTACTTTAATTTGATCTGAATCATACAATGGTTTATTTTCAAAATCACTGACTTTGACTAAAATCGTGTTTGTTCCGCTTGAAAATGATGATATCTTAATATCAAATTTTGCGTTTTCTGAAAACTCCAAGCTGTTAAACCCATGTGATACTTTTTGAGCTTCTACTTGATTAATTTCTCCAGCTGGTAATGTTCCATTAATTAACAATGCCACTACTCCCAAGAGTGTTATTCCTAATATGACATCAAATTTCAATGATTTTCTTAGTTTTTTGTATATGGCAATAGTTCCTTTTTGTAAATCCCTCTCAGCATTTTTTTGAATTTTAAACTGAAAATATCCACCAAAACCAATCATAACCGCAGCGATTGCAATTTTTACAAAAATTAATTTTCCATAAATTGATTCTGTAATTAAGCTTACATCACTTTCCAAAAACCACATTAGTGTAGGTCCAGAAATAATAACAATTCCAACTGCAACTACAAACATCATTGAAAATCTTGGAATTAAAACAAGTGATATTTTATCTCTCTTTGTTTCTTCTAACTGTGAAAATGTAGGTAGCAAAGCAAATACAAAATAAATTATTCCACCGATCCAAACGGCTGCTACAAAATTATGAATATAATCTAAAATTAATGCAGGAGTTTCACCACTAGCTGCACCATGTCCAATTAAACTTGATGTTCCAATTAATCCAAGTGTGATTATTAGCATTGGAATTTTATTTTTTATAGTTAGAATCTTTTTTCTATCCATTCCAAACCATAAACCTAACAGAATAACTGTAATTATCATTCTAATCGCCCAAATATTTCCAAAATCAGTTTTAATTACTTCAATTACTGAAGTTTCTAATCTTATAGTTTGTACAGCTAATACCAAAATATTTGATGCAAATACTAGTACTAATCCAATACCTGTGAGTGTCATGAATTTTCCATGATGAAAGTTTTCTAGTTTATCTAATTCTTTTTTGACTAGTTGTTTGCTTTGTGTTCCCCAAATGATTATAGATGCAATTATAGCTCCTAAAACAATAGTTTGACCAACTAGTCCTGGAAATCTTGCTCCAGCTTCTGGCAAAAATACTATATCAGAAATATCTTGTTTCGTTAATGTTCCTACATCAATTTTGGCATCTCCCACTGCAAAAATAAATGCATTAGGAACCAAGTGTCCATCAACTTTTGATAAAACTTTGCTAGATACCGTGTAAACTCCTTCTTCTAATGGCGGTGTAGTTACAACTAAGGAATAATCACCATCATAATATTTAGAATCTTTATTATCAATTTGTTCTCCATTACTATCTAATACTTTAAGTGAGCTAAAATTATTATCAATTGGTTCTGAAAAATGAACAATAACCTCTGTAACTCCTATTGGTGCGTTTGTTGATGAGCTTGGAATAGTATCAACTGTAAATGGATGAGCTGCAGCGTATGGAATCGATATTGATAAAACAAATAATGATAAAATTAGAATTTTTTTCATTTAATTTTCAGGCCACGTTTATCAATTTAAACAATTTTTATTTTATTCGAAGTTTGTACCAATTCACGTAAAGATAATAACATGTAATCATAAAATAACAGTCATGAAAGTAATTACAGTAAGTGTTCTTGGATTATTGCTTTCATTAGGTTTTGCATCCCAAGCTTTTGCTCATACCACAGTTGAAGTGGAACCTTACAAAATTGAAATAGGGTGGGGACTAGAACCTCCAATTGTAGGTATAAGAAATGACATTGTTTTTAAAATCACCGAACCTGGCGAAGTTCCCGGCCAATATACGGGAGTTTCAAATGCATTTAGAAATCTAGAGGCAACTGCTTTGTTTGGTGGTGTTTCTAAAAAAATTGACATTGATTCAGATCCTAGAATAGGATATTACTTTTCACCTATAATTCCTACAAAAACTGGAACATATACTATGGATTTGAAAGGAGAAATTAATGGAGTTCCAATTAATGTACAAATTCCAGTTGAAGATGTTGAAAGTACTGCGGTATTAGATTTTCCACCAACTAGTGGCTCATCAAACCAAGATGTAACTTCACTCAAAAATGCTATATCTTCATTACAGAGAGATGTATCTACTCTGAATGATGGTTCAGAAAATGATGGTGGAGCAGCATATGACTTTGCAATTTTTGGACTGTCTATTGCAGCAGCAGCTATTATCTTAGCGATAATTGCTTTAATAAAAAGAAAATAGAAAAAAGTTAATCCCCTAAAATCTTGGAATTACTTTAGATTTTGCAGTAACGGCTACAATACTTATGATTGCAACAGCAAGTATCATCATTGCAATTGTTCCAAATTCTGGAACAACATTTGAAAATACTACTACTTCACCAATAGGTCCTGTTTTTGGATCATCAATTCCATAACCTTGGAAGGTTATAGTGATATTCACTGGATCTGCTGATGTCAGTGGTGCTGTTTCATGAACACCTTTTCCATCATGGCTATGAGCACCAATATCGTTTAGCACTTCATTACCATTTTGTGTTACCATGATATCATAGTTGACATGTTCTGATTCATCGAAATCAACAGAAATTTCCATTCTTTCACCTGCAGTTGCTGCAGATGTGTAAACTTCAACTGCTGTACCATCAGATAACATTCCATTTGCAGATGCATCACCTACATGATCGTCATCCGTCATATCGTCATCCATCATATCATCGTCATGTTCTTCCGCTCCTGCTTCTTGTACTACAATTAATCCTGCCATCCATGGATGTACCATGCAATAGTATGGTACTTCACCTGCAGTAGTTGCTGTCCATTCGTATGAACTTCCAGCAATTACTAAACTGGTATCAAATATTCCTGATGGACCATCTGCTGCAGTACCTGCTGTGAATGTATGTGCTGCAGTATCTGTGTTAGAAAATATTACTTTTCCACCAACATCTACTGTTGCTTTATTTGGAATATAACATCCATCGGCAGATTCTTCACATCCCGGTGCACCAGAACCTGGTGCTGGAGTAACTGTAACTTCGCTATGATCTGCAAATGCAGCTGGTGTAAATGCTACTAAACCTGCTACAATGGCAAATAATACGAAGAGAGAGCCTATAGCTTTTGTCTTCATTAATCCATGTACCCTATTGGATAAATAAAAACCTGACTAGAAATTTTAGATGTGGAATCTATTTTCTTTTAAACTGATATAATTTAAAAATTCCAAATACTGGAATTCCAATATACATTCCAATATTCATCAAAATTATTCCTATACCATATCCTACCATTTCTTGCTCTGAATCAATGTTAACATGATTTAGTATAGAAAGCGATGTAAGCATTGGTGTTAATGAAATTTTTACAGCTTCTTTGAAAATTGGCTGTTCTCTTTCATAGTCTGCAATTATTGGTGAAAATGAATAATAAAACTGATTAAAAGTTGTCATAAACGCAGTGCCTGATTGTGTTGCAAGAATGGTATTGTCTCTTAATTCTCTAAGTTGTTGCACTTGAGGCGATAATTCTGAACCAAATGCTGCAGTAGCAATTAGACACCCATTATCTTTATCATTTGTTGGTGGAGGTTGTACCACTGTTTCTCCAACTGTTACATCAAATGAAACTTTTTCTAAAGGAATTGGTTGAAATAATATTCCTTCAATTCCCAGTTCTACAGAATAAACTCCACTGTCGATAAATTCAACTGGAATATTCACTGAACCTAAAGAAGTATGAGTGAGTGGAATTGGCCCAAATACCTCTTTACCATCTTTTGAAACTATAATTGTGTAATCAATATGCTCTTGAATTTTTTTATTTTGAGGATTGATAAAATCAATATGTAATTTAGTTTGATCTCCTGGCATTATGTCATCATATGCCAATTTGACATCTAGTGTTCCTTTCTCTGTTTGTAGAGTTTGTGAATTTGTTTGAGCAAATGCTGGAATGATTAATAATGGAATTAAAAATAATATGAGTAGATATTTCATAAAACTACTTAGTTATATCATGAATAAAAATTAGTCGCTTATTTACAATTTAGATTTTGATAATAGTAACAGAAATTAATACCTAATAGCATATTAGTATTGTAGTTTGAACTCTTCCTCAATTTACAATTATTCGATTTTGATTTTTACGATTAGTTTTCTTGTATCAACTCCAATTTATCTAGACACTATTTTTGCCGATGACAAAACAATTCCCGATCATAATGAACGTGACATTACATATGTGGCAAAATTTGTATGTGGTTCTATAGTAGATGGCACTGGGCCATTACGACCAGGTCATTATAATACTGATATTAGTATCACTAACAAACAACTATCTCCAGTCTCATTTTTTTGGACGGCATCTGTAAATGATGGAATAATCTCGCATTCAACTTTAATAACATTAGATCATCAAGAATCAACTGGTTTTGATTGTAGAGATATTAAGAAAGTAGTAGGCTTAGAAAATAACACTTCTCATTTAGGAGGATTCGTATTTGTTACCATTCCTCAAAACTATGATATTGCCAATCCAAACGCAGTAATACAACATTCTTCTGAAAGTATTAACTTGTTAGATGTGCAGGTATTTTTTACTGCTAATGCTTTGGATACACTACCTCATGAAGTAGCACTTGAAAAAATATCATTTTATATTCTTCATGATTATACTGGTAAAATTCCAAAACAAATGATAAAAACAACATTGGATGTTACATTGGAATCAAAATTAAATGTAATAGCTGACACTGAAAGAAAAGTTAAGGAAATTCTCTCTTTAACATATGGTATTTCTGAAGATGAGTTTGATGACTTAGAAATTAGAATAAAAAATGTCTCAATAGGAGTTGGTTCTATGATTGATGATCATGCAATTTCTCTTAGTATTGTAAAACCGCAAGTATACTTGCAGGATACCGAGTAAAAATATTCTTAAATTGTTAAGTGATATATATGTCAAAAATGGTAATATGATTATGGATTATTCTAAACTTCTAATCTTGTCCATATTTGCTCTAATTATTTTGCAGACTTCGTATGTTTATGGTGATGGATTAACACAAGAGAATCTTCCTCCTGCAAGTGTTGGTGATAGGGAAGCTAGTCTTTTCATAAAAATTAGTCCACCAATTCTCACTAAAGACACAACAGGCGATAAATATTTAGAATTAACTCTTTTTGATGCTAAAACAGGAAAGGCAATTCAACATACATCATTTTTTGTAACAGTTGATAAAGAAGGCAAACTTTTGATGAGAAATTTATTTCATACACATTCTGGAAATTTAATTCTTACAATTCATTCTGAGGATATTGAAGCAAATAATGTTGTTGTGTATGGTGATCATGAACCATACCTAGATGCCTGGACTTCTATAAATGATAAGATTACTGTTAAGGCTCCTATTTTACTGGATGCAGGCTTGTATCACTTTGAAATAGAAATTTTTGGAATTGATTTTGACAAAAATATTTTCACAGTAGACGATGCTCCAAAATTTGATTCATGGCTTAGTGTTGGAGATATTTCTAACAAAACAATTTCATCAGGAGGTAAATCATATGATCTATCAATCACATCTTATTATGATGAAATAAGCAGTTTCAATTATGATGAAACTAAAAAATTGGTTTCCTTTTCAATGCCATTTAACTGGGATATATCAAGATTAGAACAACAAAATATTTTTGTTCACGAAGAAATTCATTTTCCAAATTCCTTTAAAGAATTTTCCCAAAGTGGAACATACAAAGCAACTGTAAACGGATTTCCAGTTACTGGAAGAATGATAATTGCTGATCCATATTCATTAGATGATACATTAATTCTTCATTATTTGTTAAGCAAAGAAAATATTTTGGATATTGCAAAAACTGTTAAACCTGGAGTAAAAACAATGGACTTTAATTTATCTCCAGACACAGGATTAGCATCAGAAAAAAATTCATTTGATGTTAAATTTTCTAGTGGTGCATATGCTAGAGTGCAACATGATTCTAAATTAGGTTCAGGTGAAAAAATTCCATTTGAAATAACTTTTTTTGATAAAAACAATAAATTACTAAAATGGGTTACTTATGGTTACAGAATAGAAGACTCTTCATCTAATGTAGTCTATGAATCACAAAACACTAATCCAAATTCACCTGGTATCGTTCTGACAGAAGGTATTGACAAACACACGTTTGATTTCAAATCTGCCGGTAAATACAAGATAACATTGGCACTTTTTAGTCATGGAATAGATAATTTACAAACATTATCTGGAATAGGAAATGCATCTTTTGATATAGGAACAGGAACTAGCAAAATCCCATCATGGATTAAAAACAATGCAGGATGGTGGGCAGATGGTTCAATTGACGATAATTCCTTTGTTCAAGGTATACAATATCTGATCAAAGAAGGTATAATGAAAATTCCATCAACCACTCAAGGTACAGGTACAGGATCAAATCAAATTCCATCATGGATTAAAAACAATGCAGGATGGTGGGCAGATGGTTCAATTGACGATAATTCCTTTGTTCAAGGTATACAATATCTGATCAAAGAAGGTATAATGAAAATTCAGAAATAATCAATTGATAATATATGAAAGACATTAACGATATTCTTCCAAAAATACCTAACATGAGATGGGGAGCTTTGATGAATAAGGCACCAACTAATGATAAAGTAAGAGAAATGAATAAAATTTTTCCTCATAATGGAAAATGGCATACTGTCTTTGAGGAAAAAGATCAAGTAACTATTGATGGTAAACAAATCTGGAAAAAAGATCCAAAAAAATGGACATGATAATTACCTCTTAATATTAAGATACAAGTATCACGATCAAATTATGTTTCAAAAAATAAAAAATGTATCCGAACAAAAATTTTTTCATATTGTAATTTTATTGTCAATTTCTATGCTAATTTCATCATCAACTATAACTGTTTATGGTCATGGTGTAGGAAGTGAAATATTTCCACCAGTTGATCTAAATGGAAAACAAGTTAGTCTTGAAGTATCATCATCTGTAAATAATCCTGATAAAAATGATGATCAACAAATATCGATTTCATTAATTGATTTTAAATCAAAAATTACTCTAAGAGATGTTACATTTTTGATAAAATCTAGCCATGGTGAAAAATTTCTATTTGAAAAAGAATTTCAAAGCGATAATGGATTTCTAGTTTTCAATTTTATATCTGAAAATACTGAATCAATTCAAATTCAAGAACAAAAAGAAGGGAATTTTTTTGCGTCCTTACTTGGATTCGATAGTAGGCTTATCAACATTAAAGGTCCAAAACTTAGCGATGGTGGACTTTACAAATTTGATATTACAATCCTTACAGCTGATGGCTATTCAAAAAAATTAGATGTTCCACTTACTTTCAAAGCAGGAATTTCAGTTGCCCAGGTATCAAAACACGAGATTAATCATCCTATTTTTGGTCCTCAAGAAATCAATGTTGTTACATATTATGATGAGATTAAGAATTTTCAATATGATATAAAATCAAAAGAAATATCTTTTTCAATGCCATTTGAATGGAGTCTAGAAAATATTAATCAGACATCAGTTGTACATGAGGAATTAGTAATCCCAAAAACATTTGGTGATTTGTTGGTATCTGGCTTTTCTATGTATGTAAATGACATTAAACTATCTGATGAGATTGTAACAATTGATGATTTTTTTTCTGAAGAACGAGTAGTTCATTTTATTATTAGTCAAAAAGAATTACAAAATATTTACAATAATCATACAATCCAAAATGGAATGAATTTTCTTATAAAACCAAATTCAGATGATATTCAATTAAGTTCAGTTACCTCAAATGGACAATTTAGAATTTTTGTATCATGGGAACCCAAAAACTTACAGTCAAATTCTAAAACTACAATTTATTTTGATGTAATTGATGTTTTTCTAAAAAATAGACCTATAGCAGTTAATTATGATTTTTCAATAACTCAAAATGAAAAAATAATTTTTGAACAAAGTGGAATTAGTAGTGATTCTAAGGATAAACATAACATAGCAGAATTTACAATCCCGAGAGATATTTCTGGAATAGTTCAACTTAATTTTAAAAATCTTGGAGATAACAATCTTGCAAATACATCAATTCCAATTGTAATTAATAACCCACTTAATGAAAAAAATTACATCTCAATTCCCGAGTGGATACGAAATAATGCAAAATGGTGGTCAGAAGAACAAATTGACGATAATGCTTTTGTTCAAGGCATACAATATCTGATCAAAGAAGGTATAATGAAAATTCCATCAACCACTCAAGGTACAGGTCCAGGATCAAATCAAATTCCATCATGGATTAAAAACAATGCAGGATGGTGGGCAGATGGACAAATTGATGATGACACTTTTGTTCAGGGATTACAATTTTTGATAAAAAATAACATACTTCGTGTATGATCGCATCTACTTCGAAATATGAACCAGTCTGTTTAAATTCATAAAAATCAAATTTATTATGATTTGTTTAGACCTCAAAGTTTACTTGAACGAAAATCAACTATATTTTCTCTCGTTGTAATCGGTGTTGTTGCAATACTGGCAATTCCAGTAATCATGCCTCATCTATTACATGGTTTTCATCTAGCTCACATATTTTTGCATATATCTGGAATCACACTTGCTGTGTTTATCACAGTATTAGCAATTATGGCATATTCAAAATTAAAAACTAAAAGATTATTGCTTAGTATGTTTGCTTTTGCAACTTTTATTGCAGCTGAAGTGGTTTTGGTAGTTGATGCTACATGGCCTACACTTTATGATATGGATGTTCTTTCGTTATTAGAGATAGGACATATATTGACATTTACTACATTAGGATTATTGGCTTTGGGTGTGTTTAGAAATGACTGATAGAACTATACAATTACAACAAATCATAGATCAAAATCCAGGGATCCAATTCAGAGAAATTATGCGATTTTCTGGATTAAAAAATGGTGTTCTTAGTCATTACCTTGGTAAATTAGAAAAACTGGGAGTGATTAAAGTAATAAGAGGTCCAAGACAAGCTCGCTTTTACCCTCCACAAATTACTGATGAACAATCTAAAACAATCAAAGCATTACGTAAACAAACTCCAAGAGATCTATTATTAGCTCTAATAAAACAAGATGGTCTCGAGTTTAATGAATTAGTAACTGAAGTAGGAAAATCACCATCAACTGTGTCTTTATATTTATCACAATTAGTACAAGATGCACTAGTTGAAATTAAACTTGAAAATACAAGAAAGAGATATTATATTAAATCTAGAATGATAATAGATCAATTAATTGAAGACTATAGACCAAGACTACTTGAAAAACCAACATCTGGATTCGAAGATATTTTCAACTCTTTCTAACCTGTCTAAATTAAAAATATTATTTCTTTCCACTGGGTTTTTATTTGTTTTATTGTTCTCGCAATCAGTTTTTGCCGAAGTTTTTATCCCTTCACAAGAGTATGTTGGATATTATGATCATGAAGGTGTCTATACCGTTGGAGGTAACGTAAAAAACCAAAATGATTTTGCACTAATTCCAACGATTTCTATTACTGTGATTGATGGAAAAAATACACTTACAACGACAATAACTCATGTTACGATACCACCAAGAACTGATATTCCATTTAAAATAAAATTACCTGAGATAACAGGCGACTCTCCTATCTTACTTGAACCTAAACTAAAATTTGCAAAAACAGAAAAAGATCCACTATCAATTATGATTCTTTATGATAAAACCTTAATCAAACATGACGATGGTCATGTTACTGGGAGAATTATTAATAATGGAAATCAAACGATATTCAACCCAAAAGTTCTTGCAATAGCTAATGGCCATGAAAAAATGTTAGATGTTGTTTCTAATATTGAATATATTGAAAAAATAGAACCAGGCGAAATTAAAGAATTTTCGATGTATCCAGATCCTTCAATTACTGAAGATATTTTTTATTACAGCTGTTTTGCTCCTGTAGATAGCACTGTAATTCCTATTTCTACTAAGAAAAATGGAGGCGACTTTGATTTTAGATATGATTCTGGTGCATGGTATTCTGCAGCTAAATTTAACGAAGAAGGAACCACTCTTACTATGCGTGGATATAACAGCTATCCACTTGAGACATATGCAAATTTTGAATTTCCACAGATTTCTGGAAAAGAGAAATTCAATGTCACATTAAATGATAAACCTGTTCACTTTATCCAAAGTATAGATGATATGGGATTTTGGCATGTTGCATTTACTGTAGGTCCTACATCACAAGACATTCTCAAAATTACTGGTTTTGAAAAGGGACTGCCACCTATAACTTCTAAAATTCCACAGTGGATAAAAACAAATGCAAATTGGTGGTCAACTGATCAAATTTCTGATTTAGAATTTCTTGAGGGGATAGCATTTTTGTTTGAAAAAGGAATTATCTCTGTACCCTCAAAAGAAATAACAGTTCAATCAAATTGGAAAATACCTTCATGGGTTAAAACTGCATCATTATGGTGGTCAGAAGACAAGATCTCTGATGATGATTATCTAAACATCATTGAAAATCTTGTCAAACGAAAAATCATTCTTGTGTGATTTTTCCTTTATAGCAAGTCTTGAATAATCTTATTATACAATTTTTATTCAATCTTAATATCTAATGTTTCCATTACGCGATGAAAATCCCCATCCTCCAGGATTCAAACCAAAAGTAACTTATGCATTAATTGCAGCTAATGTCATTGTATTTCTTATAGAAATCGCATATACTGGACAATTTATTGAGTTTACGAATCAAAATGCATTTTCATTATTTTATAATTGGGGAGCAGTACCAAATTGTGTTACAGGCGCAACTGTTTCTAACATAGATTTTGGACAAGGATCAACACAAATTAAATGTCCTACTGAACCATACATCTCTCTTCTTAGTTCTACTTTCTTACATGGTGGTGCAATGCATCTTGGAGGCAACATGTTGTTTTTGTGGATATTTGGCGATAACATTGAACTAAAGTTTGGCCGATTAAAGTATCTGGGAATTTATCTGATGTGGGGAATAAGTGCAGGATTAATTCACATACTTGGTGATCCTACAAGTGTAATTCCTGCAGTAGGTGCATCTGGTGCAATATCTGGAATACTTGGTGCATATCTTGTAATGTTTCCAAGAGCAAAGATTCAGACTGTTATGATAATGGGATTCTTTATCAGAATGTTGCATATTCAAGCTAGATGGTTCTTGCCATTTTGGCTTGTTTTCCAAAACTTACTTCCATTTTTTATTGGTGGATTTGGTGTTGCAGGCGGTGGTGTTGCATATCTTGCTCATATCGGTGGATTTGTAGTAGGACTTGCTACGGGTTATCTATACAAGAAAACACATGGTTCTGAGTACACATATGGAACAAGATATGGATACAAGGGCTAAGTCTAAAGAATAAATCATTGTAACTTTTTCAAACTAATCATGCCGTTGATTACAGTCTCAATGTATCCAGGAAGAACTCAACAACAAAAAGATGAATATGCAAAAGCAATCACAAAATCTGCAGTAGAAATTCTAAAAACAAAAGAATCTCATGTCATTGTAGTTTTTGAGGATAATCCAAAAGAAAACTGGTTTCTAGCAGGAAACCAACTTTAATTATTTTTAAAAAAACACTGGAATAATTCCCTTCCAGTTAGAGGGTTACACATACACGCATTATGGTCGGTTAATTTCTTTATCCCTAATTTACATAATAACAAAATGGTACATTTCATGTTTGTACCACTTTATCTTTTTATCCTCTTTAATAATACAAATTTCATGAAAGTTGCGATTGTACAGTTTAAGGCATCTACTAAAAAAGAAACTAATCTAAAAAAAATTATTGATTATATTACAAAAGCAGCAGAAAAAAAAGCTACACTTGTTGCATTTCCAGAATTTATGATGTTTTATACAAATTCATCACAATCATCAAAACAGCTAGCAACTTTAGCTGAAACTATCACTGGAAATTTTGTAACTAGTATTGCAAAGTGTGCCAAAGAAAATCACATAGATGTTGTAGGATCATTTTATGAAAAAAGTACAAAAAAAGATCGCGTATATGACACTTCATTTATTATTGATAAAAATGGTAAAGTAATATCAAGATACAGAAAAATTCATCTATATGATGCTCTAGGATTTAGAGAGTCTGATAAAATGGTTAAAGGTTCAAAGATTGCAAAACCTGTATCAACTACTATTGGGAAAATAGGAATGATGATTTGTTATGATTTAAGATTTCCAGAGATGTCAAGATTACTTGCTGTTGCAGGCTCTGAAATTCTAGTTGCACCATCAGCTTGGGTGAAAGGTAACATGAAAGAAGAACATTGGATTACAATTAACAAGACACGTGGAATTGAAAATGGTTGTTATGTCATTGCCCCTGATCAAGTTGGAAATATTTACTGTGGACGAAGTCTTGTAATTGATCCATATGGAAAAATTTTACTAGACATGAAAAAGAAACAAGGAATTGGATATGTCGACATTGAATTAAAAAATGTAACACAAATCAGAAAGATTCTTCCATTACTAAAAAACAGACGTACTGATATCTATCCTACTTTGAAGATTTAATTTTTCTACTTTCACAATTAAAGTTTGAACACTGTCTAGTCCATTTTTGTTTTCGTGAATAACGGAAAATTATCATTGGCCACTTGCATACATCACATGGAATCTTCATTGCTCTAAGTCTTGCTTTCTGTAATAGTGGTGATGATGCTTTACAACCTCCATGAAAGTTTGAACAACCCATGAATCGTTTTCTTGTTGTTCTAGATCTGATTAGTATTATCTGGCCTAATCTACATTCTGGACATTCAACTAGCCCGTTTTTTGGAGAATTTGTTCCAAGAATCATATATTTTCTATCTTTTGATGACCAAGACAAGTATCCATTAATGTCCAAATATTGCATGATCTCTTTTTTGAAAATTACTGTCTTTGACTTTGTAGTTTTTGCTACATGTCTGCCGACAGTCCTTTTAACCTGAATAGTTTTGAGCAATGATTTCTTTGGTGGCATATTCTATAATGAATTTACTAAAACAATTTTTATAGGGACTTGGGTCAGTGACATTTGTGGAAAAGGTCTGTGTTCTTGGCGCAGGTAGCACCAAATATGGTAAATTATCAGAAAGTATAGCTGATATCACTACTCAGGCATCAGTTTTAGCTATAGAAAATGCAGGAATCGATCCAAAAGAGATCAAGGCATCTTACATTTCAAACGTCTTTGGGGTTGCAGATAAGCAGGTACATCTTGGACCTGTTTTAATGAGTAGATTGGGAATTCCAGATAAACCATCATTAACAATAGAATCAGCATGTGGAAGTGGCTCAGTATCATTTAGAGAAGCATATGCCAATGTTGCGGCTGGATTTTATGATTGTCTTGTAGTAACTGGCGTTGAAAAAGTAACTCATACAGGAACTGAATGGACAACAACTTACTTTGCATATTGTTCTGATTTTTTTTATGAAGGCCAAGCAGGTGCATCTTTTCCAGGATTATTTGCATCAATGGCAAGAGCTTATTTGACAGAGTTTGGTGCAACTGAAGAAGATTTTGCAAGAGTTGCAGTAAAGAATCATGATAATGGATTTCTCAATCCTAAAGCTCACATGCAAAAGAAAATTACAATTGATGATGTACTAAAGTCTCCGGTAGTTGCAAGTCCACTAAAACTTTATGATTGCTGTCCATTCTCTGATGGCGCAAGTTCTGTCATTCTTTGTTCTGAAAAGTTTGCAAAAGAACATGGTGGTGATTACATTGAAGTAATTGGGTCTGGTAGAGGTGGTTCACCTGCTGCATTGCAAGGACGTGAACATATGACTACAATTCCTAGTACAAAGATTGCAGCTGCAGATGCATACAAAATGGCTGGTGTTACTCCAAAAGATATTGATTTTGCTGAAGTACATGACTGCTTTACAATTGCAGAAATTGTTGACACTGAAGATTTAGGATTCTTTGAAAAAGGTAAAGGAGTACAAGCTGTAAGAGAAGGTAGAACTAGTTTGAATTCAGACATTTCAATTAATCCATCAGGAGGTCTTAAATCAAAAGGACATCCAATTGGAGCTACAGGTGTTGGACAAGTAGTAGAAGTATTTGATCAATTAACTGGTAAAGCAGGAGCACGAACTGTTAAAGATGCAAAAATTGGTTTAACTCATAATTTTGGTGCAACTGGTGCAAGTTGTGCTGTTCATATATTCCAAAGTGTGTAAAATGACTATTGAAGAACAACTTATTGAATATGCAAAACAAGGTAAACTCTTAACTCACAAATGTACAAAGTGCGGATACATTCACTTGTCTACTGCCTATTACTGCCTAAAATGTGGAAGTAAGGGCTTTGAGGATCTTGTTTTAGACGGAGTAGGCTCAATTGCCACTTATACGATAATAACTGTGGCTCCTGCGGGATTTGAAAAATTTACACCTTATGCATTTGTGGTACTTCAGTTAGACAACACACATTTGAGAATTTCAGGATTTATGGCTGGAATTGCAACACCTGAAGATCTACCTGTAGGAACTAGAGCAAGAATAGCCGGCTTTGAAGATGGTTGTGGAATCATTATTAAAAAACAGTAAAAATATTTGTTTGAATTATTAAAAAAAATCAAAATCATTTCTTAATACTTTTCTACCCCCGCTTTCTTTCATGTCTGTAGAGATTACATGTGGTAAATGTGGAGAAAAGATCGCTAATATGAAAATGCTAAAAGCACTCAAAGATGTAATGACACCATATAGTGGAAAATGTCCTTCATGTGGACAAAAATTGTCAACGTCTGAATTTTCTCTTGATGTTCAAGAAAACTGATCTAAAAATCTTTTCATGATTTTTTATTTTTTTATTGTCAACATCTAATGTTACAACCCCTAAATTTTATTTCAATTAGAAAATGGATCTAAAATCTACAAAAATGATCTAGTCATAAGTCTTAATTACTCCTTCCTTTTTTATTGATTTAGTATGGAATTGGATGAAGAGCTAGAAGAGCCAAAGCGAAGCGGAATTCTTCAATCCACGTCAAAACGTGTAAGAATGATCTTTTCTGTAATGGCAAGTCCTAACAGAATCGATATTTTACGAATCTTAAATTCAAAGGGTCCTCTGACTTATTCTGAATTAAAGTCATTAGCTGGATTCAAATCTAAAAAAGAGAGTGGAAAATTTGCATACCACTTAAGAAAATTATTGAGACAATCACTTGTAGCACTCAATAAATCTGAAAGACGTTATACAATTACAAATCTTGGAAAATTGGTCTTGAGCTTAGCAAGACAAATTGAAGAACGTTCAATTATTGAAAGTGGTAAGATGTATGTCAGAACATCCCATGAATCAATTGAAGAATTTAATTCTCATAAAATTATTCAATCACTTGTACGCGAAGGTAGCTTACCACTAGAATTAGCCCAAAAAATTACTGAAGAAGTTGAAAATAGAATTTACAAATATCAGACAACCTATCTTACAGGTTCTCTTATTCGAGAAATGGTAAATTCGGTCCTTTTGGAGCATGGTCATGAAGAATACCGCAACAAACTGGCACGCCTAGGCTTGCCTGTATATGATGTTCAAGAGATGCTTACAAATCTAGATAATGTAGATAATGGCGCAGAAGGCTTACTTTTCAATACGGGTCAAAAAGTGTTTGCAGAACATTTACTCACAAATGTATTGCCAAAAGATGTTGCAGATTCCCATCTTTCTGGTGATATGCACATTTCAAATCCTGGAATATGGTCAATGATACCTGATACAATATTTGTTAATGTAAAAGAACTGATTGAAGATGGAGTTATTCTTGGCGGAAAATATCTTGATGTATCAAGAATTACATCATCAAAAACACTAGACGATGTCACATCTTCTTTATCTATTATCATTTCATTACTTTCCAAAGAAGCTTCACAAGAAATTGTTCTTGATGGATTAATTCCATTATTTACAAAACATGCAAAGAACATTCCAGAATTAGAACAAAAACTGACAGATGCATTTTCTACTGCTTCCACTACATCAAAGTATAATAGAAAAAGTACTGATGTTTCAATTAGACTTCAATTAGGCTCTGATCTAAAAATTGTTAATGCAATAATTAATGCTTACAAGAATTACACAAAGATAACTCCAATTCCAAAAATTGGTTTAATTGTTGATTTCGATAAAGGAAAAATCACTGATGTCTCTGATGCATTATCTGAAATTATTACAATTGGTGGCAAAGTCATGTTTGCAAAAGGTGAAGTATCAAGTTATGGTATTACAAATGGCACAACTAAAAATTCTGGTCCACTTGCAATTACACTACAATCTGTATCGATCAATCTTCCAAGACTTGCATTTGAATCCAACAAAGATGAAACGTACTTTAGAGCAAGACTCGCATTGCTAATGAAACCCGCATTATCTTCTATGGCATTAAGAAAGAAAGACATCTCTGATCTTACACGAAGAGGATTAAATCCAATACTTGCAAAAAATACTCAATATATGCAAAGAAGTTCTGTGTCTCTAATTGTTAATCTAGTAGGTTTGAAAGAATCTGTCTTCAATATACTTGGTTTCCAAGATAATAAAGAAGGGAGAGACGTACTCAATAAAGTAATAGAAACTGCAGTTGATGTTGCTGCTAAGAAAGGTAAGGAACTCGGTGATACTGTAGCGATATCCATGATTGAAACAGAAGGATCTAGCCGATTTGCAAACCTAGATGGTGAAAAATATGGTAAAAATTCTGCACTAAACTCTATGGATGGTGACTCTTATTCACAAGGAATAGTGTTAAAAGCATCTGAGATATCTGACTATACAACTAAGACTGAGATTATCACTGAATGCACTAGACTATCTAAATTACTTAATGGTGGTTTACTAGTTAAACTAGACATTGATCAGAACGCCACTCAAGCTGATATTAAAAAATCAATTGAGAAAGCAGCAGAGCTTACATCTTCCTTTAAGCCTGTGAAAAAAGTAGCACTCTGTGGTGAATGCGGATTCAAAGATGAACCCTTTGTTGACAAATGTCCAAAGTGTAAGTCTTCATATGTCATCTGAAATTCGTAAGTCTAAAACTAGTTCCGATCATCTTAAAAAAATCTGACGCTTTACATAAGCGATCATCGTTGTAGCTTGTTACTAAATTCATAATACCATTATGATGTCGATTGGACCGTTGTCAATATTTTTCCACCGAATTTTTAGAAAAAACTGCCAAATCATTTATACCATCATATTTCTTACCTCTTGCGGGGAGATTATAATTGGATAAATCACAAATAGAAAGTACTATCAATGAGATCCGTAAGCGCAGTGGCGCTATAACGGCCTTCAATCAAAATAAAATTTCAAACGCTATATACAAAGCGTTGGCAGCCACCTCTAAAGCCGACCGTGCGCTAGCCGATCAACTTGCAAATAAAGTTGTACAAAAATTAGTCGAACAGGGGTTCACAAATTCTAGAGCTCCCAGCGTTGAGGATATTCAAGATATTGTAGAGTCAACTCTTATCGATTGTGGAAACAGCGACATTGCAAAAGCATACATCGTTTACAGACATGAACGAAGAAAATTAAGGGATGAAAAAATGAAAGTCTTAAACCTAAAATCTTTAGATCCGGTCTCTAAGAATTTTGATCTAAATTGCTTGAGAGTATTGGCATCTAGATATCTTTTCAGAAATAACAAAAATGAAATCATTGAATCACCAACTCAAATGTTTGAAAGAGTTGCAATTCTTGTTGGAATAGGTGATGTCTTATATGATTCAAAAGTGTTTGAAAAAACTGGAAATATTGCCCAAGATATTGAAGAAGCACGCACATATCTTGAGAAATTAGATAATTTTGATTACAAATTCAAAATTGGAGAATATTTTCTCAACAAGTGGCACTTTAGATCACTGATCAATCACTATGTGACTCTTGCAAGTAAAGGTCAGATGAAAGTCAGCTTTAAAGATCTTCTAACATTGCTTGCAGCAAAAGAATTAGATGGATACGCAGACAAAATCACAGAATATTTTGAATTGATGACAGCACAAGACTTTCTGCCAAATTCACCCACAATGATGAATGCTGGTGGTAGACTTGGTCAGCTCTCTGCATGTTTTGTTCTTGGAATGCCAGATGACATGGAAAAAATCATGAAATCCACTTCAGATGCAGCACTAATATTCAAATCTGGAGGCGGAGTTGGAATCAACTATTCTGATCTTCGTGAAGAAGGTGATATTGTTGCATCAACATCAGGTGTAGCATCAGGTCCAGTATCTTTTATGAATATCATCAATACCGTGACTGAAGTTGTAAAACAAGGCGGAAAAAGAAGAGGAGCTAACATGGGAATCATTGAAGCTTGGCATCCTGATGTTGAAAAATTCATCACAAATAAAACCGAACCTGGTGTTTTGGAAAACTTTAACGTCAGTGTAGGTATTTGGGAAGACTTTTGGAATGCACTTGTAAATACATCTGATGGAAAGTACATGCTACGTAGTCCACGTGACAGAAAGCCAGTAAAAGAAATCAATGCACATCAGTTAATTGACTTGATAGCTCTTTCTGCATGGAAGAGTGCAGAACCTGGATTGATCTTCTTTGATCAAATTAACAAATACAATGTATTTGCCAAAGCAAGACAAGCTCCACTAAGAGCTACAAACCCATGTGGCGAACAAAGTCTTTATCCATACGAATCATGTAATCTTGGTTCTATCAACTTGGTAAATCTTGTAAAGAGAAAAGCTGATGGAGAATACGAATTTGATTGGCAAAGATATGAAGAAACAATCAGAAAGACTACCAGATTCTTAGATAACATCATTGATGTAAATCACTATCCTGTAAAAGAAATTGATATTGCATCAAAAGATTCTAGAAGAATTGGATTGGGTGTAATGGGAGTAGCAGATCTATTATACAAATTAAAGATTCCATACAACTCCAAAGAAGGATACGATCTACAATCAAAACTATCTGAAGCATTGACTTATTATTCAATGGAAGAAAGCGTAGCACTTGCAAAATCTAGAGGTGAATTCCCACTATGCTCAAAAACAGAATATCCTGAAGGAAAGATTCCAATTGCAGGATATTATGAGAAACCTAAAGAGTCTCACTGTTATGAATGGGATGCACTAATTGATAAGATCAAGAAACATGGAATAAGAAATGTTCTGACTACTACAGTAGCTCCAACAGGAACATTATCTATGATTGCAGATTGTTCAAACGGAATGGAGCCAGCATTTGCTCTAGTCTTTGAGAAGAGAGTAACAGTAGGTAGATTCTTCTACACCAACAAAATTGTTGAACAAGTACTCAAAGAACATGGTCTATACAGCGATGAACTCCTTGCAAAGATTGCAGACAATTATGGTTCACTAAAAGGAATTCCTGAAATTCCTCAATGGATGCAAGATGTCTATGTAACTGCAATGGATATTCACTGGGCAGATCATCTAATGGCCCAAGGCGTATGGCAAGATTGGATTGGAAATGCAATTGCCAAGACAATTAACATGCCATACGATGTTACAGCAGAAGATGTAAAATCTGCATATCTGTTGGCACATGAACTGGGACTAAAAGGAATTACAGTATATCGTGATGGTTCAAGACACAAACAAGTACTTCACATGACAAGTGAAAACGCACAAAAAATATTTGATGTTACACCAAGTGAACACGTTACTAGATATGTAACAACTATGATATCAAATCCATACATCAAATCACATGTACATGATTCACTTGAACTCAAAGTTCATGATGAAGAAATTACATCTGAACCTACTAGACAAGAAGTATCAGAAGATCGTTTATGCCCGACATGCAAAAACAACCTTGTGTTTGTAGAAGGATGTAGTATTTGCATCGAATGCGGATACAGCGGTTGTACTTCGGGATGAGAACAAAAACATTACAGTTATCGTATGTGGTGGGGTAGTGAGGACAATGCTCTTTCATAGAAGAGCAGAACCTCCAAGATATCGATCTTGGTCTGCTTAACCCATAATTTCATACTATGGCTATTATAATAAATTATCAAAACTACTTTTCCAACACATATCATCACAACTTTTTAACTTCCTTTTCTTTTTGATTCAGCATGGATAGGAAGATTCTTGGTATATCTGGAGGTATCGCAGTAATAATTGCTATAGTTGCAGTAATGCTGCTTACACCAAATTTAGAATCAACTCCAATTCAGAAACATAATGAAAAAATCGGCCTTGTAATTAACGCACCACATTCAGCAATATCACTGCAAGACTTGAATCAAATTTACGCTGAGGCATCATCTACTGGCATTGGAAGAAGTAATGTGTACATGTTTTGGAATATTGTTGAACCTGTAAGAGGAGAATATGACTGGAAACAATCAGATGTGCTGATGAGTTTTAATAAAAATAATAATCTCAAAGTAACATTATTTTTTTCTGTTATTAATGGAGAAACACTAGGACCATTTCCAAATTGGATAGGAAAACCATCACTTAATGCGATTGGAGAAGATCGACTAGTAAACGTTCTTGATGCAATATTGTCTCGTTATGATATTATAGATACAGTTGTAATTGCAGGGGAAACAGAATCTCAATTTCGTTATCATGAACAAAATATTCCTGTATACAAAGAACTCTTCAATGGGGTATATGCCAAATTAAAAGAAAAACACCCAGATGTGCAAATTGGAAATGGATTTGCGTTACATAACGTATTAAATAAAAATTTGGAGCATATTGTATCTGATCTGGCAATAGGTGATTTTGTAGCTTTTTCATATTTCCCAGTCGATACCTTAAATGATATTGTCAAAACACCAGAAGAAGCTAAAGCAGACTTGCAAAAGACATTTGAAATCATACCTGATAAAAAAATTGGACTTTTTGAGGTTAGTTGGAGTACTTCTGATTTTGTAGGAGGTAATGAAACATCACAGCAAATATTTCTAGAAAAATCCTTTGAATTTTACACTGAAAATGAATCTAAAATAGAATTTTTTACTTGGTATAGGCAATATGATAGACCTGATGGCACATGTGTGATTGACAAACCAGAAATTGCTAATCAAACTCTAACTGTAGGTGGTGGTTCTGGTTTAGGAAGCAGTGAATACATAATGGAGCGACTGAGTCATTACATTTGTAATTCTGGATTATTGGATGTTGATGGAACACCAAAATCTAGTTGGAATGAATTTAAAAATCAGATAGAACTGATCAATTAAGATGCTCTCTCTGATTTTAGCAGAATCTGCATTAGAAACAGTTCCTCCAGAACTACAAGATCATTCTTCAGTAATCTCACATGCACAAAAACTTGGAAAACATCCGTCTGAAATATTGCTTGATAACTCATGGCATTTTGCTGCAATGAAAGGAATCAACGATGAAATAAAAAGAGGAAGACCTGATCTAGTTCATTTTTCTATATTGGAAGCTACAACAATTCCATTATACTCACAAAATAAAATTAAAATTTATATTCACACAATTGATGATAACGTAATTTACATTGGAGAAAACGTTCACATTCCAAAATCATATCATAGATTTGAAGGTCTTATTGAAAAATTATATTTAGAAAAAACCATACAATCTGACAAAGATGTGTTATTGGAAATTAAAAAAAAATCGTTTACTGAGTTAATCAATGAGATAAAACCATCCAAGATTATTGGATTTTCAACTAAAGGAGAACTAAGCTCATTTGAAAAAATTAGCTCTCAAATTTCAGATAATTCTTGTATAGTTATAGGTGGATTTCAAAAAGGCCACTTTTCTGCGTCAATAAACAATAAAATAAATCGCTTATTTTCAGTTGGTAACTTGTCTTATGAGGCTCATGTAGTGATTGCACGTATGCTCTACGAGTATGAAAAAACCGTTTTTATGTAGGAAATTAAGTTTGTTTTCTTGTGCAGTCATAGTATAGCCTGGTTAGTATTCGGGGTTTCCAACCCTGTGACGCGGGTTCGAATCCCGCTGACTGCACTTTTCTATCAAAAGAGAACTAATTTTTAGGTGGATAGTGATTAATTATTGTGAAACCCGCATTTAGACAAATTGCATTAGAGAGAATGCAGATTTTAATTAATAGTGCAATTTCTAATGCAAAAATGAATCCAATACTATCTCAGAGACAGGCATTGCTGGCACAACGAATTAGCACAAGACACAAAATTCGCATGCCTTATGAATTAAAAATTGTATTTTGTAAAAAATGTAAATCATTTATCGCTCCAGGGATAAATTCTAAAATTCGATTGGGCAGAACATCAATAAAGTCGATCAGAATTTCGTGTAACCTTTGTGGGCATACTTATCGCAAAATAATAGCTCAATGATTTATAAGACGATTCCTGAGTTTTTGACCTTATGGCAAAGGTATACGATGTACCATCTGATGTATTGATTAGTAGATTGGCAGCTATTTTAAAAAATGAAGATATTCCTGCTCCTTCTTGGATTCCATTTGTAAAAACTGGAGCTCATGCAGATAAACCACCTCAAGACAGAGATTGGTGGCATACAAGATGTGCATCACTAATGAGAAAAATTTACCTTCATGGTCCACTTGGAATTAACGAATTAAGAAAAATTTATGGTGGAGGTAGACCATCTGGATATGGTGCTGCTCATCATAAGGATGCTGGAGGCGCAATAATTCGTAATGCAATTCAAGGATTAGAGAAGCTTGGATATGTTGAGAAAGTTGAGAAAAAAGGCCGTGTCATTTCAAAAAAAGGAATGCAAAAATTAGATAGATTATCAACAGAAATTCTAAACGAACTGATCGTTGTAAATCCTCAACTAAAAATATACTCTTAGATTTAAAATGAGTTTTTCTGAATCACCTGATCAAGATAAACAAAATCACGATATGACTGCTCAAAAAGAGCAAGTCCTCAAACAAATACTTTCTCCAGATGCAAGAATGAGATTAAATAACATCAAGATGGTCAAACCTGAATTATCTGATTTAGTAGAGCAGTATCTAATTGGAATGGCATCACAAGGAAAGATGAATTCTCAAATTAATGACAATCAACTTAAACAAATTTTATTATCAATTCAACAACCAAAACGTGATTTTAAGATAAATCGTATCTAATCAGAGAAAATATAATTAGGGGATGATATCAGGATCCATATTGAAAGCTGTAGTTTACGAAGAATATGCTCCTGATGATAATTATGCAAAAATTTTAAAAGTAAAAGATATTCCTGATCCAAAACCAAAAGCAAATGAAGTTGTGTTCAAACTAAAAGCAGCAGCTCTTAACTATAATGATATCTGGGGAATGAGAGGTGTACCAATTGCTATCCCATTACCACACGTATCTGGTTCTGATGCTGCAGGAGATGTTGTTGCAGTAGGAGAAGATGTAAAAACTATCAAAGTAGGGGATAGAGTTGTCTCACATTCAAATCTTTCATGTAGAACATGTGCATTATGTACATCAGGTAGAGAATTTGATTGTACCAATAGACAAGTTTGGGGATTCCAAACAGGTCCACTCTGGGGTGCATATAGTGAATTAGTACATCTACCAGAAGTTAATGTATCAAAAATTCCAGAAGGAGTTTCTTATGAAGATGCAGCAGCAGCTTCAATGACGATTCTTACTTCTTGGCATATGTTAGTTGGAAGAGCCAAAATTACACCTGGACAAACTGTTCTAATTATGGGTGGAGGTTCTGGTGTTGGCAGTTTTGGAATTCAAATTGCAAAACTCTACAATTGCACTGTTATTGCAACTGCTAGTGCAGATAAACTGGATAAATGCAAAGCATTAGGTGCTGATTATGCAGTAGATCATAGAAAAGAAGACTGGCACAAAGAAGTCTTTAAAATTACAAAAGATATTGCTGCAAAAACTGGTGTTAGGCCAGGAATTGATTTGACATTTGACCATATTGGAGAAACTCACTTTAACAAACAATTGACCCTGCTTAACTATGGAGGAACACTTGTTTCATGTGGAGCTACTACTGGATATGATGCAAAAATTGATCTTAGACACATCTTCTTTAAAGGAATCAATGTGTTAGGTTCAACTCAAGGAACTAAAGCTGAAATGGATCTTGGTTTGTATTGGATGGGTAAGGGTAAAATTAAAGCAGAAATTGATTCTACTTATACATTTGAACAAGCTGCAGAAGCACATACAAAAATGCTCTCTGGAAAGTTCTTTGGCAAAATTATGATGAAGCCAGAAAACGCATAATAATTTAATGACACAGCTTTTTCGCAGTCTTATTTTTGTTCCCGGAAACAATTCTAGGTTTTTAGAAAAAGCAAAAAATATTCAAGCTGATGTAGTCTGTTTTGATTTAGAAGATTCCGTACCAGATGAGGAAAAAAATAATGCTAGAAAATTAATTCAAGATGCACTAAAATCACGTCAATCTTACAAATCATCAATTTTTGTGCGTACAAATTCTCCAAAATCTGGAAAAATTCCAGATGATCTCAAAACAATTATTCAAAAAGGAATTGATGGAATAGTGATTCCTAAAGTAAACAATGTTGCTGAGATAAAAAAAATTGAAAAGAATCTTTTATTATTGGAAAAGAATCGTAAACTAAAACCAATTCAAATAATTCCTTCTATTGAATCAGCTGAAGGAGTAGTTAACACATATCATATTGCATCCTATAGTAAAAGAATCCAAGCAGTAGTTTTTGGAGTTTTTGATCTCTTAAATGATTTAGGAATTGAATACTCAAAAGATTCAGAAGGTGGAAGATATTCTAGGGCAAAAATTCCAGTAGATGCAAAAGCAGCAGGAGTTTCTGCAATTGATGCCATTTGGCAAGACCTTAAAGACATTAAGGGATTAGAAAAAGATTGTAAAGTTGGAAAGGATCTTGGTTATGCAGGAAAAAGTATCATACATCCTGACCAAATATTAACAACTCACAAAGTTTTCTATCCAAGTAAAAAAGAAATTCAATGGGCAGAAAAAGTTTACAAATTTTATTTAGAATCAACAAAAAAAGGAAAAGGAGCTACAACTATAGATGGAAAAATGATTGATGAGGTTCACTTTAAGCAAGCTAAAACCGTACTTGAAATTGTAAAATCTACATCAATTTAGAATTTTCTTATGAATTATTTTCTAATTTTATACTTTTAAAAGTCGATACAAGTACTTTTATCATAAATTTGTTCATTTATTACTCCTTGAAACACAATATCATTCTTTTTCATTTCAATCTTTATTTCGTCAAAAACACATTTGTATTTTGAAATTCTTTTACTCTCACTAAGTACTTTGCCAGATTCTACAATTAATCCATTTATGATTAAATTTTCAATTTTTCTATATCCAGATGTTTTTGGAATTTGAGCTTCACTTAAAATTTGAGGAATGGTTAGCTCGTTTTCAAAAAGACAATTAAGCATTTGTCTAGTTTCATTATCTCCACATAACACTAATAGTGAATCTAATAGATTTTGATCAATTATTCTAACAGAGTATTTATCACCTTTTCTTTGAATTTTGATTACTTCGTTTAGACATTCATTTACAAATTTTTTTCTATTTAAATTTAAAATGTTCTTTAATACTAAATTCAATTTATCAAAATGCTCTATTGATAGCTTTATTGACATTCCATGTTCTAAAAACAACTCTCTTTCTAAAATTTTTAATTCATCTTCATCCAGTTTTTGTTTAATTTTTTGAGATAATGCTTTAGCAATTAATCTGTCAATTCCTCCCATATACTATTAAAAAATAATACAAAATATTAAAGCATGTGTGATTAATCATGACTATGAAACGTTCAGTTATTGTAATTGATGATGATGAAGATACAGTTAGATTATTTGGTGAATTTTTGGAGGAAAGGGGCATTAAAGTTGTGGGTAGTGGTTATGATGGTATAACTGCAATCAAACTTTACAAAGAAAAAACCCCTGATGTTGTCTTAATTGATATAATGATGCCAAATGGAAGTGGTTTTTATGCAATCAAAAAAATTCAAGAAATAAATTCTAATGCAAAAATCATCGCGGTGAGTGGAGATGGTAGTTATTCCACTGAAGAAAAATTAGAAAAATTATCTATTCCCTTGATCCGTAAACCGTTTAACATGGAACAAATTATCTCTGTAATTAATGGCTAAATCCATTCCCACAATTGGGACATTTCATATAATCTTATATTGAAATCATCATAAATTACTAAGTACAATGAGTAAACGTGTAACAATAATGATTGATGATGATCTGGATAAAAAAATAAGACTTCGTCAAGCAAAAATGATTCAGCAAGAGCAATCTTCATACAGTTATTCTAAGGTCCTTAATGAAACTCTTAGAAAAGTATTGAAATAATTTTATTAAATAACATTTTTTATCTTTTCGAATAGAATAAAGACTTGTTATCCCAATATTGTAATGATACAATTGATTAATCTACTAGACCCTACGGTTGTAATCAAAAGAATGTTTGAATCTGGACAATATGATGAAATGTACAATTATTGTCAAAAGTTACTTTCTAATGATCAAAATGATATGGTGGCACTTCAAAATTCTGCATTGGCTTTAATACACTTAGCAAGATATGAGGATGCAATCATCTATTGTGATAAAGTATTAAAAATAAAAAATTATGATAACTATGCTTTAAAAAATAAAATTTACTCCCTTGAAAAATTAAAACGATATAATGATGTTATAATTTGCTGTAACATTATTCTTGAACACGATTCTACAGATACTTGGACATTCAATAGTTTAGGTCTGTCACTAAATGAATTAGATCGACATACAGAAGCTATAGAATTTTATGATAAAACACTAAAAATTGATAGTAACGACATTACTGCATTGATGAATAAGGCTATTTCCTTAAACCATTTAAAAAATTATAAAGAATCTATTGAGTTTTATGATAAAGCACAAATTGAAGATCCTAGCTTAAACGAAGCATCAATTGCTAAATCTAAAGCGTTTGAAAAATTAGATATGACTGATGAGGCTTTTTTAGCCGCACAGGGTGTTTTAGTCAAAGATATGACAAAAATCATTGCTGATGCCAAAAAAAATAAATGTACTGTTTTTCATCAATTCTGTCAAAACGAATTTGATGAATTGTCCAATAAAAAATAAAATTCACATTAACAAGAAAATCAATTTATACAAAGAAATTTTACAACATAAATGATGTTTACTGGAATAGTTGAGGGAATAGGAAAAATCGAGAAAATTTCCAAAAACACAAAAACTAGAAGTTCTATTCAAATGACAGTAAATTTAGGAAAACATGCAAAAGGTTTGAAAATAGGACAAAGTGTATCTTTGAATGGAGTTTGTCTTACAGCTACCAAACTTTCGAACTCTAAATGCATTTTTGAAATGATCGAGGAAACTACCAGTAAAACTGATCTAGGGAATCTAAAACCTGGCGATATTGTTAACATTGAAAGAAGTCTAAAAGCTGGCGCTCGATTAGAAGGACATTTTGTTTTAGGTCATGTAGATGGTGTTGGCACCATTAAAAAAATAGAAACTAAACCTAAAGAAGTTCAAGTTTGGTTTGAACTTCCAAAAAACTTGACAAAATATGTTGTCAAAAAAGGTTCAATTGCAATAGATGGAATTAGTCTAACCGTAGTAGATATTAAAAATAATCTTGCTTCAGTATGTCTAATTCCTCATACAATGGAAAAGACCAATTTTAAAATCAAAAATGTTGGTGATAAGATTAACATTGAGACTGATATACTAGGTAAATACATTTTAAAATAAAATTATTATAGTACCATTTTTGTGGTAATTACCAATTTTTTAGTAAACTTTATAATTAGTTTATTGCTGATTTTTGCATATGTCTCTTGAATCTGGGATTGAATCATTAAAACGCGGTGAGTTTGTATTATTATTTGATTCTGCAGGAAGAGAAAATGAGATAGACATGGTAGTTGCTGCAGAATTTGTAACTCCAGAACATGTTGCAAGAATGCGACAACATGCAGGTGGACTTTTGTGTATTGCAATTGAACATAATTTTGCAAATTCTCTAGAATTACGGTACATGCATGAAATTTTAGCAGACTCCCCAATTTCTAATAAAGAGATGATCATGGGACTTGCCCCATATGGTGATCATCCAACATTTTCAATTTCAGTTAATCATTATCAAACTTATACTGGTATAACAGATAAAGACAGATCATTAACAATAAGAGAAATGGCCAATATTTTCAAGGTAGAAAACAAAAAGAAAAAATTTGTTTCTTCTTTTAAAACACCTGGTCATGTTCCATTATTAATTGCCTCAGAAGGATTATTATCAAAAAGACAAGGTCATACCGAAATGTCTGTATATCTTAGTAAAATTGCAGGATTGACTCCAGTTACTGCAATTTGTGAAATGATGGATGCTCAAACTTATACTGCTTTATCTATTGATAAGGCAGAAAAGTATGCAAAACAAAATGCAATTCCATTAATTGATGGAAAAGAATTATTAGAATTTGCTAAGGTGCATTAATTTTGAATATTGCTATAGTGGTTTCGGAATTCAATGAAGAGGTGACGTTTAGAATGCTTGCTGTTGCAGAGGAAAAAGCAAAAAAAATGAAATTAAAAATAAACTATACCTGTAAAGTCCCGGGTGCATTTGATATGCCTATAATTATTGATGCATTGTTACAAAAAAATGATGTTGATGGAGTAGTTACTCTTGGTGCAATAATTAAAGGACAAACTAAACATGATGAAGTAATTGCCCATTCTACGGCAAATGCGCTTACAGCATTATCTATTAAATATAAAAAACCTGTATCTTTAGGAATAACTGGGCCTGGAATGCAGGATAGACACGCATATGCCAGAATACGACCAGTAGCAGAACGTGCAGTGGAATCAGTTGTAAAAATCTTCAATGAATTAGAAAGGATTCAAAAATGATTCAGCTTAGCATTTTGAAGATTAGTGGATATGGTCCATGGACTCTAACTCTTGGTAGTGACAGGGAGCATGCACTTCAAATGCTTCAGGCATCATTATATCAAGAAATTCAAAAATTGTTCTCAGAAAAAAACTGTCTTGTTTTTTTAAATAGAGCAGATGAATTTTTTGTAGTTTCTAATGGATTAACACTGGAGGATCATATTGAAATTCAGAAAAATCTTGAAAAATCTTTTGATATGCGATTATCCATGTCTATTGGCTATGCTGATTCCCCCTTTGCTGCAAATCTGAAAGCATATGAAGGTAAAAAAAATGAGATCTTTCTAAACAAGGATTTTTCAATTTTTGGATTTATTAATGGTCGTTCTGACAACAAAGTATCCATAATGCATTTTGATGTGGAGAATCTTACATCAAGAAGAAAAATAATTTCTCCCTATGAAATTACTTCCATAATTTTTAATCTATATGCTAAAATGTCAAAATTTTTCTTACAAAAAAACTCTCTTACATTTTTTATGGGTGGAGACAATTTTATGGTTGTTGCAAACGATGAAGCTAAACAATCTGTTAAAGATTTCATTAAATTAATTCAAAATGAAGATGATATTACTTTGAATTGTGGAATAGGTAATGCCAAAAATGCTAGAGATGCTGTAAAACTTGCAACAAAATCTCTTGATACAATAAGAGAAATTAGAGATTCAGGAAAAGAAAAACCAACAGTGTATGAATTATCATGCTAATCAAAAATGTTAGTGTTCTATTAGGTAAAGAATTAGATTTTGTTCCAAAAACTGATATAAAAATCCAAGATTCAAGATTCAAACAAATAAAATCCAGTATTGGAACAAATACAAAAGATGAATTCTTTGATTGTGAAGGTTTATTGTTAATTCCAGGATTTGTAAATTGTCATACTCATATAGGCGATTCTATTGGAAAAGATGTTGTTCTAAATAGTTCTGTTGATAAAAGAATTCATCCTGTGTCTGGTGTAAAACCATTAATTCTAAAAAATACTGAAAAAAATCATCTAGCAAGTTTTATGAAATATTCCTGCCAGTCTATGATAAATAAAGGAATTACAACTTTTGTAGATTTTCGAGAAGGTGGATTTGAAGGTGTTTTACTACTAAAACAAATTCTATCTAAATTACAAATACGTGGAATTATTCTTGGTAGATTAGAATTCTATCAAGGAACATCTGAAATAAAAAAAAACAAACCTATGCCTAAAACTAAAATGAATGAACTTGTAGAATTATTAAAAAAATGTGATGGAATTGGAGTAAGTGGAGCAAATGAAAACAGCTTGTCTGTACTAAATTACTACTCTTCCACGCCTAAACTTCGTGCTATTCATTCATCTGAAACAAAACAAAGTGTTTCTAAATCCAAAAAGATTACCGGAATATCTGAAACCACACGTGCACTTACAATGAAACCCCATTTTTTGGTACATATGACACATGCATCATTAAATGATCTGCGTTCTGCATCAAAAAAAACTTCTGGAATAGTAATTTGCCCAAGAGCAAACGCTGCACTTGCTGAAGGAATTCCTGATATTGAGTTAATGAAAAAAGTTGGTTGCACTATAGGATTAGGTACTGATAATGTGATGATTAATTCACCAGATATGTTTAGAGAGATGGATTATTTGTGGAAAGTAACAATGGGTATTCATAAAAAAAGAATAGAGCCAAAAGAAATTTTAAAAATGGCTACTGTGAATGGTGGAAAAATTTTGAATAAAGATATTGGAGTAATTGAAATTGGTAAACTTGCAGATGGTATTTTTATCAACAAACATGCATTAGACTTAGAGCCAATGCATAATATTCACGCATCTATAGTTCATAGAGCATCAGAATCTAATATTCGTGCTGTGATGATTGGAGGTAAAATAGTTCATGGAAAAATCTAGACCACATGTAATTTTAAGTGCAGCCATTTCTATTGATGGAAAAATTGCTACACGTTTAGGAGATTCAAAACTATCTTCAAAAAAAGATAAAATAAGAATTCATAAACTTCGTTCAAAAGTTGATGCAATTCTTGTAGGAAAAAACACAGTTCAAAGGGATGATCCACTGCTTACAGTAAGATACGTAAAGGGAAAAAATCCTATAAGAATAATTTTAGATTCAAGAGGAACAATTAACATTGATTCAAAAATTTTACAAACATCTAATAAAATTCCAACTATTATTGCTGTTTCAAAAAAAATTAGTAAATCAAATTTAAAAAAATTAAAAAAATTTCCAGTTGAAATTATAATGACTGGTGAAAACTCAGTGAACATAAAATCTCTAATGAATCATCTAAGTAAAAGAAAAATTAAAAATATTTTGGTGGAAGGAGGCGGTACTGTTAACTGGCAATTTATTCATAATGATCTATTTGATGAAATTTTGATTGCTATCTCTCCATTTATTATTGGAGGAATTGATGCAATCACATTTGTTCAAGGAAAAGGTTTTGATAAAATCAAAAAATCCCCTAGACTCAGATTAAATACAATAAAAAAACTAGAAAATTACCTGATTTTGCATTATACAAAAGTGTAAGTTCTTATACTTAATTTAAAATATAATAAGAAATTGGCAGCAAAAAAGAAAGCTACAAAAAAGAAAACTACAACTAAAAGCACTAGTAAAAAATCAAAAACTGCAGCAAAATCATCAAACAAGTCCAAAAAACCAGCATTTGGTGGTTATGCAATTAGTTTTGCAGGTCGTAAAGAAACTGTAGAACAAGTTTTTGGTAACAAACCTATTGCACCAAGTGAAATGACAAAAAAGATTTGGGCATTTGTTAAAGCAAAAAGCCTCTCTAATCGTTAAAGACACAAAATTGTTAACGAATAATTCGTTAACTAATTTCCTATCTTTTAATTATTTAAAATCTGAATAAGATATAGATATTGGATTTTATTTGTAAAAGTTGTGTCAACTGCATCATTAAGACGAGATCATGAGCTAATTGAAAAAGTTATCAAAGCAATGGAATCAACAATTCAACTTCTAAATGATGGTAAACAAATCCCTGAATCTATATTGTTGCCTGTTATCGATTTCTCTAAAAATTTTACAGATGTTTGTCATCATAGTAAGGAAGAAAATTCTTTATTTCCTGCATTAGAACAAGCGGGAATGCCACGTCATATGGGCCCTATAGCAATGATGTTGATAGATCACGAGCGTTCTAGAGAAATTGGAAAAGAAATGGAAATCTCTGCCAAAAATTATATTTTAACAGGAGATTCTACAAAATTGATTACTGATATGCAACAATATGTAGAACACATAACAGAACATTTATGGAAAGAAAATAATAAATTATTCATGATGGCTGAAGCACGCTTACAATATGTTTCAAAAAAGGTCGATAAGGAACTCAATGAAATTGAAGAATCAAAATTAAAAGAAACTGGAAAAACTAGAGAACACTATGAACAATTAGCTGAAACTCTCACTAGCGATGTTTTAAAACAAGGAAGTTAGATTTGGCTTACAGCATATTTGGTCAGGTTGTTGGAGTCAGAAAATATGTAAATGGCAATATGGAGATAGATTTCTATCATGAAGATGAAATTACTGAGTACAAATATTCATCAAATTCTAGTCTAGATAGTAATTTTCCAAAGGATCTAGCTGAAACTTTAGCCTCAACTTTAGCATCTGACATATGTGTAGAAATCTACTTTGATGATAATCGTAATCCAACTCATATCGAGTTAGAAGAATGTGATTATGATGAAGATGATGATTAATGATAACTTATTCTACGTAATGATGATGACTCAAATTATCATAGAATCTAACAGATTTAATATTTACAAATTCTAGAATCCCATATCTTGATAATTCTCTTCCAAATCCACTATGTTTTATTCCTCCAAAAGGAATTCTTGGATCTGAAATAACCACATTATTTACACTAACTATCCCTGATTCTATTCTTCTTGACATTTTTTCAGCTTTTGCCAAGTCTTTGGTCCAAATACTTGCTCCTAATCCAAACTCTGTATTGTTTGCCAATTTCACTGCTTCACTTTCATTTTCAACTATAGTTATGGGTGCAACTGGCCCAAACGTTTCCTCCTTAGCAATTCTCATATTTGGTTTAACATTGGTAAGAATTGTAGGTTGATAGAAGTATCCCTTTCCATCAATTTGTGAACCACCTAAAAGAATCTCAGCTCCTTTCTCTTTAGCATCTTCTACAATTCCTGAAATTGTTTCTAATCCACCTTTACTTGATAAAGGTCCTATGTCAGTTTCAATTAAAGTAGGATCTCCAACTTTTAGTTGTGAAGCTTTTTTAATAAATGATTCAATAAAATCTTTAGCAATATTTTTTCCAACAAAAAATCTTTTAGATGCAACACAGCTTTGTCCACAATTGATGAATCTACCTTTAACAGCACCTTCAGCAGCTTTTTCAATAATTGCATCATCTAATACAATAAATGGATCACTTCCTCCAAGTTCTAAAACGCATTTTTTTAAATTCATAGCAGCTCGTTGACCTACTTTTGCACCAGCATCAGTGCTTCCTGTAAATGTCACTGCGTTGACATCAGAATCAATTAAGTGATTGGCAGATTCTACACTTCCTACTACTGTTTGAAATATTCCATCTGGTACTCCCGATTCTGTAAATGCTTTTTCAATCTCAAGACCTGATTGCATGGTTACTCTAGAAGGTTTCATTACGATTACATTTCCTGCCATTAAACAAGGCGCAGCAAATCTCAGAGCTTGCCAATAAGGAAAATTCCATGGCATGATCGAACCAATCACTCCAAGTGGTTCAAAAGTAAGAAAGCTTTTTCTTGCATCCGTATTTAATACTTCATCAGCAAGTAAACTATCTCCATTGTCAGCATAATACTCTAAAGCCCAAGCACATTTTTCAACTTCACCAATTGATTCTTTGATTGTTTTTCCCATTTCAGATGTTGCAACTTTTGCCAATTCCATTTTGTTCTTTTTTAAATATTCAACTAAATTGTAGATGTAACTACGACGTTTTTCATAATCTTTTTTCCACTCAGGAAAAGCTCTTCTTGCCTTTCCAACTAGCTGAAATACTTGATCTTTATCCATTGGATTAAATTTAGAAATTTCTTCACCAGTTGCTGGATTTATTGTAGTTATTTGATTCAGGATGTATCTCACCAATTCTCCTATTTAATTTAGTAACTTAGATCCCAAATTTTTAAAAACTAATATTTTCTAGCATTAATGCTAGAACGTCTGTTGCATATCTTTTTTAATTTCATCAATTTTTTTAGAATATGCTTTTTTTGATTTATCATTCTTTTTTAAGTTCAATACATTCCCACATGATGGACACTTGAACATTCCTTCTAAAGCATCCTCAAAAGTAACTCTGTGGCAATCTTCATTTCCACAATGATAAAAATCTGAATAATTTTCATAATCAAATCTTTGTTGCAATCTTTCTGTAATTTTCTTTTTTTGACTTTCTATGAAATGTTCTACTTCTTCTCTACGAGTTCTCCATCGATAAACAAACCATCCTTTACGCTCATCTTTAACTCTAATTCCTGTGATTAGTGATTTTCCAAAGAGATCATACAAAACCTTTCTTACCATGTTTATCCTCAAACCTGTAGAACTTGCAATTTCTTCATCCGTAGCATCCTCTGCCTTCAAAAGTGATCTAGCGACTTTGAGATATTCATCTCCTCCTATCATGGATGCAATTCTAACAAAAGGGTCTTCGTATTTGTCTACCAACTTTATTGATTGATAATTTTCTATTATTAATCCCTTGTTCCTCTTACAAGTACATTTTTGCCATTTCTCGTGGGTATGATCTTTCTTTTAGCCCCGGGAAAACTATTCTTAAATTGTTCCCCTTTTTGAATGCGATCAAGAATAATTGCCAATGCACTAATCTCAGAATGGGGTTGGTTTCCAATTCCTACATTATAATCTGCAAGTTCATAGATTTCTCTTGGAACTTTTTCAGCACCTACAACTATTAGTAAATTTTCTTCTTTTCTAAGTTGCATATCTACCTCATTAATGCTTTCTCCATACATCGTGAGATGAACTATTTTACTATCTTTTTTCTTCATTTTTACAATTGATTTCCAATTATCAATAAATTCAACAACAAAATCTCCGCCCCACGTATTGTTTATTTTTTCTAATGTATCTTTAATTTCTGGATTAACTTCAGTCATGAATATTTTACTACAACCAAAAGCTCTAGCAACTAAAGCTACATGTGTAGTAACTCTATCATCTCTTACCAATCGTTGTCCTATTCTTACAACTTCAATTACCATATGTATTATCAAATCCAATTGATGTATCTTTTTTATATTCTGGCGATTTTTGATTTTGAATAATTGCTTTGATTAAATTTTTTAACTCTATAAGATTATGTCCTGTTTTAGATGATATTGTAATTCGTTTTTTATAATCTTTTAAATTCAGAATTTCTATTTTTTCTTCAATTTCTTCAGATGTCAATAAATCTGATTTATTTAAAGCAAAAATTATTCTATCCATTTCAACACCTAATTCACTTAAAGTTCTCATACAACTTGCAAATTTTTTTCGTAATTCTAACAAAGAATCATTAATGTCAATTACAACTATTATGATATCTGTATGAATTAATTCCTCTAAGGTTGATTTGAATGCATCAATCATATATGCAGGTAATTTACTGATGAACCCAACTGTATCTGCAATTAAAAATGGTTCTTGTTCTATAGAAAATCTCCTTGTAGTTGTAGAGAGAGTAGTGAATAGACTTTTACTTTGTTCTTTTGATTCACCTGTAATTTTATTAAATAATGTCGTTTTTCCAGATGAAGTATATCCTGCAAGTGAAATGGTCTTAAATCCAAGTCTTTTTCTTCCTTGTCTGTGAAGCTCTCTTTGTTTTCCAGCTTTTTCAAGTTTTGATTTTATTGATTGCATTCTATGTTTAATATCGTCATGATAAACATCAATCTCAAATTTTCCTATTCCCATAAACCCTGGTTGCTCTCCCATGCTAGAAAGCCGTACTTTTTCTTTAGCTCTAACCAATTCATATCGAAGTTGAGCTAATTTAACTTGCAATTTAGATTCGGCACTTGATGCTCTAGTTTCAAAAATTTCTAAAATAAGCGCTTCTCTATCTAGAATTTCTCTATGCAATGCTGAAGCTAGATTATAATTTTGACTTGGCTTTAATATTTCATCAAAAACAATAACATCTGGTTTGAGTTTATCTGCAATTTCTATTAATTTTTCTAATACACCTCCGCCTATTCCGTATTTTGGTTTTTTTAGAAAATGCTGTTTTATTGTATGAATTACTCGTATTCCTGCTGCATCACATAATCCAATAGCTTCAGTAACTGCATCTTCTTTATCATATGTGATTAGTATTGCAGAATTCATTTTATTTATTATACTGCCACGAGTTGCTCAAGTTAAAGCTTCACTAATTATTTTAATACGAAAATCATTGCTTTTTTCTGTCTATTTTAGGCATAATTATGTAGTCTTTTTTAATGATTTTTCTATATTCATATTGAGAACAATTTCTGCTATGTCACTAGCATACTCTGATATTCGCCTTATATTTTCAGTCATTCGTCGAATTCTATAGATTTCTTCATCATCTTTAAGCGATTTTGACGCATCTCTTACTTTTTTCTCATATTTTACAATCTCACTTGTCTTCTCAATTGTTTTTTCAGCTTGGACATAATCTTCTTTGAATAATGCTAAACATGAATCATCTAAAACCGATAATGCAAATTCGTTCATATCCTGAATTTTTTCTACGATATCTTTCTTTACTGGTTTTTTAAATTCTATTATATCATTTGCTATAAGCACTGCATGATCTCCAGTTCTTTCAATATTTTTTACTACTAATCTATATCCTAGACAATCTCTAGCATTTTTAAATCCCATTTCTTTTAACATATGTTCATTTTGAATTGCAATTTTTAACTGTCTAATAATATAAAATCCAAATCTGTCTACCTCATCATCGGTATTGATTACTTCATGGGCTAATTCTAAATTATTTTCACTCATTGCTAAAATTGCATCATTTGACATTGATTTTGCTAGATGAATCATACGTTTGATAGCACCATCGACACTGAGTTCTAGTAAATTAACAAGAACTTGAATTGTAATTCCACTACTAGAATCTGATATTATTTCAGAACCCATCAACATTCTTTTTACAGCTTCTTTTACAGCATTTCTTTGATTGGGATTAAGCCTTCCACTTTTTGGTTTGATGTTGATTGTTTTATACCCTAAAAAATACAATGAAATTAATTTTCTTACAATTGCAAATGTTTCTTCATTTTCTATCTCAATTGTGGCATCTTCTTTCTTTTGAGATCTAGTTTCAAATTTTGGTGGATAAATTTCTAATGTTGATGAATCTTTTCTTACCATTCTAATTTGGTCTCCTTGTTTAAGACCAAGATCCATGACCCATTGTTTTGGTAATGAAACTATGTATGATGATTTACCTGTAAATTGAATTTTTCTTGTTTCTTCTTTTTCATCCATAAACTATGTTAAAGATTACAATCTATATAGTTTATCCCTAACAATATATACTTGCATTGAACTAATATTCCGAAATTTATCTATGGTATAAGTGGATCAAACTCTGAAATTAAAACACACACTTGATGCATTATTTGGAAGTGGAGTTTCAAAGTACCTACCTAAAAATATTGAAATTGTATTCTCAAGAAAAACTGGTAGAATTAAAACTGTATCTGAAAAAGGCAAATTACTATGTACATTAAGAATTGATGGGGGCTTGGCTATTAGTCCCTATTTTGCTCAGATTTTGTTAAAAAGTAAAAAATTCAAAGAAAATTGTTTAGAAGTTAATCAAGAAGCAGCACCATTTGTTCAAGATGGAAAATCCGTTTTCTGTAAACATGTTGTATGGTGTGGCAAAAATATACGAATTGCATCTGATACTCCAGTACTTTATAAAAATAAAGTAATTGCAGTAGGAAAAGCAGTATTGTCTTCTGAAATGATTTCTGATTTTAATAGAGGAATGGCTGTTAGGGTTAGAGATAGTTTAAAAAGTCATAGAGGAGAATCAACATCATGATGCGCGGTGGAAATCGTGAAATGCGAAGAATGATGGATAAGATGGGTCTTGATATGAAAGAGATCCCAAATGTTCAAGAGGTAATAATTAAGACTGATAAAAAAGAGATCATTGTTTCAAAACCATCTGTAACAGAAATGAAGGCTAAGGATAATTCTATTTTCACAGTTACTGCTGATAGTTATGAAGAACGAGAATTAGAAGTCCCAATATTTTCTGAAGAAGATATTCAACTAGTAAGTCAGCAAGCCGGTGTGGATGAAGAAAAGGCTAAAACTGCTCTAGAAGAAGCCAAAGGCGATCTGGCCAGAGCAATACTTCTTTTGACTTCTGGATGATATCTCATTCTTATTTATGCCTAAAAATGTCCATAAAATGAATGATTTAAGTAATGGATTTGAAAAAATAACATTATGAGTAGTATGGCCGAATCTAAAGTAACTGGAATTATTCAGTCATTAAATGGCTTAGAGGATAATCTAGACTCACTTAACGGTAAAGTTGCTGATATGAAAAAACAGCTCTCAGTAAAAGCAATAAATGAAATTGATAAACTTTTAGAAAAAACACGAGAAATGGCTACAAAAGAGGCTGAAAATATAATCAACGCTTCAAAATCCAAAGCTGCTGTAGAATCTGAAAAAATTACTAAAGAAGGTAAATCTAAACTATCTGAAATCCAATCAAATATTGATGCTCATTTTGATGAAGCAGTGAAACATGTCGTGTCAACTGTTTTGAAGGCATAAACCTAAATCAGATATTTGTTAAACTCTAACATCGATCCATTACTGAACTCTCGTATTGGAATTGCTACTACATACGGTAAACCATATTATAGATTTTCCATTTCCTTGAAGGCTCTGAACATATCATTTGATTCTATACTCCCAGAAGACATCCTAAATTATGATGGAGATTTAGTTTTGACTACTAGAAAAGAAGCTCCATTGGAATGTGAAAAACCTATGTTACATGAGGATATACTCGAAGAACATCCCACAGTAATTCGTGGATTAATGATTCAAAAATTATCCATGGGTTATGAACAAGATCTAATCATTGGAATTGATCCTGGTCAAATTATTGGTCTCTCTATATTTTATTATGGAAGAGAAATTGAAAGCTCTTTTAATTCATCTGTTGAAGGATTAGTAATACATATTATCAAAATTTTAGGAGGTCTACGAGCCAGACGAAAAATAATCAAAATAGGCAATGGCAACATGAACATTGCAAAAGAAATAGTAAATATGCTGAATCTAAAATTTTGTTCTTCTTTTGAATTAGAGTTTGTTGATGAACATAAAACCAGTTTAAAAATTAAAAATTTTAATCAAAGAGGAAAACGTGATATGCTCTCTGCAAAATATATCTCTCAAAGAGAAGGATTTCGTTATTCAATTTTGCCACTTTCAATAACCGGATGATTTTTTAATGAAAATTCGATCTTTATCTCCATTTTTTAATTATAGATACGAATAATTTTTGAAAAAATTAATCTCAAATTAGCTATACATATTTATTGAAGATTTTGTGTTTTTCTTGCAAACAAATAACATTGATCGCATTATAACTTAAAATTATTTCATATTTCTTATTAATATTTTGAAAAAATTATCTATCCATCCTTATATAGTTATGAATTCTATAATAAATTACTAAGATGACTTGTAAAGGAATTTGCGTTAGATACAAGGCTCAAAAGCCTGTCGGAACCGGAAGATATGCTTCTGGACAACGTCGATGTCAAATTTGTGAAATATTCATCAAATGGGAAGGTCTTTGGTGTCCATGTTGTGGATACAGATTAAGAACAAAACCACGAAACCTGAAATACAAAGCAAAACTTCGTGCTAGAGTAGAAGCTGATTCTATTGAAGCAAAAACAATTGCAAAATCTCAACCAGAAATTGAAGAGGAAATAGTAATCAAAGCTAAACCAAAAGCAAAAGTTGCTAAAGCACCAAAAGTTGCTAAAGCACCAAAAGTTGCTAAAGCACCAAAAGTTGCTAAAGCACCAAAAGTTGCTAAAGCACCAAAAGTTGCTAAAGCACCAAAAGTTGCTAAAGCACCAAAAGTTGCTAAAGCACCAAAAGTTGCTAAAATAAAATTGGAATCAATCCCAAAAACTGAATCAATAGCAATAAAAGCATAAGATTTGTTCATAGCACATTGAACTCTCCAAATGGGTTTTTACAAAAAACCATTGATTTGGAGGGTCGTAGCTTTTTTTTAAAAATAATAAAGTTTGAAAATGGCTATTTTGTTTCTATATCAGAAAGATCTGATAAAATAGGTTCAATGGTCGTCTCATTAGCTACTGGTCCAACACCTGTTACTACAACTGTAATACCCTCCAGAACTGAATCTTTATTTCTCAAATTAACTGCAGAAAGAATCAGTACTAGAATGAAAGGTATTGCAATTGTTTCAGCATTTATTCAAAAAGAATTAGATCCTAATACTGCAAAAACTATAATGACTGAAATTATGGAGATGATTCAGAATTGACAGATTTACGTAATTATCTTTCCTTGATAAAGAAAAGCGGTGAACTAAAAATTATTAAAAAAAAGGTATCAACAAAATATGAAATTGCAGGAATTACTGCAAAAGTTGATGGCTCTACTGCTATTTTATTTGAAAATATTGCGGAAAGTGACTTTAATTTAGTTGCCAATCTTGTTGGTACCAGGAAAAGATTTGCTCAAGCAATTGGAAGTACTGAAGAAAAAATTCATGAAAATATGATTTCTGCAATTAAAAAAGCAAAAAAACCAAAAGTTATTTCTTCAGGAAAATTCATGGAAAATAAATCCAAAACCATCTCTATCATGCCTATTGTTACGCATTTTGAAAAAGAATCAGGACCTTTCATCACTTCTTCTATTGCATATGTTAAGAATCCTGAAACTGGTGAGCAAAATTCATCTTTTCATAGATTGATGCCGATTGATAAAACTCATTTTTCGATTAGAATGGTAGAAGGAAGACATCTACATAGATGTTTTATTGATGCTAAGGAACATAATGAAGATCTAAAAGTTGCAGTAACTATTGGTGTACATCCCGCAATATCTATTGCAGGCGCATATCAAGCTGAATGGGGTAAAGATGAAATCGATATTGCAAATTCACTTTTAGGTGGAAAACTTACATTATCTAAACTTCCTTACACTGGATTACATGTTCCTTCAGGAACTGAAATTGTAATGGAGGGAAAAATTCTACAAGATAAAACTCATCAAGAGTGGATGGTAGAAATGCTACAAACTTATGACCACCATAGATCTCAACCAATTTTTGAGTTAGAATCTTTATACTATAGAAATAATCCTATTTTTCATGATGTTCTTTCAGGCTTCTCTGAACATCGATTACTGATGGGAATGCCAATTGAATCAAAATTAAATGGAGAACTAAAAAAATCATTTCCTCAAACTAAACAAGTATCTATGACAAATGGAGGATGTAACTGGTTACATGCAGTAGTCCAAATAAAAAAGAAAAAAGATTCTGATCCTAAAAAAATAATTAAAAAAACATTTGAATCTCATCGTTCATTAAAACAAGTAACAGTTGTAGATGAGGACATTAATCCTAATAATGCCGAATCTGTTGAATATGCAATGGCAACAAGATTTCAAGCTGACACAGATCTATTGATAATAAAAAATGTACGAGGATCCAGTTTAGATCCTTCTAGTGATCAAAAGAACTTAAAGACTGCAAAAATGGGTATAGATGCCACTAAATCCCTTTCAAAACGTCAAGAGGGATTTGAATTAGCAAAAATTCCAAAAATAAATAAAATTAAACTAGATAATTATTTCAAATAGTAATTCGTATAACTGATTAAATTAAATTAGATGAAATCTAAACTGTCTTATTGCAAAATAACCCTAAAAATTTACCCAAAAAAGAAAAAAGCCCTGAAGAATCTAGTGCACATGTAATTGTTAGAATGTTTCCTTCAGATGCCAATCCAGCCGGAAACGTATTCGGGGGTGAAATTCTCAAACATATTGATATGGTTGCAGGTATTGTAGCACAAAGACATGCTCAATCAAATGCAGTAACTGTAAGTATGGATAGTGTAAATTTCATAAAACCTGTTTTTGTTGGCAATGTTTTAAAATTAAATGCAAGAATAAATTATGTTCATAACTCATCAATGGAAATTGAAGTAAAAGCAGAAGCAGAAGATATTGTAACTGGAATTAAGACTATTACTGGTACAGCTTTTGTAACTTTTGTTGCATTAGATAAAAATGGAAAACCTACCCACGCTCCAAAACTTTTACTTAAAACTGATGAAGATAGGCAAAAATTTGCAGAAGGGAAAATTAGAATGGAAGAGAGATTAAAAAATCGTAAAAAATCTAGCAAATAATTTTTAGGGAACAGTTTAAGTGTCTCAAGAACAAATATAGTTTATGACCTCTGAAGAAAAATCAAATCATTGGGATTCTCTTTGGCAAGAATATTCAAAATCTCTTGAAAATTGGAAAACCGTATTTGAACAAATACAAAAAGCAACAAATGAAATGCAAGCCAAATTTAATGAGGTTTGGGAAAAAGCAGCCAAAGAATCTAGCGTAGATACTATGAAGGCGTTTGGTGAAAATTGGCAAAAATCACTCAATGAAGCTGGAATAAAATCTTTCAAAGAATTTGGAGAAGCTTGGCAAAAATCACTCAATGAAGCTAATGCATCTACATTCAAACAAGTTGCAGAAAATTGGCAACAAACTCTAAATTCATCTGGGATGGAAAGTATGAAAGCTTATGGCGAGATGATGAAAAAATTTGCAGAAACCTGGAATACTATGTGGCCCAAATACAAATAATCCTATGAATTAAGAGTTAATCTTATTTTATTTATTAGAAAAAATATCTAACAAATTTTTATCACTGCGATTTTAATAATTATGACCATCTAGTTAATTCTTTAATTTTCTCTCTAACCTCAAATACAATCTTTTTCAAAACAGATAAGTAATTTTTAGATGCCTCTAAAATATCCACATTTTCATTTCCATCAATATCTAAAAATGTTGAAACAGAAACTTGATTTTTATTTATAATTGGTTCATTGAAATTATTTCTTTTGTAATTAATTATTTCTAAAAATATTGGTAATTGCTTTCTAATTTCTATCTGTATCTCTTCCTTTGATCCTATTTTTCCATCTTTCATATTACATATAATTTCTTGATTAGGATCATTGACGTATCTTTTCTTTGCACTAATCATTATCTTGACTTTCGGAAGTCTTTTACCGTCATTTTGAAACTTACAGCATTTTTTAATAAAATTTGGATAATCGCTTTGATGATATTCATCATACTTTTTTTCAAACCATATGCCAAAACTAAATGCTTTTTGATCATTTTTTTCAGTTGCTTTTTCTAAAAAGACATCTTTAGTATATTCCCTTATGAATAATCCAAAATCTCTATTTGCCTCTTCAAAAATTCCATGATATGCATTATTTACTGAAAAAAGATATGAATTAAAATAATAATTTACATAGTATGGATCTGGTTCAAATTGTTTAATCTTTTTTAGAATGGATTCCAACTCTTCGATTTCTTTTTCTATATTCATTATATTTTGCCAGAATTAATTGCAAATTTTGATTGTTTTTTAAGATTTAGTGCAAGTTCTTTAAAGATTTCATTTACGCTAACATCCACAAGATTAATCGTTGCGTTTTCAATTACTATCTGTTTTTCAAATTTTTCTTTAATTGCAAAAGATACAGATGACCAATGAAGAATTCCCTTTAATTGTTCTTCAACTGTAACATTTGTTGTTGGAAAATTAGCAGGAGAAAAAACAATTCCGTTTGTCCATTGCATTGTTGGTATTGCACCTCCTGATGATCTGGTGCTAAATGCTATTTGCTTTACCCAGTCATCGAATTTATATTCAATAACCTCATGAATTACCAATTTCTTCCATGGTTCTATTGAAATATCCATTTGAAATCAAATTCAATTAGACCAATTATAATCCTATTTTTTGTGGCTATCATAAGTGTAAGTCATTATCTTATACACTCATACCCCTAAATTCATCAATGCTGTTTATAATGTATGACTAGAGTTATGATAGTTGATGATTCTGAGGAATCCCGTTCACTCCTTAAAGATTTTCTTTTAGCTCATAATCATAATGTTGTAGCTGAGGCTAGTGATGGTATTGAAGCAATTGAAAAATATTACTCTAGTAAACCTGAACTTATTTTCTTAGATCTAGTAATGCCTAACCTTGATGGATTAAGTGTGCTAAAAAAAATTAGATCTCAAGATCATTCCTCAAAAATTATTGTAATAACTGGAAATGATGATCAGGATATTTTTAATGAATGCACTAAGTTAGGAGTACTTGCATTTCTTGTAAAACCATTTAATCTAAATGATGTGTTAGACATCATTTATTTTTCAAATGAAATTACATTAATGAAATAATAAAAAAATAATTAATTTGAATTAAAAAATATTAAAATTATGTATGAGTATTTTGCCAAGCTTGATTGAATTGTTTTATGGCTTCTTGATATGCTTTAATTGAATCGTCGCCAGATGTTTTTAGAAATTTTTCCCATTGCTCATTGAATTTTTTAATTGACTCGATATTCGTTTCTTTAAAGATATTTTCAATCATTTTGGTTTGTTGCTTAATGTATTCTGGACCTATTTCTTGCCATGTATTTTCCCAACTGGAACTGACTTTTTTTAATAATTCTGTATCTGACTCTAATGCTCTTTGGCAGGCATCATGATATGTCATTAATGTATCGTTTGTAGCTTTTTGCCATTGGGCAAGTGATTCTTTCCATACACTTAATGCTGAATTGTATTCTTTCCAAGCTTTTTCAAATTCTGGCTTATTTGATGTAGTTTTTGTTTGCTTGATTGGTTTAGAAGTTGCTTTTTTTGCTGGTTTATTTTTTGACTTGGTTTTTTTACTTGTAGCCATAAAATGTATTAAAAATAGTAGATGTTAAAGTTTTCAATTATTCTTTAACGCCGAAATTATACCTAGTTTATTTTTTCTTTAAATTCTGATGCCTTGCTAAAGTTTGGTGGGTATTTTTCGTCCCTATTTTTGAATAAATTATAGTGATATTTACATAAATTTCTGGTTTCTTTTAGTCCTATTTTGACTGGTTGTTCAGCTTTACTCTTGCATTCTGTTATGCTGCATTTCAATGTCTTTTACTGCTCATATTCACTAATAAAATTATAAAATTATATAATTACCATTGAAGCAAAATTGTAAATTTATTTTTAAAAAACGAGTTGTGTTCATTTGATCTCAAGATATTCATGTTAACTTTTTATGATTGTATAATATCAAAAAATTATGTCTGAAGATGAAAAAGGGAAAAGATTTCTTGAGTTAATTGATCAACAAAATAATCTTCAATGGAGTATTGTTACAAAATTAACTATGTTGATTAAATCTGACTGGAATTCATCTCAATTACAACATGAAATTGAATTACTTGTTGAATCTCATTCTGAAATTACAAAAGAGCTAAACAGTTTAGATATCAATAACAGTATTTTATAGTGCTGAATCTACCATTAATGCAATAAACAAAACTGCCAAATATGGACTAGAAAACTTAAACAAAGTCCACGATGCTTTTTCCATTGGTTTTGCAATTACCCATGCTGATAATATTATCATTAAAGCACCTGAAGCTATAGCAGTCCAAAGATAAACTGGACCCACCATAGGTTCTCCATTTTCTGTTGTTAAAAAGAATGGTGCAATTGAAAAAAGTACCATAACAAAAGTTGAACCCGCAATTGCTCTTGCCGATGTCTTTTCAGATTGTACAGCAGTTAACATTGGAACATTAACTTTGTTGTAATCTTCTTTGAAATGCAAAGTCAAAGCCCAAATATGCATTGGAATCCAAATAAACACAAGGCCTGCCATTGCTAAACCCATTGTCCATAAATCTGTCATAGTCACTGCTACCCAACCAATCATTGGTGGGGAGCCACCACATAAACCTCCTAAAATAATATTTGTTCTAGAATTTCGTTTTAACATGTATGAATATACAAGAATATTGTTTACCAAACCAAATGCAATAAAGATTGTTGCCCAAATTCCTTGCTCTAAAGTTGTTGTAAATGAAATTCCAAATGCTAATACAAGAGAGATTCCTGCTAATGCAAGTCCGAAATTTCTTGCTTTCTCTGCTGGATGAATTCTTTTTGAAGGAAGAGGTCTATTTTTTGTTCTCTCCATAATTGCATCTATATCTCTATCATGATAGTTAGTTAGCGTATTGGCTGCAGCAGAACCAGCAGCAACAGAAAATAGCATTAATGCCCATGTGGGTAAAGAAATTTCAATTCCGTAAATATTGGATGCTGTTAAAGTAGCTCCAAATGCTGTAAAAACTAACAGATACCAAATTTTTGGTTTAGTTAATTCATAATATACTGCAACACGAGATTCAGATTTTTGCTTTTGCAATGTTAGTCGCTATCCTTTGATGATTTATATGGCATTGCTTTTGAACGTGACTTCATTTCTATAAATGATTCTGATGACTGTATTCCTTCAATACGTCCAATTTTTTCTGATACCATCTTATGCATTTGATCTAATGATTTTGCATACATAGTTACCAAAATATCAAATCTTCCTGTAACTTCGGCAACTTCTCTAACACCTTCTATTTTGAACAATTCTTCAATTATATGGTCTCGTTTTTTTGTATCCATATTTATCCCAGTTAATGCCTTCACATTATATCCGAGTTCTGTATCATTTACGACAATTGTGAAACGTTCAATTAATTTACGTTTTATCAGCCGTTTAATTCTAGAGTAGACTACTGATGAATTTACATTGATTTTTTTTGATAATCTTGGAATTGAAATTGAAGCATCATTAGACAGCTCAGATAAAATTTGTAAATCTAGCTCATCAACTTTTACCATTTAAAACTCTCGAAACGATCTAGATTTCTGGTTCTTATAAAGTTATTATTGTAAAAATTTCAAAAAATACTCTAAATTTTACCTTTTTTGTAAAGCATCTCTGCTAACAAAACAGCTCCTTTTGCAGAACCCATTTTTTTATTATGTGAGAATAACACATACTTTAATCCATGATCAAATAATTCTTCTTTTTCAACTCTTCCAATTGTTGTCGTCATACCATCACCCACGCTGCGTTCCATTCTTGGTTGAGGTCGTGTTGGATCTTCATGAAATGCATAATACTTTTCAGGAGATGAAGGAAGTCCTACTACAGTACTCTCATTATTAGCATCATCGTAAACTTGTTTGGCTCTTTGTGAGTCAATCTCCTTTTCAGTTTCCACAAACACTGATTCTGTATGACCATCAATTACTGGAACTCTAGTACATGTACAACTGACTTTAATGTTAGCATCTTGAATTTTTCCGTTTATCAATTTACCTAGAATTTTTCTAGTTTCAATTCTTACTTTTTCTTCTTCTTTTGCAATGAATGGTATGATGTTATCTGTGATGTTCATTGCAGATACACCAGGAGCACGACCTGCACCAGATATTGCTTGCATTGAAGTCATCATCACTTTTTTTGCACCATATTTTTCATAAAGTGGTTTTAAAGTAATTGCTAAACCTGTAGTGGTACAATTTGGAAGAGGTGCAACCCAACCCTTCCAATTTCTATTCTTTTTTTGTATTTCTAATAACTCTGATTGTTCATCATTAATTCCAGGAATTAGAATTGGTACATCCTCTTCATAACGATAAGCTGAACTAGTTGAAATAACTGGTAACTCTGCTGCTATCTGAGTTTCAATATCTCTAGCTGCCTTTGATTCAACTGCTGAAAATACCAAGTCTAATTGAGTTAAATCTAATTCACTAATATTTTTCACAGTCATTTCTTTTATGTATTCAGGAATTTGTCCATCTACTTCCCATGAAATTATTCCACTATTAGGATCTCTGATTGCTTCAAGATATTTTTTTCCAGCAGATCGCTCAGATGCTGCTATCTGTGTAACTTGAAACCAAGGATGATTATTTAATGATAATACAAATTCTTGACCTACTGAACCTGTAACTCCTACAATTGCAACTCTTTTCTTATCCATGATCTAAAAATCCATTCATACAATTAATAATCGTTTTCTGAATTTAACCAAAACATACTATATTAGCACAGAATATTTCAAACTATGAGAATTAATCCCTACATATCTGAACATAAACGAATTCATCATGGGGGCCCATTTTCAATAAATAATCCTAATTCAGATATTGTGGATTTTAGCTCAAATATTAGCCCTCTTGGAATTTCTTCTATTGTTCGTAAAACAATAAAAAATCAGATAGATTCAATACAAATCTATCCTGATTCAGATTCTAGCCAACTTAGAAAAAATCTAGAACATTATACCAAAATACCATCTTCTCAAATTGTTGTAGGAAATGGGGCTACAGAAATAATCTATAATTTCTGTAGAACTTTTCTATCCAATAAAACACCTGTTTTAATTCCGATTCCAACATTTGGTGAATATGAATCTGCAGCAAAACTATGTGGGGCAAAAATTACATTTTTTAAAACAATGAATCTAGAAAAAAATACTGATGAATTTATTTCTAAAATTCCAAATAATGGATGCATCTTCATCTGCAATCCAAATAATCCCACTGGAAATTTACTCTCAAAAAAAACATTACAAAAAATAATCATATTAGCAAATAAACACAAAACTTTAGTGTTTGTAGATGAATGTTTTATTGAATTAGTGCCAGATTATGATGAATCCATTATTAATCTAATTAGAAAATATAACAATTTATTTATTTTAAGATCTTTGACAAAATCATTTGCATTAGCTGGATTAAGAATTGGTTATGGAATAGGTTCAAAACAAATGGCTATAGTTTTAAATAAAATTAACATTCCTTGGAATATTTCTGGATTGGCACAACAAGCAGCATCTGTTGCTCTTTCGGATAGATTTTATTTAGACAAAGTTAAAAAACTAATCAAAAAAGAATCTATATATCTCATAAATAGCATTTCTAAACTTAAAAATTTTCAATGTATTGATACCTCTACAAATTTTATTTTAATAAAAACAAAAATAAAATCAAACGTATTACAAAAAAAACTACTTGAAAAAAAAATTTTAGTTCGTGATTGTAAAACAATTCGGGGATTAAATAATAATTATATCCGAATTGCTGTAAAGACAAGACAAGAAAATCAAAAATTAATCAATGCTTTGGAGAGATTATGAAATCATTAATGATACAGGGTACATCATCTGGATCTGGAAAAACTACTCTTGTTACATCTCTATGTAGAATTTTTTCAGATAAGGGATTTTCAGTAGCACCTTTCAAGTCTCAAAATATGTCAAATTATGCGTATAAAACAAATGATTTTGAAATATCTCGTGCACAAGCAATCCAAGCAATAGCAGCTAGATGTGAAATTACCTCAGATCTAAATCCAATTTTATTGAAACCTCAAGGAAATTACTATAGTGATGTATACCTCAATGGAAAACTGTTTAAAAAAATGCATGCTTCAGAATATTATAAAAAATTTGTAACAACTAAAGGACTAACGATTGCTACTAAATCATTTAAACATCTTCAAAAAAATTACGATTTGATTATTCTGGAAGGAGCTGGTTCTCCTGCTGAAATTAATTTGCAAAAATTTGATATTGCAAATATGAAAATGGCAGAAATATCAAATTCTTCAGTATTATTGATTTCGGATATTGATAGAGGTGGTTCATTTGCCAGTATCGTAGGTACCATGGCTCTTTTAGAGAAAAAATATCAAAAGTTAGTCAAAGGTTATGTAATTAATAAATTTCGAGGTGATATCAATATACTAAAACCAGGTTTTAAAAAAATTAAAGAAATAACAAATCGACCAATAATAGGTACTATACCTATGATTAACTTAGATTTACCTGAGGAAGATTCTTTGAATGTTAATGCCAAGAATTTGACTTGGAATAAAAAAAATCTTGTTAAAATAGAAAATGAAATTGATAAACTAAGTAAATTAGTAAAATCAAATTTGAATATTGCCGAAATAGAGAGGATGATTAGTTGATAATTGAATCAATTCTAATTGTATTTTTTGCGCTCGTATTAGATTTCACAGTTGGTGATCCAAGAAATAAATTTCACCCTACTGCTTGGATTGGATCCTTAATTGCAAAATTGACCCCTCATACAAAAAATTCATCAGAAACTTTGGAAAAACTTGGAGGTATTTTGATCATTTTAATTTCTATTGGAATAGTTATATCATTAGTTATTTTTTTGGAAATTGGAATTAACTTAATTTCCATAGATTACATCTACATAATTATTTCAATAATCGTAGGAAGTGTATTGTTAAAATCAACTATTGCAATAAAAGGAATGGAAAAACATGCAATAGCAGTTGTTACTGCACTAGAGCAGGACAACATTTCTTCTGCTAGAGACAATTTATCGATGATCGTAAAGCGAAATACTAAAAATCTTGATAAAAATCACGTATATTCAGGCGTACTAGAAAGTATTAGTGAAAATACGGTTGATGGTGTAACTGGACCTCTTTTCTATTTTGCATTTTTTGGTTTACCTGGTGCCTTTGTTTATCGGGTGGTTAATACCGCTGATTCTATGATTGGATACAAAACAGATATTTTCAGAAATATTGGGTGGTTTGGAGCAAAATGTGATACAATTTTGAATTACATTCCATCAAGACTTACTGGATTTATCATGGTAATCAGTGCTATGATTCTAGGAAATAATTGGAAAAAATCTTTTGAAATAATGATTCGTGATGGAAAGAAAACTCAAAGTCCTAATGCCGGATATCCCATGGCAGCTATCGCAGGAGCATTAGGAACAAAATTTGAAAAACTGGATCACTATTCATTAGGTGATGGAAATATTTCATTTACTAAAGATCATGTCAAGTCAGCAATTTTAATAATGAAAGTTACATCGATATTATTTTGTGGAATGGTTGTAGTTCCACTTCTTTTATTTTTATCATATTTAGGTTGGTGGATTCATGCTTAAGGAAATTGGCTCTGTTTTTTCATTTTTGACTATCATTCCAATTGGCAATTCAAATCTTGAAACAATTGCAAAATACATGTATATTTTTCCAGTTGTAGGGATTGTAATTGGTTTAATTGTTGGATCAATAGGATTTGGGCTCTCATTATTTTTAGATCCATTGATAGTAAGTTTACTAGTTGTTACTTCATTTGCAATACTTACAGGTATACATCATACTGACGGTTTAGCAGATTTTGCTGATGGTTTAATGGTAAAAGGTACAAAAGAACAAAAACTTGCAGCAATGAAAGATCTCTCTACTGGTTCTGCAGGAATGGTAACAATAGTTTTGCATATTGTGGGATTGTTAATTGTGATATCATTATCTACTGGATATCAATTATTTTTAGCAATTTTACTAAGTGAAATAATTGCAAAATTTTCAATGGTTTTAATGGCAAGTATCGGAAAATCTGCCTCTCTAGGTTCCAATTCTCCTTTTATCGAGATGATGAAAAATAAAAATAAGTTATTACTATCTGCCATTATTACTTTAATCCCTATGATTTTGCTTGGTAGCCACATAGGTTTACTTGTATTTGGAATAGGCGTGACTTTAACTATGTTCCTAGTTATTTTGAGTACTCGTAGCTTTGGAGGAATCACCGGTGATGTTTTTGGGGCTACTAATGAATTGACACGACTAGTATCTCTTTTGGTTTTTATTTCAGTATGATTGGCATTGTGATGGCAGGTGGCAAAGGAAGTCGAATGAGTTTAACTGGAGAAAAACTCCTTCTAAAATATAAAAAGCCTGTAATACTTCATGTACTTGATGCTTTAAGAGATTCTAATTGCTTTTCAAAAATATTGGCAATCACTAGTTCTAACTCCCCACAAACAAAGAAATTTTTAGAAGAAAATAGTATTGAACTTTTTAATACTCCTGGTGATGGTTATGTAAATGATCTTAATTTAGTTCTTAAATCATTAAATGATTTTGTTTTGATTGCATCAGCTGATTTACCTTTTTTAGATGGTGATATTATTAAAAAAATTATAACTCAATGTAATTTAGAAAATGTTTGGACGACAATCATTATTACAAAAAAATTTCTTGATTCTTTACATCTTTCATCTGATTATTGGTTTGAGTTTGAGAATCAACAATGCTGTTATTCTGGAATTTCATTAGTAAATGCAGAAAAAATTTTAACTATGGAAAATATATCTGAAAAATTTATAATAATTGATGACAAAAGAATTGCTTTTAATCTAAATACAAAACAAGATTATGATTTACTCGGCACTGCCTGAGATCTTACCATTAATTTTTGCTTTAGAACCTGTTGGTTCTGCAATGTTGTTCCCACAAGAATTGCATACAACAACTTGTGAAGCATGAGAATATACCACTTGTAATTCACCGCATTCATTACAATTAACTTTCTGGAATTTACTTGATGGCTTTGGAATTTCAACGTGATCTTTTTTCATGCTGCCACCAACTCAAATTTTCTAATTCTAATACCTATTTTATTATATTTCTTTTTGCATACTGTGCATGTCATTATAGGAGTCACTTTCTTTGTAGTTTTTGCAGGTTTTGCAAGTTTTGGGAATTTTTGTCCACCATACCCTCGTTTACGCTCAGCATGTCTACGTTCTCCTCTTGCTGAACCCCTTCTTTTTCCAGCCTTGTATATGGAGACCTTTTGCTCAGTATGTGTTTTACATTTTGCACAATACTTTCGCATAACCTTGGGTATGTTCATATGAAAAAAACCGCCTCAACGGTAATTTAAGCATTGAATCTATAATAGGTGCATAATCTAAGAAAATTTGTGACTTCGAGCCTAGCAAATTCGATTTCTTCATTAAATTCAGTAGCTATGGGTGACAAAAAAGCAGATCTTGTGTTAAAAAACTGTTCATTGGTGTCTGTTTATACTAAAGAAATTATTCCAAAAATACAGATCGCAATAATAGATGATCGTATAGCATATGTTGGACCAGATGCTGAACATGCAGTTGGATCAAAAACAACTATTATTGATATTGAAGAAAAATATGTAGGCCCAGGTTTTGCTGATCCGCATTTACACATAGATCAATTTGTTTTACCGTCTGAACTTGCAAAAAAATCACTACTATGTGGTGTAACATCTCTTTTCTCAGATCCAATAGATATTGTTAGTGTATCTGGATACAAAGGATTTCAAGAATTTCTAAAACTAGGCGAAAATTTACCAATTAGAATATTTCAAGTTGTTCCAGGAGGTCTACCAGTAGATAGAAAATTTAGTAATAGCAAATCTTTATCGTTATCACAGGAAAAATTAGCAGTAAAACATCCTCATGTTTTAGGACTGGGAGAAGTTTTTTCATGGACCAAAGTAACTTTACGAGATCCTAAAACGATGAAATCTTTGAGTGCTATGTTGGAAGGAGATTGCATAATTAATGGACATACTGCTGGAGCAAGTGAAAAAAAACTTAATGCATACGTTGCATCTGGAATTCTATCTTGTCATGAACCTATCAATTTTGATCAGGTTTTAGAAAGATTACGTCTAGGAATGTGGATTATGATTAGAGAAGGATCAATTAGGCGTGACTTAAAAGAAATTATTCCACGTGTTTTGTCTCATGGGATTAATCTGGATAGACTGATGTTTTGTTCTGATGGACTTGATCCTACAGACTTGATACAGTATGGTCATATTGATCATTGTGTAAGGGAATCTATCAAACTTGGTCTAAACCCAATTGATGCTATTTCAATGGCTTCAAAAAACTGCTTTGATTATTACAACATGAATAAAGACCTAGGTGGCATTGCTCCAGGAAAGCTTGCTGATATCTTAATTTTTGATGATTTAAAATCTGTAAAACCTAACAAAGTCTTTGTTGGTGGAAAATTAGTTGTATCTAACGGTAGTATTATTACTTCGGTAAAGAAAAAAGCAATTCCTCCATGGATTAAAAAAACTATCAAATTAAAAAAACTCTCTCCCAAAGATTTTGTTATCAAGTCAAAAAAGAAAAGTGTTCTTGCAAATACTATTTTTATGCAAACTGAAATTATAACAAAACTCGGTTCTGTTGAATTATTTACTGAAAATGGAAACGTTTTAACTTCTTTGGATCAGGACGTGTGGAAAGTAGCTTCTTTTGATAGAATTCATGGAACTAACAAACATGTTATAGGATTTCTTGAAAATTTTGGAGCAGATATAGGTGCATTTGCATCTACTTGGTGTTTTCATGAAAATGACATGATTGTAATTGGATCTAATGATTCTGACATGTCTATAGCTGCAAATATTCTTATCAAAAATCAAGGAGGACTCGTCGTAGTAAAATCTGGAAAAATTATTGCATCATTACCATTACAATTGGCAGGAATTATTTCTACTGAATCGTTTGAAAAAGTTTTAACTAATTTTCAGCAAATAAATAGTTCAATTGTAGATTCTGGATGCAAGTTTTCACGACCTCATTTGATCCCGCTTTTCTTACCTTTTCTTGCTCTTCCCTCCATTCGAATACTTTCTGGAGGGATTGTCGATGTAAAAAAACGATCTTACATTAACCCAATCTGCTAAGTAATGTTAAAAAGGGGGATCACGAGGATTGTAGTTTATCTAAATGGCATCAATTCAACAAACTCCAAATGGACCAGTTTTAGTTCTAAAAGAGAGTGCGTTACAACAAAAAGGTAAGGACGCTCAACATAACAATATTGCTGCTGCTAAACTAGTTGCTGAATTAGTTAGAAGTAGTTTAGGACCACGAGGATTAGATAAAATGCTAGTTGATTCCTTAGGCGATGTTACTATTACTAATGATGGTGCAACCATCTTAAAAGAAATTGATGTTCAACATCCAGCTGCCAAAATGATGGTGGAAATTTCAAAAACAGTTGATAATGAAGTAGGAGATGGAACCACATCATCAGTAGTTTTTGGTGGTGCTCTTTTAGCTAAAGCAGAAGATCTTCTCAAAAAAGATGTCCATCCTTCTGTAATTATTGAAGGCTATCAAGCAGCAGCTGAAAAAACATTGGAGATCTATTCTCAAATGGCAAAAAAAATCTTACCTGATGATAGAGAAACACTTCTCAAAATTGCCACAACCAGTATGCAGTCTAAATTAATCTCAGAAGATAGTGATGTACTCTCTAAAGTTGTAGTTGATGCAATCTTAAAAGTTGCAACAAAGAAGGCAGAGACATATTCAGTTGATCTTGAAAATATTAAAGTTGAAAAGAAAGCCGGTGGTTCTATTACAGATACTCAAATTATCAAAGGCATTGTTTTAGACAAAGAAGTTGTCCATAGTGGAATGCCAACAAAAGTTGAGAAAGCAAAGATTGCATTGTTGAATTCCGCCTTAGAAATTGAAAAGACTGAGATGAGTTCAGAGATTAGAATCACAGATCCAACACAAATGCAAATGTTTTTGGAAGAAGAAAATAGAATGCTCAAAACAATGGTTGACAAACTTCACAATGTTGGTGTTAATGTATTAATTTGTCAAAAAGGAATTGATGATATTGCACAGCACTATTTAGCAAAATATGGTATCATGGCAGTTAGACGTGTTAAAGAAAGTGATATGATAAAACTTGGTAAAGCAACCGGTGGACGTGTTATTTCTAACCTCGATGATCTTACAGAAAAAGATCTTGGTATTGCAGATATTGCTCATCAGAAGAAAGTTGAATCTGATAAATGGGTATTTGTTGAAGGTTGTAAAAATCCACAATCTGTTACCTTGCTTATCAGGGGTGGTTCACAAAGAGTAATTGATGAAGTTGATCGTTCCATACATGACTCCTTAATGGTAGTAAAAGATGTAATTGAAAAACCAGAAATTGTTGCAGGTGGCGGAGCCCCAGAATCATACGCAGCATCCCAACTTAAAGAATGGGCAGATAGTTTTGATGGTAGGGAACAACTTGCAATCAAAAAATATGCTGAGGCACTTGAAATTATTCCTCTTACAATAGCAGAAAATGCTGGAATGGATCCAATTGATACAATGGCTACATTAAGAGCAAAACAAAACCAAGGTCGGAAATGGACTGGAATTGATGCACGAAATACAAGAATTGCTGATATGCTCTCTATAGATGTTGTAGAACCGCTAGCAGTAAAAGAACAAATAATTAAATCAGCAACAGAAGCAGCTTGCATGATTCTCAGAATCGATGATGTAATTTCTGTTTCTGGCGCACGATAAAATAATTTAACAAATTTAGCTAAAACTTAAGCAATCCTAACTATATTGAATTATTGTTGTACAAACTAGGAATAGATCTAGGCGGTTCTAAAACAGAGGCAATTCTACTCGATGAAAATCTAAACATTATTCAAAGAAAAAGAGTTACAACCCCCAGAAATGATTATTTCAAAATACTAGATACAATTACTTCACTGAGTTCTGAACTTTTAGCAAATATGAAAAATTATTCTATAGGATTATGCTCTCCTGGTGCAATCTCAAAAAAAACTGGTTTGATAAAAAACAGTAATACTCAATGTCTTATTGGGAAATCACTTAAAGAGGATTTAGAACAAAAATTAGGTCAAAAAATATCTATGGAGAACGATGCAAATTGTTTTGCAATGGCTGAATCTACATTAGGTGTTGCAAAAGGATTTGATGTAGTTTTTGGTATCATTATGGGGACTGGTGTGGGCGGAGGAATAGTTATCAATGGAAAGATTCACCAAGGTAGGACAAATATTGCAGGAGAATGGGGACATCATACATTACATCAAAATGGAAATAATTGTTATTGTGGAAAGAAAGGTTGTGTTGAGACATACATTAGTGGTCCAGCATTAGAAAAACGATGGAAAGAACTTACTGGAAAATCACAAAACATGCCTGAAATTTTACAAAATATCGATAATTCTAAACAATGGAAAGATGAGTTTTTGGAAAATTTTGGATTTGGATTGGCAAATGTTATTGATATCTTAGATCCTGATGTAATTGTCTTAGGAGGAGGTTTATCTAATATTGATTTTTTATATACTGAAGGAAAAGAATCAGTATATCAGAAAGTTTTTTCAGATTTAGTTGATACGCCCATTTTACAAAACAAGTTGGGTGATTCTGCTGGAGTCTTTGGTGCAGCATTATTATAAAATTTTATAATAGATTTTTTTCATTTTACGTTTGATTATTTTTTAAATTATATTCTTTTACAATTTTCCATTTTTTTATATTTGGAGAAAATTTTTGTATTGCTAGTTTACTTACCTGAAATTCATTTTTAATATCTAAATTATTTATTATTTTCATTTTTTCTTTAATTGGTAAGATTTTATAAATTAGACTTATGTGTGGTTTGAACTTATATTTTGATACTCTGTCAAAATATTTTTTAAAATTTTTATGAATTAACTCCATCTGATCATTTGATTTTAATTCAATGAATACTGTCTTCCATAATTCCTCAGACTGCAAAATTTCTGATTTTTTAACTAAAAATGAATTTTGATTTAAAATTATTTCTTTCATGATTTTATCAATTTCATTAATTTCTGTATCTATTAATCCATAAACTGTAATATGTGGTTCAAATTTTGGAGCATGATATTTTTCTGAAATTTCATCAATTGTATTTTTTAGATACTCTCTATCGCTTTTCGAAAATGTAAACCAAATAGCATACATAATTTTTCATATTTTAATTAGGGCAACCTTCCATTTTTGCAATAAAATAACCATTTGTCATTATCTCAATTTCTATTTCTTCAGATACTGATTGTGTATGGCAAAATCTACACTCTTTTGTTGTAACTACAGCGTCTTTCTCTCCAATACTATTTAGCCACTCTTTTGCAAACATGATTGCGTTTTCTATATTATTTTTGTCAGTTATTACATCAAAATGCATAGTATGACCATCTTTAGCTTTGACATATGTATCAAATACATGAAAACCCATACCAATCTCAAAAAAATTTGAATATTAATGGATTACTTTTGAAACAATTGAGTTGAATCTACGTCAGATCCTATGCACATATCACTAAATTCATCTGGATTTAATGAATAACATACTTTTGGCTCAAACCGTATGACTTGAACTTCTATTTTTTCACTCAATTTTTTTATTTTCTCTGATGAATTTTTTTCTAATGTTTTTTTGATAATTGATTCTTTTATTTCTAATTTTGTTGGCTCATCTGTTATAAAATTTACAATTCCTCTAAATTGAAATCCTTTCAAATCATCTTTATTAAAAACAGAGATAGTTACCCATGGATTTGCTTGTATATTCTTGTAAGATTTATGTTTAAAAAAATCTAACCAATAGATAACATTTTCATCAACCCTAAAAAAAATTCTTGGAGATATATTTGGTATATTATTTACTCCAGTAGTTCCTACTGCAAAAATTCCTTGTAACTCAATAAACTCTTTAATTTCTCTAGGAATTGTTATCATGAATTTATTATAATTATTTTATATTAAAAAGGTCTTTTGAACATCAAACTTGAGAGCAATCTGAGTTGTTTGAATGTAATTGTTTTATTGTGGCTCAATCGTTGCAGGAGGTTTACTTGAAATAGCATATGTTACCCATGTTACATCTTCAACCTCATTTGTGATTCTATTACTGATTTTTTCTAGTAATTCATGCGGTAATCTTGTCCAATCAGCTGTCATTGCATCAATAGAGTCTACTACTCTAATCATTACAATATTCCCGTATTTTCTCTCATCGCCAACTACGCCTACTGCTTTATCGTCGCCTACTGCTGCATATGCTTGCCAGACTTTACCGTAAAATCCAGATGCTATCAATTCATCTTCAACAATTTTACTTGCTACTTTTGATATTTGCAGCTTTTTTGGAGTTACTTCACCAATAATTCTTACAGCAAGTCCAGGTCCTGGAAATGGATGTCGCATGAAAAGTTTTTCTGGAACACCTAAAATTTTAGCAATTTTTCTAACTTCGTCTTTGTATAACTCACGTAAAGGTTCTAAAATTTCCAAATCGAGCCAATCTGGTAGTCCCCCAACATTATGATGGGATTTTATCACTGCCGCAGGACCTTTTGAAACTCCACTCTCTATTACATCTGGATACAACGTACCTTGTGCCAGCCATTTGAAAGGTCCTTTATTTTTTGCAAAATCTGTAAAAACATTGATAAATTCTTCACCTATGATCTTTCTTTTTCTCTCAGGATCTTCAATGCCTTTTAATTTACTTAAAAAATCTTGAACAGCATCAACCATTGTAAAATTCACATTAAAGTTTTTTTCAAACATCTCTTTGATTTCTATCTCTTCGTTTAATCGTAATAGGCCATTATTTACAAAAACACATTTTAGTCTATTACCAATTGCCTTGTGAATAAGTAAAGCAGCTACTGTTGAATCTATTCCGCCACTAACACCGCATAAAACATCTCCTTCAATTTTTGAAATTTTATTCACTGCAGAATCTATGAATCCCTCCATTGTCCAATCTTGTTTAGCTCGGCAAACTTTCAAAACAAAATTTTTGAGAATTTCAGTTCCTTGCTCTGTATGAACCACCTCTGGATGAAATTGAATTCCATAGATTGATCTTTCATCTGAAGCAATTGCCGCAGCCTTTGCACTTTCAGTGTGTCCTATTACTTTGAATCCTGGTGGTATTTGTTCTGCTTCATCACCATGACTCATCCATGCTCTAACTGAACCTCCAATCCCGCTTAACAGATTCTTATCGTTATCAATTGTTAGTAGTGATGAACCATATTCTTTGTTAGCCCTTTTTACCTTTCCTCCAAACTTATTTACAATTAATTGATGTCCATAACAGATTCCTAGTAACGGTAAATTCATGTCAAAAATTTTATTTTCAGGAACAGGAGCATCGGAGTTATAGACACTTGATGGACCTCCGGAAAAAATTATTCCTTTAGGATTGTGCTTTTGTAATTCTTCATGACTGATATCAAAGGGAACTAGTTCTGCATACACTGAAAATTCTCTTATTCTTCTGCAGATCAAATGACTATACTGAGATCCAAAATCTAAAACTACTATCTTATCCATAAAATCACTTTTTGATTTTTTCTAGCATTCGTGTAAGTGACCATCCTGCGGTGTTGATTATTTCATTTACTCTTTCTTTTTGTCTGTAATTTTTAATGATTATTTCTCGTATATCTGAACCATTTTTGTTAATAATATAATCAATAACTGATTCTTTCTGAATTTTACCATTTTCAGCTTCCGCAGAATCTTTTCGTTTCATCTCTCCAATGATTCTATCAATAAAGAATGATTTGAAGGGTGGAGTATCTGCATTTATCTCCATATTTTCTGCTAAAATTATTGAAACTTGATCAGGTGTGATGTAAGCATTCGCAATAATCTTACCATCACTTCCACTAGTAATTGGGATTGTGCTTTTTTCTAATTTTTCAGTAGGCTCAATAGGGATATTTTTTGATGATTCTGATGTTTTTACTTGTTTAATGGCAGAAGCTTTTGTAAAACTAGATTCTTTTAATATTGAATCTAAAATTGCCAAATTTTTCTGTAATGTCTCAATAGCATTTTGATGCTTATCCATTTGTTTGACAATGTTGTCTCTCATGGCAATAATATCTTGTATTTGCTCGTCTGAAAACTTCATAATTTCTTTGATATGTATATGGGTATTAAATGCATTCTAGGTAATTATAATATCAAGTTCATTATATGATATTTTTTCAAATCCATTGATTTGGCTTGATGTTGTAAATAACTGCGATCTTGAATTTTCTGATAGCCATTCCAAAAGCAATTTAGCTCTTTTCAATTTCTTTAATTTGATTTGTCTTTCGGATGCTTTTGTTTGGGAATATTTTCCAATTCTTTTTCCAAAATCCATTCCAAATAAAATAATTTTCTTTGCCTCAAAATGATTTGCAAGAAAAACACTTCTATCTCCGTCTGTAAAGCCGCCAAAATTTTGTATTTTTTTAAATGGGTTTGTTTGTGTTGTTCCAATACAATTTTTAAAATTTTCAGCAAGTTGTAATTTACTAATATTATCGCCATGTGCATGAACCACAAAAATTGAATCTGTTTTACCAATTTTTTTCAAAGAATGCTCATCTCCATCCAAGTCTGTTACAACAATGTTTGGTTTGATTCCATTCTCTATCAATGGCTTTACTGCGCTATCGGCTACAATTTTTACAACTTTTTTAAATTTTTTCAATTTTGGTATGGCTAATGACAATGAAGGTCCCGCGCCTATTACAAACACTGTCTTACCGGATATTTCATCTCTGATTTTTTTATTAGAAATATTTTTCCTTAAAATTGAATCTAAAATTATTGCTGATTCTTTATCTTGTTCTTTGCTATATTTGAATTCTTTTCGAATCATTGCATATTTTTTATTCCAACCTGCAATCACCATATGACTCAAATTGACATGGTTTATGATAAATCATGTGACTAAGCTTGGAAATATAGGCGTAGGAGGAAAGAACCCGATCCGAATAATGGCAATTTTAAACACTAGTCCTGAGTCATTTTACAAAAAATCAATTAAAATAACAAAACAACAGATTACAAATACAATAAAACAGATGGAAATTGATGGTGCAGATTTTATTGATGTTGGAGGAATGTCCACTGCACCATATCTTTCGACATTAATATCTGAAAAATTAGAAACAAAAAGAGTTCTTGATGCAATAAAGATTATTCAAAATGTATCTAATCTACCAATATCAGTTGATACATGTAGGGCCAATGTTGCAAAATCTGTTTTAGAATATGGAATTGAAATAATTAATGATATTTCTGGTTTAAAATATGATGATCAAATGATTAATGTGATCGAAGATTATTCTCCGTCACTTGTTTTATGTGCCTTTGATTCAAAAACTGTATCTGGAGATCCCAAATCGACTAAAAATCTCTTAAAAGATAGTATTTCACTTGCAAAAACTGCTGGTATTCCGTCAAGCAAGATTGTTTTAGATCCTGCTATTGGATTTTTTAGAAAATCTGAAAGTGGATCTTTTTTTACAAAAATTAAATCTAATTGGATAGATAGAGATCTTTTTATTATTCAAAATTTAAAATCTATTAAGATGAGGTATCCAATTTTGATCTCAGTTTCAAACAAATCATTTATTGGAAAACTTTTAGGTAAGGAAAATGTTTCAGATCGATTATTTGGATCTCTTGCAGCCGAAGTTGTATCTGTTCTTAATGGTGCTGATATCATTCGTACTCATAATGTAGCAGAAACAAAAGATGCCATTACTATTGCATCAAAACTGTCTAGGTGACACAAAGGCTTATAATCCATCTTAGACCATCTTTACAAGGTTTCATTGGAATTCAAAGAAGGATTAACTTTTGATGATGTTCTTCTCGTACCCAAATATTCAGACATCACTAGCAGATCTCAAACAGATTTAAAAACAAAATTATCCCGTAATATTTCAATTAACATTCCATTTGTTAGTGCAAATATGGATACGGTAACTGAATCTGCTATGGCAGTAGCAATGGCTCGGGCTGGAGGAATAGGAATCATTCATAGGTTTTTGACAATTAAAGAACAGGCAAATGAAGTTCTAAAAGTAAAGCGTTCAGGAAGCGTAATGATTGAAAATCCATATGTGATTAATCTTGATAAAACTATTCAAGATGCAATAAATTATGCTGAAGAAAAAGAAATTTCTGGTCTTTTAGTTATTGACTCAAATTCCAAATTGGTTGGAATAGTTACTGATAGAGATCTTTTGTTTGAAACTGATACTACTCATCTTATCAAAGATGTTATGACAAAAGATGTTGTAACTGCTAAACTAGGTGTAAGCTTGGATGAAGCAAAGAAAATTTTACATCAACATAGAATTGAAAAATTACCAATAATTGACGATAATGGCTCTATTAAAGGTCTAATTACAAGCAAAGACATTACAAATATTGAAGATTATCCTTCTGCATCAAAAGACAAGAAAGGAAGGCCTCTTGTTGGTGCTGCAGTAGGTGTAAAAGGAGATTTTATGGAAAGATCAGAATCTCTACTAGATGCAGGTGCAGATGTACTAGTTGTTGATATTGCCCATGGTCATAGTGAAAACGCAATAAGCACAATTCGTAACATCAAAAAGGCATTTCCTAAATGTGAATTAATTGCTGGTAATATTGCAACTGCACAAGGTGCTGAGGATCTAATTAAGGCTGGAGTAGATGCAGTAAAGGTTGGTGTAGGGTCTGGCTCAATTTGTATTACTAGAGTAATTACAGGTTCTGGAGTACCACAATTAACTGCAGTAATGGATTGTGCAAAGATTGGAAAAGATTATGGCATTCCAATTATTTCTGATGGTGGAACTAGAACATCTGGTGATGCCACAAAAGCATTAGCTGCAGGTGCATCTTCTGTAATGGTAGGCAGTATGTTAGGAGGTACTGATGAATCCCCTGGTACTGTATTGACTAAAAATGGTAAACGATTCAAAATATATCGTGGAATGGCCTCACTTGGAGCTTCATTAGGAAGAAAATCAAAAGAAACAGGTTCAATTTCACTTGATGAAGATCTTAATGATTATGTTGCAGAAGGAGTTGAAGCAATGGTTCCATACAAAGGAACAGTGACCGATATTTTAAAACAATTAACTGGTGGCGTTCGTTCTGGTCTGAGCTACTGCGGTGCACACACCATTCCACAAATGCAAGCAAATGCAGAATTTATCAAAATGTCTAGGGCAGGGTTTGCTGAAAGTCAACCGCATGATGTATCTTTGATGTAGTTAATTTTTTAAACGGCATTACAACTCATACTTTTGTGTTATCCAAAAGAACTATCATTGGAATTATTGTCGGAAGTGCTATTATCGGAATTGGGATTTATTCCTTAATTTCTGATATTGGATTGAAAACAATTGAGATTAACGAAACATTTGGAGTCGGCGAAACTACTTCATACCAAATTCGTGCAAGTGATCATGCCAAACAACATATGAAGATTATGGGAGATAAATTTGATATTTCTTTAGCTAGTCCTGGTTTAGGTCTTCAGATTCCAAAAACATCTCACACTAAAGAAGTTACTTTAGATTGGGTCCATCTTGAAGATGGCGTAACTGAAATACATCTTCAAAATACAGGTTCTTCTGAATTAAAAGTAGAAGCAACGTTAGAAATAACAACAGATCCTATTTTGTTTACATACCACATTATTGTTATTACTTCTGGAATGGTAATTATTGGATTTAGCATGGGTTTTACTTTAAGAAAGCCAAAAGGATTCTAGTTTAACTTTGCCGAAGGATAAGATCCAAGTATTTTCATAAATAATGTTTCATCTTTGATTTTTACTAACATCTCTGCAATCTTTGGATTTTTTGCATGTCCTTCAAAATCCACGTAGAAATTATATTCCCATGTATTTGCTTTGGTAGGTCGTGATTCAATTTTTGTTAAATTAACATTGTAATTGTAAAATTTTTCTATAATTCTGTGTAATGATCCGGGTTCATGTTTTATTGAAAAAATTATTGATGTCTTGTCTTTTCCAGTTTCTTCCTTATTGTTTTTTGATAATATCAGAAATCTAGTATAATTATTCAAATTATTTGCAATGTTTTCTGATATTACAGGCATATTGTAAATTTTAGATGCATCTTTGCTTGCAATACAGGCTATGTTTTTTTTATTCAATTCTTTGATTATCTTTACACTTCCTGCAGTATCATACGACGGTACTGTCTTCATGTTGTGTTTTTCGATAAAATTCCTGCACTGCCCCAATGCTTGTGGATGAGAGTAAACAGTATCTATCTCTTCTAACAAACCACTTCCTATCAAGCAATGTTCAATTCTATGATAAATTTCACCAATGGCATTAAGTGATGTTGAATACAACAAATCATAACTTTCTCCAATACTTCCTTCCAATGAGTTTTCTACTGGTAAAATAGAATACTCTGTTTTGTCTTGTATTGTATTTTCTAAAACTTTTGCAAAGGTTGGATGGGGTACTACATTAATCTCTATGTTGAAAAATGCCTTAGCTGCTGCTTCACTATATGCCCCTCGTTCACCTTGGAACGAAACACTTGTCATTTCTTACTCTCTCAGCTTTACGAAATCACTATTGCCATAATTCGTTGAAAGTTTTCTTTCATCAATCCAAGAACATTCTGTACATTTTATGGCATCGCGCATCTGGACTACTTTTTTACCACATTTTCTACATTTTGTAAATAATACCCCCAAATGTGGTTCCTCAATTGTTGCATGAATTGTACCGTTTAGGTGATTCAAAATTTTTAGTGTAACAATATCGTTTACCAAAGCAACATTCTTTTTTCTAAGATTTCTTGTTGAGCAAATACATTCAACTTTAGAAGTGGTTGGTTTACCATTAATGTAATCGATTGATACTGCGATCATAGAAGACATTACTGCTGCTACAGTTCCTATTATGATGTCTCCTACTTTAGGAATTGATATCATTTTTGGATGTTTTATGTTTGCAACTCTAGCTTCTTTGTCCAGTTCTGTCTTACCTACAGTTGATGCACGGACCATATCTCCGTCATCAAAAGTATTGTAGCCTGTTTCATATTCTTCAATAGATGCTATTTTGTCTCCTGGAAGTGCAGCAATTTCAGACATGTTGTATTTTTTGGAGTTATGATTATAATTGTTTGTGGTTTGAGCCTAATTTGACAAATCATATAACCGGAAAAAGTTTGAAATAATCATGAAAGCCCTAGTATATGATAATTATACTACGGATGATGATTTTTCAAAAATTTTAAAAATTAAAGATATTCCTGAACCTATTCCAAAACCAAATGAAGTTGTTTTCAAAGTAAAATATGCCTCTTTGAATTATGATGATATTTGGGGAATGAGAGGAAAACCTTTAGCTGTACCTTTACCTCATATTTCTGGTACTGATGCTGCAGGAGAAGTAATTGCAGTAGGTGAAGATGTAAAAAATATCAAAATTGGTGATAGAGTTGTATCTCATGGAAATATGTCATGTCGAGTTTGTAAATTATGTACAAGTGGAAGAGAATATGATTGCAAAAAGAGAAAAATTTGGGGATTTGAAACTGGTCCACTTTGGGGAGGATATTGTGAAGTTACACATTTACCAGAAGTAAATGTTGTAAAAATACCTGATAATGTAACATATGAATCCGCAGCTGCAGCTTCTATGACTCTGCTTACCTCATGGCATATGTTAGTTGGTAGAGCAAAGATTCAACCTGGACAATTGGTATTGGTTATGGGTGGCAGTTCTGGTGTAGGAAATTATGGAATTCAGATAGCTAAATTATTTGGCTGTACCGTAATTGCAACAGCTAGTCCTGATAAGTTAAATCAATTATTAGAACTAGGTGCTGATTATGCAGTAGATCATAGAAAAGAAGATTGGCATAAAGAAATTCGTGATATTGCTAAAAAAATTATCAAACCATTTGGTGATTCTCCAGGGATAGATGTAATTTTTGAGCACATTGGTGGTTCCCATTGGAATAAAGAATTAACTTTGTTAAAGTATGGTGCAACAATTGTTACTACTGGAGCAACAACTGGCTATGACGCTAAAACAGATTTGCGCCACATTTTTTTCAAAGGAATTAATATTTTAGGCTCAACTCAGGGAACTAGATCTGAATTAGAACATGCTCTATATTGGATGTCTCAGGGAAAAATAAGATCTATTATTGATTCTGTTTATACATTTGAACAAGCAGTAGAAGCTCATACTAAAATGTTAACTGGCAAAGGTCTCTTTGGTAAAATCTTAATGAAACCATAATTTAGAATCAATTATGGCTGGTAATCCAAAAATTGATTCACTTCTTGATGAAGCAAATAGATTGTTTTTAAAAGGAAAATTGCAAGACGCAATTACTTATTATGATAAAATTTTAGATGATGATTCAAATCATATTGCTTCGCTTAACAACAAAGGATATGCATTAAATAAGTTAAAAAATTATGATGGTGCAATTCAATGCTATGATATTGCATTAAAATTAGATCCTAACGATCTGTCTGTTTTAGTAAATAAAATATCTTCGCTGAGAAAAAAAGGTGCATTTACTGACGCATTAATTTACTGTAATGCTATTTTAAAAAACAATCCCAAATACAACATTGTTTTATATCATAAAGAAAGAATTTTGTTTTCGTTGAATAGTTTTGAAGAATCAATTCATTGTTGTGATATTATTTTAGAGGATTATCCTAATAACGGTGATGTTCTTTTTGACAAATCTTGTAATTTTGCAATGCTTTCTAGGTTCGATGATTCACTTGATACACTTGAAAAAGCAATTTCACAAGGAATTCAATATAAAATCAAAGCAAAAAAAACTAAATCTTTTGAAAAACTAATTGGAAATCAAAAATTTCAAAAACTAATATCTTAATTTTAAAGCCAATGAGGAATTTCTAGATATTCATCAATGCTTTCATGTCTTAATATTTTTAAAAGTGCGTTTGCTTGTGGTGTTGAAAGAACAGGCTTATCAAATTGGTTATCTGTAGAAATTCTAGGACATGCTACTTGAATAAATGCATCAATACCTTTTAGATTTTTTAATCTCTCATTTGTGATATCTGTTAATGCAAATAATTGAACAGTTTTTCCTTCTTTTTCTAATTCTTTTTTAAATTTTAAAGCAAATACTTTGGATAACTGTCCTTCTTTAAGTCCTATGATTATTCCAAATGATTGAGCATCAGCTGCTTTGTATATTGCAAGTGTAGCTTTCTTTTTTAATTTTTGAGCAAATTCTGTCACTTCACGTACTTCGTTAAAATATGGATCTAAAACATACGTTAGCTTGTTAGTTGATAGAGCAATTCCAGCTGCATGAAAATTACTTTGTCCTAAGAAAACATATGCATCGACTTTGTCTTTAAGCTCTGTGGCTGGATAAAATTCGCAACCAAACACTTGTCCATCATTTAATTGTCCTTTACCTTTTCCAATTTTCACATAAACTCCTCCGTTAGTCAAAATCTCATTTACTTTATCCATTTGATGTAAATGCTGACTATCAGTGACCAACGATATTTGCTTTCCCTTAAGAATGTCAACACATTTTTTGGCAACGCTATCAAATTCAACATCGTCAAATGCATTAATTAGAATTAGATTTTTTTCAAATGACTCTGTATTTATTGTATGTCCAATATTAAATTGAATTTCAGCTCCTAATACTTTGGAACCATTTGAATTAAGATCACACGTTCCCCAGGTCGTATCAGCTAATACGTATGCAGGAATACCAAATCGCCTAGTGATATTCATTGCAGTTTCTTGTACTTGAGGTAGAATTCCATCTGGCCCGTTTAGTGATACTGAAGCAGGTTTCTTTATTTCAATTTCTTTGAATATGCGTTCTTCATCTATTACTATCAATTCCAGCTAAAAATATGGTGTTATTAATTTAAACCAACTGTACCTTCCAACAACTAAAAATGTCTGAAATTCTATAATTTGTTTATGGCTAATTCACAAATACTCAATATCGGTTTTGATGATACAGATTCTCCAAAAGGAATGTGCACAACTTTTCTTGCTTACAAAATTGTTGATTCACTAAAAAAACAAGATATTGAATTTCTAGATTTCCCAAAATTAATTCGATTTAATCCAAACATTCCTTGGAAAACACGAGGAAATGGTGCAGTTTCAATGAAAATAAGAACAAAAAATTCATCTAAAATTAAAAATCATATTAAAAAACTTGTAGAAAAATACTCTGACATCAAAAATGGTGCAAACCCTGGATTAGTTTTTTATGAGAATAAAGAAATTCCAGATCAGTTTTCTAAATTTAGTAAATTAGCTTTATGGCAATTGATAAACAGAAATCATGCAAAAAAATTTGCCCGAAAAAATAACATGGAATTTTTTTATCAAGGAAATGGTCAAGGTCTTGTAGGTGCTATCGGTGCAATTGGTTATGATTTTAAAGATCATACATTGGAGCTATTAAGCTATAGAAAAAATTCTAAATTTGGAAAAAAACGAAATCTTTCTGCTAAAAGTGTAAAGATAATGCAGGAAAAAACATTACCGTTTACATTTAACAGCTTCGATAATAAAAAAGAGCGAGTTTTAATTACTCCTCATGGTCCTGATCCTGTTTTTTACGGCGTACGTGGCGAAAATATAGATTCACTATTACGTGCAACTAAAATTTTGAAAACAAGTGAAAAATTATCTGGTTATATGATATTCAAATCTAATCAAGGCACTGGAGACCATTTAAAAAATGAACTAAATCCAAAAAATATTAAACCTTATGCTTCCGGAAAAATTACTGGTATTATATCTGATGAACCAACGATAGTAAAAGGTGGTCATGTTTTTTTCTCTATTAATTCAGATGGATTTGAATTATGTTGTGCTGTGTACAAACCTACTGGAATAACATCTGTGGCATCGAGTTTGATCAAAGGAGACAAAGTTTGTGTTGGCGGTGGTATTAGAAAAGCATCAAAAAATCACCCACGGATTCTAAATCTTGAATTTATTGATATAATCGAACTTAAAAAAAATATGATAAAATCTAATCCAAATTGTAAAAAATGTAATAAAAAGATGAAATCAAAAGGAAACAATCAAGGTTTTCAATGTATAAAATGTGGTAAAAAATCTGAAAATAAAGTATCTAGAGAAATTCCTAGAAAAATCAAAAAGCAACTGTATGTTCCAATAGTTTCTGCACATAGACATCTTAGTAGACCAGTACAAAGAATTGGAAGAATTAACAAGGAATCAAAATTTGATGAATCATCTTCATGGTTTTGTGTATATGATAACTAAGTAGCGGGGAGTAGATTTGAACTACTGAACTGCGGGTTATGAGCCCGCCGGGATGACCTAGCCCTAAAGAGTCTGGCTTCCCCACCCCGCTGATACATGAATGAGCACGAGCCGTATATACGCTTTATCAAATTCTTGAAAGTAATTAATAGGATTTCAATTGAATGATTTTTTATGGACAAAAAACTAAGAATCGCAGGAATTATAGCTGCATTATCATTTTCAATATTTTATTTGACATTCTCTTCTAATTCATTACCGATTCCAGAACCACTTTCACCAGTTCCTGAAAACAATTCTGTAGATATTTTGGCAGAAAATCTTGATGAACCACGTTCCATTGCAATATCTGATGATAGAATTTTTGTGACAGAAAAAGATGGACTCATTAGAGTTATTCAAAATAACACTCTGCTTGATGAACCACTTGCTGCATTGCGTCCCGCAAAAGTATTTGATGGCGGATTACTGGGGATTGCACTACATCCTGATTTTTCAAACAATCATCTAATCTATGTTTTTTTGACATATGAAGAAAATGGCGAACTGTGGAATAAAATACTGCAAATTACTGAATCTGAAAACAAACTAGTTGATGCAAAAACTATCTTTGATAAAATACCTGGTTCTGTGTTTACAAACGGTGGCTTTTTAAAATTTGGTCCTGATAAAAAATTGTATGTAGGTACCGGAACAGTTTCTGAATCTTCACATATGCCCCAAAATCTAGATTCTTTATCGGGAAAAATTTTACGATTAAACGATGATGGTACAATTCCTACAGATAACCCATTTCCAAATTCCTCAATCTATTCTTTAGGTCATAGAAATCCACAGGGGATGACCTGGGATGATAAGGGCCAAATGTATTTGTCAGAACTTGGCCCCGAAAAAAATGACGAAATTAATCTCATTAAACCCGGAAAAAATTATGGTTGGCCTGAGCAACAGTGTTCAGGTAATGGTAAATATGAAAATGCAATAATGTGTTATGACCCTAGCATTGAACCTGGTGGTATATTGTATTATTCTGGCGATAAGATATCTCTAGAGGCTGATTTTGTCATGGCTTCCCTACGTGCAACCAATCTATACCAACTAGATTTTTCTGAAGGTCTTTCATCTCAAAAAACTATACTAAGTGGGGTTGGACGTATACGTGATGTCGTGCAAAGCCCAGATGGTAGTCTTTATGTAATTACTTCAAATACTGATGGTAAAGGTTTTCCAGATAGTATGGATGATAAGTTATTGAGGATAAAAAAATGAGCGATTCATCAATTTCAAAATTTTTTGAAAAAACACGAAAAGAAAGATTGGATATTGTTGGTAATTTTGCTGATTTATCTTCTGAAGAGTTGGAAATTTTACAAAACAATGACGGCGGTATCTCTTTTGAAAAAGCTGATAAAATGATTGAAAATGCCATTGGTATTTTTTCATTGCCGTTGGGAATAGCAACTAGTTTTAAAATTAATGGCAAAGACTATCTTATTCCGATGGTTATTGAAGAGCCATCCGTGATTGCTGCAGCTTCAAAGGGTGCAAAAATTGCAAGAATAAAGGGAGGATTTAAAGCAACATCTGATGAGTCTTACAGTATAGGTCAAATCCAAGTATTGGATGTTGATATTGACTTAGCAATTAAAAAAATACAAGAGACTTCTGAAGAGATCATATCTCTTGCAAATTCAAAGAGTACCACATTATCTAAAATGAATAAAGGCACAAAGGAAGTTTCTTGTAAAATAATTGATACTGATTTTGGAAAAATGTTGATTGTCGAGCTGTTAATTGATGTAGGTGATGCAATGGGTGCAAACGTTACAAATACAATGTGCGAAGCTGTTTCACCATTATTAGACAAAATAACTGGAGGTAGAACACTACTTCGTATTTTATCGAATTATTCTACTCGTAGAATTGCAAAGGCTACGGCAATATTTGACAAAAATGAAATTGGTGGGGAAGATGTGGTCGATGATATTGTTTTGGCATATCAGTTTGCCAACAATGATGTTTACCGAGCTGTAACTCATAACAAAGGAATAATGAATGGTATCATAGCTGTCGCAAATGCGACTGGCCAAGACAGTAGAGCAATTGAGGCAGCTGCTAATGCATACGCTGCACGATCAGGCTCATACCGCTCTCTTAGTAATTGGACTAAAGATAATGATGGAAATCTTGTTGGCTCTTTAGAATTGCCTTTATCTGTTGGAACTGTTGGTGGTATTGCAAATGTTCATCCTATTGCAAAAATTTGCATGAAGATTCTCAAAGTTAAATCAGCACAGGAGCTTGCATGCATAATGGCTGCAACTGGGCTTTCCCAAAATTATAGTGCAATTAGAGCATTATCAACAGAAGGAATCCAAAAGGGACATATGAGATTGCATGCAAGAAACTTGGCATCTGCTGCAGGTGCAAAACCTGATCAAATAGACGAAATTGTTCAGAAAATGATTGAACAAAAACAAATCTCACTTGATAAAGCCAAAGAAATACTACAAAGTCTGAATTAGATTATAATTCTTTTAAAACTTTTAAAAATTTCTCATCTTTCCAAATAACCTGCTCTGGATAACAATTTAGCATCTTACCATTTGTAATATTGTAAAATTCCCAATTTTTACATTCTTTGTCATATTCATATGGATCTGTATTTTCAAATTCCCAATCAAAACCGTTCTTGATATCTTCATCTGGATAATTATGACCTCTAATTAACGAAATTGTATTATCTTCAAAATTTGTTGATATCTCAGCATATAACGCATTAGGATATAGATAAATAACATTTGGATGTGATGTTATAGAATCAAACATATTTTTTGTTACATATTCATTATGTAACAATATGATCTTATCATATTTTTTTAATATATCTGGATTTTTATCCAATTCAATATCTGTAATTGAATCATATCCCAATAATTCTAAAATTTTAACAGCATTTGCACTTGATTGTTCTCTCAACTCATCAATTGATACAATTTTTGTTGTTAGACAAGTATTACAATAACCACTGTAAAAATCATAAAAACCATTTTTTGAATATGCACTTGCAGTATATACTGGTATAATGACTAGAGGTTTATTTTTTTCATCATAAACTCCAATTTCAGAATAAGTTTCTGATAAATTTGGTTTTAATTTGAAAGTACCTTTTAATGGTATTTGTCTTCCATCTATGTTTACAATATCTTTTGGATATACAAAAACATCAAACAAGATTCCATCACTCCATTTTATTAATTCTGAATCTATAGGATCGGAGTTATTTTGCATCGGTATGTCCTGCTTTGGTATGTCTTGAATGTTAAATCCAAAATAAAATACTAATACAATAACTGATAATGCTATTGAACCTAAAATGACTGGTTTTACAAATTTCATAGATATAATTTTAAAAATAAATGAAGTTATTATATACTAAGTTTAGAGACATATAAGAAATGTCTCCAATTCGTTTTGCTATACCAAAAGGTAGCCTTGAAGAAGCTACTTTCAAACTTCTTGAAAGGTCTTGGACCAAAGTAAATAGAAAAGATAGGACTTATCGAGTATATCTTGATGATCCAAATATTATAGTAAAGATGCTAAGACCACAAGAAATACCTACACTTGTATCTGAAGGACTGTATGATGTTGGTATCACCGGAAAGGATTGGGTAGGTGAAACTAGTGCTGACGTTGAAGCTATTTTGGATTTAGAATATGGAAAAATACGACTGGTTGTTGCATTTCCTGATAAATACAAGTACAAAAATCTTGATGAAATGATTGCTGATTATGCAAAAAAGAAAAAAACACTTCGTATATCCTCTGAATATCTAACGACTGCATCCAAATTTCTAAAACAATGTAAATCCTATAAAAAATATTATGGCTCAAAAGATCCGTTAATTGTTACTCCGTGGCTTCGACTTGGCACAAACAAAAATGTTCAAATTCATTTATCGTTTGGTGCAACAGAAGCAAAACCACCTGAAGACGTTGATGCAATCATGGATGTTACTGAGACTGGAACTACACTAAAACAAAATAAATTAAAAATTGTTGATGAAGTTCTAACATCTACGGCACACTTGATCGTTAACAAAAAATCTTTACGAGATCCACAAAAACGTGAAAAAATATTTGACATTGTAACTCTTATGCGTGGTGCAGTACATGGGAGAAAATATTTACACATCTATCTCAACGTAGAAGAACAGAATCTCAAAAAACTCTTGCAACAAATACCTTCTCTTAAAAAACCAACAATAAGTCCACTTAGTGAAGAAGGATGGTTTGGCATTAACACAGTGATTCTTAAAGAAGATTTTCACAAATTAATTCCAAAACTACGAAAAATTGCCCAAGGACTAGTTGTTCATGAACCGCGACAAATTCTAGAGCTAGAGGAGATTAAGCGTGATGAAGAAAATTGATGAAAATAATTCGAGTAACTAATGTTGAAAAATTTTCAGCTCAAATATTGCCAAAACAGCCTCAAAAAAACAAATCCATAGTTGAATCTATATTAAAAAATGTACAAAAAAATGGAGATTCTGCAATAAGAAAATATGAGAAACAATTTAGTGGTGCCAAAGTTACTTCACTACGCTTATCTCAAAATGAAATAAAAGATGCATTTTCCAAAGTATCTAAAAATAAAATAGATGCAATACAACTAGCTAAATTGAGATTAGAAAAAACTGAATCTATTGTAAAATCAATCCTAAAAAATAAAACTATCAATACCGATGGAATTAAAATTTCAAAGAAATTTACACCAATACAAAGCGTTGGATGTTATATCCCAGGTGGTCTAGCGAGATATCCAAGTTCTGTCATAATGTCTGTTATTCCTGCAAAAATTGCTGGAGTCAAAAGAATTGTAGTTGTATCTCCTCCAAATTCTGATGGGAAAATTGATCCACTTACTATTGTAGCTGCAAATATTTGTGGTGCGACTGAAATTTATCGTGTTGGAGGTGCACAAGCAATTGCTGCTTTATCATTTGGCACAAAATCAATTCCAAAAGTTGATAAAATAATTGGACCTGGTGGAGCATTTGTAACACTTGCAAAGTTTATGATTAGTGAAATAACGTCAATCGATATGCTTGCAGGTCCTACTGAATTAGGAATCATTGCAGATGTAACTGCAAATCCAAAATACATTGCACTGGATCTGATATCCCAATCAGAACACAGCAACGATACTCTTTGTTACTTGATAACAAATTCAGAAAAACTTGCAAAATCTGTAGATAAAATCATCACCGATATGGTCAATAAAATTAACCGAAGTGACTTTGTTAAAACTAGTCTTAAAGAAAATGGCTTTATTGCCATATGTAAAAATAATTCTGATATGATAAAACTTGCAAATGAATTGGCTCCTGAACACTTGCAAATTATGACAAGAAATCCTGATGCTTTTGGAACTAAAATCACTTCGGCTGGACTAGTGTTGCTAGGACACGACACTCCTTCATCTGCAAGTGACTATCTTTTAGGCTCAAATCACATCTTGCCCACAAATAGATTTGGCAAAACTAGGGGATCTCTATCCGTTTTAGACTTTCTCAAGATTAACACCCAAGTTTCTACATCAAAATCAATTTTATCCAAAATTTCAAAACATTTGGAAATATTTACAGAAGCAGAAGGACTACCAAATCACTACGAGGCAGTACGGGGTAGAATAAAATGAAACAAGACTGGATTAAAAAAAAGATTAATGAATTAGATTCTATTGGCGGATACCAAAAACCTGAGATGCATCCTGATGCACTAAAACTTGATTCTAATGAAAACTATGTTATATCAAAACAATTTCAACAAGATCTAATTAATAACGCCAAAAAAAATTGCGATGTTAGAGAATATCCTTTAGGAGGTGTGGAACGTTTGATTAATCAACTATCAAAATTTCTTAAAGTACCCTCATCTATGATCGGCGTTGGAAACGGCTCTGATCAAATACTTGATTTGATTCTTTCAAATTTTGCATCAAAGCAAACCAAAGTTATTACATCTAATCCGACATTTGGATTTTTTGAAGAACGATGCAAATTATATTCTATTCCAGTTACCGCAATCCCTTTTTCCAGTACTATGACGCTAGACATTAATGATTTTCTTAAATTATCCAAAAGTGCTGATATACTATATCTTGATTCTCCAAACAATCCAACAGGATTTCAATTTCAAAAAAATGATCTACAAAAATTAGTAAAATCATTTAACGGATTAATAATAATCGATGAAGCTTATGGAGAGTTTGGTGATTTTTCATTATCTGGTATGGTAAAATCACAAGAAAATCTGATTGTCGTGCAAACACTATCCAAGTCATTTGGTTTAGCTGGTTTGAGATTGGGCTACTTTATAGCAAACAAAAAATTCACCGATGTCTTTAACCGTGTTTTGCAATACCCATATCCAGTAAGTACGCTAACCATTGAATCTGCAATTGTAGCGTTAGACCAATACACGCAAATGAAAGATGCAGTGCAAATAATCAAAGAAGAGAGAAAAAGAATAATTGAAAACCTCAAAAAATATGAGGCGTTTGAGGTCTTTGATTCCAAGGCTAATTTCGTATTATTTGACGCTCATGGTTCTCACAAAAGAGTCTATAATGCTCTTGCAGAACAAGGCATATCAATTAGAACATTAGGAAAAATTGGAAAACATGATGGATGTCTTAGGGTTACAATTGGAACTAAGGAAATGAACTCTAAATTTTTACTTGCAATTCGTGATCTGTTAGGATGACTTTAACGAAAAAACAATCAGGAATATACATGGATGATTCTGTTTTAGATGATCTTGTTTCTACAGATGGAATAATATTTGACTGTGATGGAGTTTTAATCGATATTACAAAATCATATAACCTTGCAATAGACAAAACTGTACAATATGTTTTAGAAAATTTTTTTCAAATTAAAGATAAAATTAGAATTGACTCCAAAATTATTGACGGATTCAAATCTAGTGGAGGATTCAATGACGAAGTTGATCTGACATATGCAGCAATTCTTTCTCTAACTGCTGCTAAAAAATTAGATAAGGATCAGCATAAATTTATCTTTGATGTAATATCTAATGCTGATTCTTCTGGAATTTTATCCGTAGAAAAATATCTTGAAAGCCTTGTTGATATAAGTGACATTAAAAACAAATTATCGTATCCTGGAATCCGTAATAATAATCCATTATACAAAATATTTGATCAAATATTTTATGGGTCGGAACTTTACAGTAAATTATTCAAACAAAAGTCTCAGTTTTCCGAAAATGGTTTGATAGACAATGATATTGTAATTTTAAATCTACAACTAATTCAAAAACTGAAATCAAAATTTGGAAAAAATGTTGCTATTGTTTCTGGAAGAGGACTAGAATCAATTCGTTATTCACTGGAATCTCTCTTAGACGAATTTGATCTGAAAAATTCTGCATTTTTAGAAGATGAGCCAAGAGAACTTGCAAAACCAAACCCTGAATCCTTAATCCGTTCAATTAATGGAATGAATTCTAAATACTGTATCTATGTTGGAGACTCTATGGAGGATTTTATAATGGCTAAAAAGGCAACAGAACATGGCTGTAAAGTTATTTTTTGTGGGATTATAGGAACCAGCAAAAATCCTCAAGCAAAACTGGAATTATTTCAGCATAATGGTGCTAAATTAGTCTTGAAATCTATTAATCTGATTCCGAAGATGTTAAATTTAGAATAATACAAAGTACATCTCCTGTGAAAAATATGAAGCCCCGAAAAAGTTCCGTAAATCGTAGTACAAAAGAAACCACAGTATCTGTATCTATTAATTTAGATGGAACCGGAAAAACTACTATTCACACTGGGATTAGCTTTCTTGATCATTTGATTACGGCCTTTGGAAAACATGGAATGATGGATCTTAAGGTTAATGCAAAATCAAATGACAAAATCGAGCACCACTTGATTGAAGATACTGCAATTACCATGGGTTTGGCTATTGACAAAGCCTTGGGTACAAGGAGTGGAATTACTAGATTTAGCTATGCATCAGTACCGATGGATGAGTCACTAGCTGAGACTTCAATTGATCTAGTAAAAAGACCATTTTGGAAACTCGTACTATCAGTTAAACGAAACACAATTGAAGGTATCTCAAAAGAGGATTTAGAACACTTTTTCCAATCACTCCTTCAAAATCTAAACATCTGTGTTCACCTTACTGTAAAGTATGGTGATAATGATCATCACAAAGTGGAAGCTGCCATCAAATCATTGGCAGTTGCATTCAGAGAAGCTTCTTCATATGACAAAAAACAAAAAGGTATTCCAAGCACTAAAGGTTCAATGTAGATGGTCAATCTAGCAATATTTGATTACGGAGCTGGAAATATTTTCAGTCTGAAAAATTCACTTGAAAAAGCAGGAGCTACAGTAGATGTTATCACAAATTTTGACAAGCCCAATATTTACTCTGGATTATTACTTCCAGGGGTAGGAAATTTTGATCCTGCAATAAAAAGCATATCTAAATCAAAAACAAATTTTCATGAGTATGTCAAGGATAATACTCCTGTTTTAGGAATTTGTCTTGGCATGGAAATGTTTTTTGAAAAAAGTGAAGAAGGAAACGAGAAAGGATTAGGTGTAATTGAAGGAGATGTAATAGTACTTCCACAATCTATGAAAGTTCCTCATATGGGATGGAACAATTTGGAAATTAAAAAATCTGGAAAAATTCTTGAAGGAGTAAAAAATGAATCTTGGGTTTATTTTGTACACTCGTATAGAGTAAACCCAATTAATTGTGATGCTATTACTGCAGAATCTGATTATGGAATTAAGGTACCTGCAGTTATTGAACAAGATAATTTTTTTGGGACACAGTTTCATCCAGAAAAATCTGGTAATGTAGGAAAAATTATGATTCAAAATTTTTTAAATGTGTGTAAAAAATGAAAGTTATTCCTGCAATTGATCTAATGAATGGCCAAGTAGTACGACTCTACAAAGGCGATCCTAAACAGAAAACCGTATACAGTGACAATCCTGTAGAAGTAGCAAAAAAATGGGAAGCAAACGGAGCTGATATGCTTCATTTGGTAGACCTTGATGCAACACTTGGTATTGGTTCAAATCTGCCAATAATTAAGAAGATTCTTGATCAGATTTCAATTCCAATTCAAGTTGCTGGCGGATTACGAGATGAATCTACTATTACTGACGTCTCAAAAATTTGTCACAGAATTGTTTTAGGTACATTGGCCTTCAAAGATAAATCAATACTGCAAAAATTATTGGTAAATTTGGGTTCTAAAAAAATTGTGATTTCCGTTGATCATCTTGATGGTGAAATAGTGACACATGGATGGCAAAACCAAACAAAAATAAAATTAATTGATGCTATGAAAGAATTTTTATCTATTGGGTTCTCTGAATTTTTACTAACAAATATTAGTAAAGATGGAACACTTGAAGGTCCTGATTTAGAATTTTTATCTCAAGCATGTCAATTAAATAATGCACATGTAATTGCAAGCGGTGGAATCTCAAATATTAAGGACGTTCAAAATGTAAAACAACAAAATGCTTTTGGTGTAATTCTAGGTAAAGCACTTTATGAGAATAAAATATCAATTCAAGAGGCAAAACAAATAGTATGACTTTAACAAAAAGAATCATTCCCTGTCTTGATGTAAAAAATGGACGAGTTGTAAAAGGCCTTCATTTCGAATCTATCAAAGATGCTGGAGATCCTGTTGAACTAGCTGAAAAATATAGTAATGAGGGTGCTGATGAATTAGTTTTTTTAGATATTACTGCATCTGACGAACAAAGAAAAACAATCAAGGATTTGGTAAGAAAAGTTGCTTCTGTAATTGACATTCCATTTACAGTTGGAGGTGGGGTAAAATCATTAGAGGATGCAAGAAATATTTTACTAAATGGTGCCGATAAAGTTGGCATAAACACTGGTGCAATAAAAAATCCTAATGTTATTTCTGAACTAATGAAACTATTTGGACGACAGTGTGTTGTAGTTGCAATCGATGCTAAAAGAAACTATGATCTTAAAAAAGATAAGAATATTTTTTCCGAAAATGGAAAAAAATTCTGGTTTGAAGTCTTCATTTATGGTGGAAAAGAAGCAACTAGTATTGATGTTGTTGAATGGGCAAAAAAAGTAGAAAAACTGGGTGCAGGAGAAATACTTCTAACTAGTATTGATAAGGATGGAACCAAAGACGGCTATGATCTCGTTCTAACTAGGGAGATTGTAAACTCTGTATCTATCCCAATAATAGCCTCTGGTGGATGTGGTAAGCCTGATGATATGGTAAATGTATTCAAGGAATCAAACGCTGATGCTGCATTAGCGGCTTCAATATTTCATTATCAAACACATGGTGTAAATGGTGTAAAAAAATATCTCAAAGACAAACAAATTCCTGTAAGATTATAAACAATACTTTGTGATTTTAAATGATGAAAAAATCTATTGAAGATATTGATTTCACAAAAAGTGATGGGTTAATTCCAGTCATTGTTCAGGATGCAAATACAAAAGATGTACTGACATTAGCTTACTCAAATAAAGAATCATTGGAACTAACTAAAAAAACTGGTAACTCTTGGTTTTGGAGTCGTTCTAGAAATAAACTCTGGATGAAAGGTGAAGAATCTGGCAATACACAAAAAGTCAAAGAAATTCTTGTCGATTGTGATTCTGATGCAGTAATCTATCTTGTAGAACCATCAGGACCAGCATGTCATACTGGTGAGAAAGTTTGTTTTCACACCAGATTAGAAAAATAATTTAGCATACAGGTTCTATGTTTGTTCCTGGAACAACTTCATCTGTAATTTCAAAATATAGATTTGGATAGTCTGTTCCTCTAAAAACTACTGCCCATTTTCCCATCAAGTCATCTATTGAACATATTTCTCTGGTTTTTGAAATTTGTGGTTCTACATAATAGTTGAACACATCTTTTTTCATACCATCAAATGGTATTGTCATGTATACGGAATAATGTGTATCGTTTAATGGTCTCATAAATACAATCTGTCCTTTTTCATTTCCAGTTATTCCTCCAATTACTAGGAAAATTTTTTCACCTATAGCATACTTGCTTCGGTCAATCTGAAATGGTCCAGAAGTTATCCATTCTCTTGGTTTAGGTGAATATTCATTTTCTAAATTGATTTTTTCTACATCGTCTATCTTTTCTTCAATCTCTGGAGTTTCAGTTTCTGCAATAACTTCTTTATCTAATGTATCTTCAACTTCTATTGAATCTGATTTTAATTCAGAATCCAAACTTATAGCTAAAATAATTATTGCAACACTTACACCAAGTATACCTCCTATAATTAGTCCTTTTTTCATGGTTTTTCCTTTCTAAAAATATCTAAAAACCTTCCTCATAATTGTTAATTCATTCATCTTTTTTGCAAATCTTCAAAACTTTACTAAATTTTTAAAATATGATTGTGTTTTCATTATATTTTTTACTCAGTAAAGTTAAGTATTGCTTAACTTGATATTAGGATTTTTTATGTATGGTTTCAAAGGAGAAACTGATCTTGGCTAGAACATCACTGCAGTGCAGAGAATGCAAAAAACAGTACGATACTGCTTTCAAGTATATCTGTGATGACTGCTTTGGACCACTAGATGTAAAATATGACTTTCCTGCAGTCACAAAAAATACCTTTACAAATCGTGAGCATAACTATTGGAGATATTTTGAATTACTACCAATAGAAAACAAATCTAACATTATTAGTATTGGTGCAGGAATGACACCACTTATCAAAGCTGACAATCTTGGAAAAAAATTAGGACTAAACAATCTATACATCAAAAATGACTCTGTAAATCCGACATTTTCATTTAAAGACAGACCTGCAGGAGTTGCAATATCAAAAGCAAAGGAGTTTGGACTATCAGCTGTTGGATGTGCATCTACTGGCAATTTGGCATCTGCAACTGCAGCACATGCAGCAAAAGCTGGGTTACCATGCCATGTATTTGCACCAAGTAATATTGAGATGGCAAAAATTGCACAGGCATTATCTTATGGAGCAAATTACATTGCTGTAGATGGAACATATGATGATGCAAATAGAATAGCTGCACAAATTGGTGACAGTAAAGGAATAGGAATTGTAAATATTAACATGCGCTCTCATTATGTAGAAGGCTCTAAAACACTTGCATACGAAGTTGCAGAACAACTTGACTGGCAAGTTCCTGATCAACTCATAGTTCCAGTAGGAAGTGGTGCAATGCTAAATGCTATCTGCAAAGGATTTGAAGAATTGCAGATAGTTTCATTGTTAAATAATGTATCAAACATGCACATGATAGCAGCACAGCCACATGGGTGTGCACCTATCGTTGATGCATTTAAGAAAAACAATAAAGAAGTAATTCCCGTAGAGAATCCTGACACTATTGCAAAGAGTTTGGCAATAGGTGATCCTGGAGATGGTAGATATGTTTTGAAACGATTAGTCCAGTACAATGGATTTGCAGAAGAATGTAACAACAAGGAAATTTTAGATGCAATATTGCTTTTGGCAAGGACAGAAGGAATCTTTACAGAACCTGCAGGTGGTGTATCTGTTGCCGTACTTCAAAAGATGATTGAACAGGGAAAAATCGACAAAAACGATTCTATAGTGTGTTATGTCACTGGAAACGGACTAAAGGCAACTGAGGCAATAATGGAAGTTTTACAAAAACCAAAAGTGATGAAGACAAACATTGCAGAAATATCGGCGGTAGTAAACTAGAATGGCAAATATCACATTTACAATTCCATCGGTGCTAAATTATGGTGGTGGAGAGAAAAAAACAGATATTTCAGCTGACTCCATTACTGACGCATTTGTAAAGATATCTGAAATTATGGGTGATGACTTTAAGAGACGAGTTTTGGAAAGTGATGGAACTCCGCGTTCTTTGATTAATATTTACATTAATGGAAAAAATGCAAAATTCTCTGATGGGATGAATACCACACTAAATAACGGAGATGAGGTGTATATTCTGCCTGCAGTGGCTGGAGGTTCTGACGAGTTGTCTGCAAAAGAGCTTGATAGATTTTCAAGACAAGTGATGCTAGAAGACATTGGTTACACTGGACAGCTGAAATTAAAAAATTCCAAAGTATGTGTTGTAGGTGTTGGTGGGTTGGGAAATCCAATCACATCAAGACTAGCTGCAATGGGTGTTGGTACTTTGAGAATTGTTGATAGGGATGTAATAGAATTATCTAATTTACATAGGCAAACAATGTTTGATGAATCAGACGTTGGCCAAGTAAAAGTGGAAGTTGCAGCAAAGAAATTACAGAAACTAAATCCTGATTGCAAGATAGAAGCATTAGCTGTTTCAGTAAATGATTACACTGCACTTGAAGTTGTAGAGGGTTGTGATGTTGTAATTGATGCACTTGACAGTGTCAATGCAAGATATGCTCTAAATAATGCATGTGTAAAATTTGGAATTCCTTTTGTTACTGGTGCTGCAGTCGGAGTATCGGGTCAAGCATTTACAATTTTACCAAAAGAATCCGCATGTTACTATTGCATGTTTCCTGAGCTAAACGAAGATGCAATGCCGACTTGCAGTATTGATGGAGTTCATCCGTCAATACTTTCCATTGTTGGAGGAGTTGAAGTATCAGAAGCTGTAAAAATCATTATTGGAAAAAAGCCAAGCCTGTCACAAAGAATTCTTCACATTGATTTAGAACATCTTGATTTTACAAGTACCAAAACATTTCGAGCTGAGGAATGTCCTGTATGTGGAACTGGAAAAAAAGAAGAAACAGTAAAGGAAGAATTTATCTTAGAAGAACTATGTGGAAGAAATCGTGGAAAGCGAACATACTCCATTACTCCTACTGATATATTTAATATCGATACTACTATAGTTTCTAACATCGCAAAAAAACAAGGATTTATAGTAGAAAATCTTGGAGATTTGGGAATATCATTGCGGACAAATGATCTCTCCGTAAGTTTTATGAAAAAAGGTTCAGCAGTAATTGTTGGATCAAAAGACGAAGATGATGCCGTATCATTATACAAAAGTCTACTTGGTAGGGAATTAAGTGCAAAAACTAGCCTATAAAAATTTCATAAATTATACTAAAAAAATACAAAATACATCGATCATATTATGGAAAGAAATCAAAAGTGTAATTTTTATATCTAAAATATATGATATTTTTATAAAATCATATAACATGATAAAAAAATCTTAAAAAATTGTCTAATTGTGGACAATTCGTCCATTAGCCTTATATACAAATTTTAAAGAGAAAAACCAATAACATGAATAACGAAATAGGACGAAAAATAACTAGTCTTACATTAATGACAATTATGTTAGCCGGTGGTTTGACATTTGCTGCTCCATCTATGATGCCAGTAGCACATGCAGCCAACGCTAACCTATTTGTTTCCGCAGAAAACTCGCAGTTCAATAACTACATGTCAGGACCTCAAGTAATTGAGGTCGTGGTAATAGATTCTGATATCAATGATACTGATGAGGCAAAAGGTGAACCAGACGTTACCGTAAACGGCAAGAAACTTAGAATGGTTCAAGCAGTAGACGGTAACTGGTATGGTTACTTTGCAGATAAGACAATGGCAACAACAGCAGACCAAACAGTTGTGGGTAAAACCACAGGTGAAGGTCTTGACTTTGGTACATTCTGTAGTTCAGCTACATTACTTGATCCATCTAACCTAAACGTAACCGTCTCCGAGACCGTAGGTATCGCAGTCGGTGCAGGTGTTACAGGTGGTACACAAGGTACAACATCTCCATTTACAGCATGCACAACTTTCACTGCTGGTGACACTCAAAATGTCATCCGTGAACAAAAGGCAGCTAATGGATTTCCAACATCAGCAAGAGTTGGACAAATTGGTATCGATGCAGATGTATGGCCATTTATACAACTCTATACTCTAACTACAGGTGGAAACGTTGTAATTCAATATAACAAAGGTGGTGGTGTTCAAACAACAACACTTACTTTTGATACCGTTGACCAATTTTCCGGTGTATCTTTAGATAGAACAACTTATCCGCAAAAAGCCCAAGTTCATGCAACGATTACAGATCTATGGTTAAACATTGATCCAACTGATGAAGACTCCTGGACATTTGGTGCAAATAGTACAAACTCTGAAAAGGGTACGTACTACCAAGTATTCAATGAAAATGGAGGTTCAGATGGTGATCAAGAAGCACTTGGTGTAATTAACATTGACTCAGCCTTAGGTAACCTCATGTGTGAGGATAACTGTAGACTGTTAGTTAATGTTAACAAACAAGGTGCTACTAACCCAGTATTAACTCTCCAAGATAACGGTGATACCGTATTATTACTTAACGGAACAGATGCAAATCTTGCATCTAAATTCCAAGTAAATAATACAGACTCCACAAACGCTGGTGGTCCAGGTCACACATTCTTAGGTATTAATACAGTACCAGTAACAATTACTGAACAAGGACCAAACAGTGGTATATTTGGTACATATGATGAATCAGATAACTCTGTTCTAAAAATAACCAGCAATGCAGCAAGGGGAACCTCTGCAACTGTTGATTATAATGCGTCCCCAGTAACAGTTCTTGTAGGATTTGGCTTTGCAACCGTCGATATACAACCAACAGATGCTGAATGGACCTCTGGTGAAGAGATTCCAGTAGTCATCGTTGACAATGATGCTAACAAAAATAGCCGAGCTGATGAAGATCTAGACTTGTTTGATACTAATGTAACATTGATTCCAGCACTTCAAACTGGTGATCCATTTACATTGGGTGAAGCAGGTTTAACAGCACCAAAAGCTATTTGGGGAACATGGCAATCATTCAACGGTACTTCCGCAAATACGACAACAACATTAAATGTCCCAGCAACAGGAATTGCAACAACTATAAGTGTTGACAAGTTTAGTGAAAGAGCAATCCTCACTCAAACAGGTTCTGGTACATCTAATGGACTTGTTATCGATTTGCGAACAACGATTGATGAACTTAGAAATTCAATTAGAAATCCAATTGGAGGTACTTTCCATGGTTTCAACTTCCTTAACTTAGATCTTAGGAGTTTGAATACTACAGGTACATTCGATGTTTATCTATTGAACAGTACAGGTAACATAATCAACACAGCAACTAATAATATTACAACTACTGCGCACGTTAGCAGTTTATTGATTGCAGATAACGTCAACCCACAAAGCTTGACATTACTCAATTCAACCGCTACTAACGCTCAACTATTCGATAGTACTACTGGAACTAACCAAGTCGGTTTATTGATAGTAAGTAGTGTAACAGGAGGTATAACAACAACACAAACAACTGATGCTATTGTAGTAGATTTCTTCTCCTTTGGATACTTGAATGATGGATTAGCAGCTGGAGACAGAGTAGCTAACCAGATTGTAAGAATCGAAGCAGAAGAAACAGGCGATAATACATCTACCTTTGCAGGTAGTTTGGAATTTGTCATGATTAATCAGCTAAACATACTTGACGTAAACACCTACTCAGATCTAACTCCAATTGCCGATGATCCAAACTTCATCGTCATTGAAGATCTAACTGATGAAGACTCACCTAGAGTCAACTATAACGACTTAGGTGCAGATGGTGTTACAACTCAAGTCGCTGATCAACAAGCAGCTCCAAGTCACTCAGGTGTTGTGTCTTTCAATGCAGAATCATACAAGAATGCTGACACAGTTATAATTACACTACAAGACTTAGATCTTAACGTCGATTCTGACTTAGTGGATATCTATACTACAATTTCCGCAGGAGGTAGCTTACGTGATGTTGTTGGAAGCAACTCTACATCAACTATACTATCTACTGGCGATGATCTTGGTAGATTATTAGATGTCACTTTTGATGATCAAAAATGGACAACACCAACAGTTAGTGCATGCGCAACAGCATTATCTAACGCAGGTGTAACAGATACAGGATTAGCTGCAACTGGATTTACTCTGGTTGAAACTGGACCTGAAACTGGTATATTTGTAGGTGATTTCCAAATCCCAGGAGCATGGTGTAGATCAGGTTCAACTACAACTGAATCTGTCACCGGTCTCGATATTGAAGTCAACTATGTTGACTTTAGAGATGCATCTGGTGAAGTCATTGAAGTAGGTGACGGTGCAGGCGTTCGCGCTAACACTGGATCCGTCAGTCTCGATCGAACCGTTTACCCAGTACCATTTGGTGTCCCAGACAACTTTAGTACTGATACTGATACAACCCCAGATGGAAGATCCTTATTCCCAATCCATCAAACTGGAATGAATACAGCTGGAACAGCACGTTCTGGTTCAGGACTTCAATCTGGTGAGTTTATTGGTAGCGGAGATCTAACAATTCACGTCAGAGTTAATGATCCAGACTTCAATACATCCGCAAGTGGTGAAGACATTATAGGAACCAACAGCACAGCCGGTAACGGACCTGTTAAGATCTCTGTATTAAGAGGTTCTTCAGCAGTCGTACTCGGTTTTGCTGGTGGTCCAGCAGCATTAGCAGGTACAATTGATACCAATAATGTTAATCTTAAAGATGTCAGACAATTTGGTCCAATGGGCGAAATTGCACCAGATGCAGGAATATTTGAATCTGATATAGTCATTAGATATACCGATGGTCCAGCAAGTACTGTTTGTCCAAGCACAACAAGTGTATGGACTAACCTTGATGGTTCAGGTACTGCCGAAACAGACAGATTTGATGTTGCCGCAACTACTGGTGATTACTGTATCTTACAAGGAGATATTCTCCAAGTAGAATACACTGATCCAGCTGATGCATCAGGTGATATCAATACTGTAACTGATTCTGCTACCTTTGACCTAAGAAACGGTGTATTACAATCTGACAAATCAGTGTATATTATTGGATCCGACATGATCTTGACCCTCATTGAGCCAGACTTCGATTTGGACAATGACCAGGCTGAGACATATGACTTGGACTTAATTGAATGGGACTCTGATGCCGCAACCGTTACCATGGGTGACGCTGACGGACAAGGAGCCAACTTCGACCCAGAACCATCTAACTTTAGAGAAACAGGTGACAGCACTGGAATCTTCCAGATTGTCGTCGAAATTCCTTCAGAATTAGATGGTGACAAACTAGAAAGAGGAGAAGAAATTGTCCTCGAGTACAGCGATTGGGGTCCATCCGGATCTGACTACGTAGGTGACGAAGACGAAGATGTCAACTTGACACTCTTTACTTCAAACTTCGGAGCAACTGTAGAGCTTGACCAAAAAGTTTACACATGGACTGATAAAGTATACATTACTATTGTAGCCCCAGATCACAACTTCGATAGCAACCTAGTCGATGAGATTGGTGACACTAATGAAGACCCAATAAAGGTCTCAACTAGAGGTAACAAACTCAACAACTACAAACTAGTCGAAACTGGTACTGACACAGGCATTTTCACTGGTGAGGTAATTCTTACCGGCTTTACACATAATGCTGATGGCGATACCACAACTGGTACAAATGGTAATGATGTAACAACCACTTCTCCTTCTGGCACTGGTCCAACAGATGGACTGTTGCCAGCTGATGATGATGACGGCATAACTATCTCCTTTGAATTCTCAGAGGATGAGACTATTGTCGGCTCAGCATTAATCAGATGGAATATTGGTGAGGTTCAGTGGCTTGAAGCAAGCTACCCAGCAAGCGGTACAGGTGTTGTAAGAGTAATTGATCCAGATATGAACTTAAACCCAGAAGCAGTTGATAATTTCAACGCTGACGTGTGGTCTGACTCCGATGCCGGAGGTATTGATCTAACTGTAACTGAGACTAATGAGGCAACCGGAATATTCGAAGGTACTGTGTTCTTCACAACTACTGACGAATCATCTGGTCACAGACTCAGAGTCGCAGAAGGTGACACTGTCACTGCAGAATATTCAGACAATACATTGCCTAATCCATACACAACAGCAGATGAACTTGATATTACTGCCACTTCGCTAATCGGTACGGTTGTACCACCTCTTGAGAGAGCACCAGCTGCTAACTTGAGAGTTGTTGACGCATTCGGTAACAGCTTAAGCACTGTTAACGTTGATCAACAGGTGCAAATAACTGCCGACCTAGCAAATGGTCAGGATAGAGAGCAAGCATTTGCCTACTTGGTACAGATTCAGGATGGTAACGGTGTTACAGTCTCACTAGCATGGATTACAGGTTCATTATCCGCTGGTCAATCATTCAGCCCTGCTTTATCATGGATCCCAACTGACGCTGGCACTTATACTGCCACTGCATTTGTCTGGGAATCTGTTGATAATCCAACGGCATTATCACCACCAGTAACTACGACAATAATCGTACAGTAAGAAACTAGTTCACATTTTCCTTTTTTTCTTTTTTTTGAATCAACACTTAACGTAAGTTATAGATCATTTTTCCAGAAGCAATATCTAGGAGATATTATTCAATTATTTTAAATTGAAATCACAAATTTTGTTATTGTCTTTTATTTTATTATTAATTATTCCTGTCAATGAAGCATTTTCAGAATTAGAAATATCTACTACCAGCCAAGTTTATTCCGAAGGACAACCTCTTTTTGTATATGGAAAAGGTCAGCCCGATGAAACCTTGATAATTAGATTATTTTCACCAGATGATACTATTGTAGGATTTGATCAATTAACTACTACTGATGATGGTTCTTTTAATCATGTATTACTAATATGGCCAAAACCAACTTCTAGCTTTCCATTTGGTACATATACTATAGAAGTAATTAGTACTGAGCAAAATGGAATCTCTCAAAAACTAGATGTAAAATTTACGTCTACAACAGATCTGATGGAAATACCAATAGAACGACATGTACTCACATCTGTGTTTGCTCCGGAGACCGCAGCAATTAACAATCCATTTAGAATATTTGTACAAACTACAAGTGATGGTTTGTTAATTGGTGATGATCCAAAAGAATTACTTCAAACAACTCACATTCACTTACCTTCAGGAAAGGTAGAAACAATATCTAATGCGTTTTCAACACTTCATCAGGGATTATACTATCTAGATTATACTCCAAAAGAAGAAGGAACATATGTTTTTCACGTGGTATCTTTTAATCAAGGAACAATATCTCACGCTTCTGTTGCAACTAATGTTCTAAGCCAGGATTTGGGTGGAATCTCAAATCAAATAATAGAACTAAATTCAGTTTTAAAAGAAACATCAGATGAATTAGACACACTAAAATCAGAAATTGAAAGATTTGGTTCTACTTTGGAAGATGCTAGTACAAATATTGATGCAAGCGTAACTTCGGTATCAAATTCTGTGTTTAACATTGAAGAAGCATCATCTCAACTAAACTCTTTATTTTTCCCAATTGTGGCATCAATTGGAATCATTGTGGCGCTTCAAATTGCAATACTTGCCAGAAGAAGATAGTTATAATAATGCAAGAAAGGAAAAATTTATCATAATGCCCAAAGTGGCGATTCTTTTTTGTATTCTTCTTGTTTCAGGAATGTTTGTAAATTCTTATGCATATGTAGGTGGAGACATACCTCTTGAAAATAAGATAACATCAAACAATTCTGTTTTATTTGATTCTGATATCATAAAAATAAATTCAGATTTTTTTAAACAAAATAATTTTAAGCGGTACATTATTTTTGGAACAGACTCTGACTCTAATTTTTTAAAAAATAACTCTCTTTATGGGATTGAATCTGGTGGAGGATTTTTTTATGTTGCAGTACTTCCAGAAAATTCCATTTCAAATTTCATTTCTAAAGGATATACTGTGATAGAAGATTTCAAACTAGACTTTCATTCAGATATATCCATTCTTGATGCATCAAGAATTGGAGAAATAACTGGTTCTACTTTGGCACAAACAAAATACAACGTAAATGGACAGGGAATTAAAATAGGAATAGTAGATACAGGTGTTGATTTTTCAAATCTTGATATACGAAGTTCTTTAGCTAGAGACAAAAACAATCATCCCATAATGCTTGATGCAGATGGTCAAGGAATAATTCTTACAAATTCCACTTTTTTTGCATTCATTGATAAAGATGGAATCATTCGAAACAACACAAAACCACTTCCAGAAGAAATGACTTCATCTGTTTATCAAACAAGAGATGGAATTTTTTTAAACATCTCTCAAAATGGTAAAGGAACAAAAATTCCAATTTACAACTCTTTTTTTCCTCAATCTGGAAATGCTCCTATCTTTGAAGGAATATTAGATACTGATATGAAAATTGGTAATGATAATAGAAATTACATCAAATCAAAAAGTGGAATTTACCATTTTGGAGTGATGTATCAGGGAGGTTTAGAAGGACCATTAGCAAGAATACAAGTAGTACCTATACTCGTAGTTGATTCTAATACAGCTGGAGTTTACGATACTATAATTCCCGATATGAGTACGTCTTGGGAAGATTATACTAGATTTGATTTAAAATCAGGAGAGAGACCAAAATATGATTTTGATTTTACTGATGAAAAACCTATAATTTTAGGAAGTGGAAATGAATTTCTCGTTTATGATTCAAATGGTGATGGTAAAGCAGATTATAGTGCAGGAACAGTTGGCGCTCAAGTACTAGATGTTTATGGTGTAATTCAAAACAAAACGTCAGATATTGATAAAACACTAAATGCAATTAACGGTACTTTATTGCCTGCATTTGATTCTAAAGGAATGTTTTTTGGAGTGATGACAGATTTTGCAGGACATGGAACATCAAGTGCTTCTTCTATTACATCAAAAGGTAATCAGACATATGACATTTACAACAATACCAGTAAATTTACTATCACAGGTGTTGCACCAGGTGCAAAAATTGTACCTGTAAAATCATTGTGGGTAGGTGATACTGTTTATGCATGGTTGTGGTTATCGGGTTTTGACAGTAATGATCATAGTTGGAATTTTACTGGAAAACCAAGAGTGGATATAATTTCAAACAGCTGGGGCATCTCAAATTTTCCATCATTTAATTCTGCACCTGGAATGGATATTCTTTCTATAATACTTAGCATACTTGCTACCCCTCATTCACTTGATGATAATTATCCAGGAATAACAATTGTATCTAGTGCTGGAAATTCTGGACATGGATATGGAACAATTGGAATGCCAAACTCATCTCCATTTGGAATTACAGTAGGGGCTACTACAAATAATGTCTATGTTGGATATGGTCCGTTTAAGGATCAACCTAGATTTGGTAATGGCACTTTTCACTTTAATGATGTAGTAGATTTTTCAAGTAGGGGCCCTGGAATCATTGGTGATCCAAAACCTGACTTGATGAGTATTGGTGCTCATGGTTTTACTCCGTCTAATGTTATTAAAACAAAAAAAGATTCAAAGGATGAATCTTTTTCATTATTTGGGGGAACTAGTATGGCAGCACCTCTGGTTTCTGGAAGTGCAGCACTTTTAATGGAGGGACTAAACAAACAATCAAAAGATTATGATTCATTTACAATTAAAAATATTCTAATGTCTACTGCAAAAGATCTTCAAAATGATCCATTCACTCAAGGATCTGGACTAGTAGATGCAAGTGTTGCATTAAGTTTTGTAAACGGTGAAGATGGAAAATTTATTGTTTACAATGATGTATCATACAATAATATCAAAGAAATTTTAAAATCCCCACTTGAAACAATTAACTCTACATCCCTTGGATTTGAGAAATTTGAATTTCCAACAAAGACCATGCCTATGACAAGTTGGTTTGCAGGCCAATTACATCCTGGTGAATCTACTAAGACAACTTTTACAATTGAAAACCCAACTGATAATCCAATTCAAATATCAATCAAACCAACTACAATATCTTTGATCAAAAATACTCTATATGATGGAACAACTAAAGTACAACAAAAAGATCCTATGCTAAACAAATCAGATGCATTTATTCCAAATTACATCAAACTATCTGATGTCAAAAACCCTAAAGAGTTAGGCGAGTTTTTTGATAACAATTCAATTCCAGCTGAATCATCATTGATGATATTGAATCTTAATTTTCCATTTGATAATTTTATGAATAAAACTGATGTTCTTTATGCTAATGACATGAAAATTTCTTCATTATATCTTTATGATTGGATTGATAAAAACAATGACACTAATGTATCTAGCAATGAATTGTTAATGGTTAGCAGAGCTGGATCATGGGGAACAGTTCAAGAACTTAGAATCTCTGAACCAAATGAAAAATTCAAAGGAATCCCACTAGTCGGTGTGTATCCAACTCCAACTAGATACTCTTACTATCTCGGTGACACAAAACAAAATTCAACTTCAATGGAATACACATTATCTGCAAGCTATTATCAAAAAGATAAATGGTCTGTAATCTGGCCAGAGTTTGAGACAATTACTGTACCTGCAAACGATGTTGCAAAATTAAATGTCTCTTTAATTGCACAAAATGATTTTCAATCTGGTAACTATCAGGGATTCATATCATTTGAAGGAAAAAATCATACTGTAAATACTCCAGTATCATTTGTTGTTAAGGAACCAATTAATCAAAAAGATTCACTTGTATTAATTGATGGAAAGCAAAGTAATGATATTCTTTATGGTAATGGTTATGTCAAGGGCGCATTTGATATGGCAAATAGATACATGGCAGGTGATTGGAGACAATATTATTTTGATGTAGTTGATGACTCGATAAATTCTGCAGCAATAGAATTATCTTGGAAATCTGATGACACAAACTTGTCAGTATTTGTTGTTGATCCTAAAGGAAAAATAATTCAATCTAATATGCCATCAGGAGTATTTGGCCATTTTCTTGGATGGCCTTCACTTGATTGGTTAGGTAATTCTGTTTTTAGTCAAGGTGGTGGATTCTATCCAGTAAAAAACAAAGATAATAATTCTACTGTACTTTATGTCCCAATAAATCAAACAGGAACATATTCTCTTTTAGCTCATACTACATTGTTTGGTGGAGATGAAACTACAGAATCAATTACACTCGCAGCTAAATTTTCAAACATTTCTTCAAAAAATCAGCCATTACAAACTCAATTAAATAACACAGAAATTATGTCAACTTTTAAAAACGAAACTAATTCTGAAATTATTGATCAAACCATCACAAATAATTCTCAAACCATCACAAATGATTCTCAAATAATAATAAATGATAATAATGATAATTCGTCTTTTAATATTGGATTATCTATTGGCATTGGAGTTGGGATTGCGATCGGAATTGTTCTATTTTTGATTCTTAGACAAAAACAAACAAATTATTGAATAAGGTTTATAAGCAATTTGGCGAGTACGACAGCTTGAATGTCTGAGCAGGGGACAAAAAAGTCTGGCGGATTATCTCGAAGGGATTTTCTAAAGTTAATGGGGGCTGCAGGCACTGGGTTGGCTTTTGCTCCTTTTGTTCCATTTGGAAATTTCATGCCAAATCCTTCACAGGCAACTCTCGAAAAAGTTAAAGTCATTTTACCTGATGGCACTCAAGCAAACGTCAAAACATTTCCCATTAATCATTCTGAAGTAATTACATATCCTAGTACTGGTGATCCAGCACTTGATGCAGAAGCATTTAGAAAATGGCAATTCATTAGATTGCCGCAAGAACTTGGCGGGGATAAACAAAACGTTTCATCTTTTCGAGCATACAGCATGGTGTGTCTTCATCTTTGGTGTTTATGGAAATACTGGCCTGAAGAAGGACGAAAGAGAGGAGAATGTCCTTGTCATGGAAGTATGTATGATCCTACAACAGGAACAGCATTTGCTGGACCTGCATCATTACAAGCTGCACCATCTAATACATTAGCACAATTAAATTTTGAATCTGATGCAGATGGCTTTTTATGGGTTTTACCACCAACATGGGGTGTGAATGATAATGGAGTAATTGGATATGGCCGTTTCGCTTCATAGACGTACTGGGGCAGTTGCCTTTTTTTACTGGCTCTGGGATGGACTAGACAGAACAATTTTTACTGCAATTAAATTTTCATTTCCTGCTAGATTTGTAAGTCCATTTGGGTTCTTGGGAATGCTTACATTTGTTGTGTTTGTAATTCTTGGAATTTCTGGTGCACTTCTAATGTTTTACTACCAACCAATGTTGGATAGAGCTTGGGATAGTGTCCAGTTTATCAATGATGAAGTACCATTTGGTTTTCACATTAGAAATATTCACTATCATGGTTCCAATGCCATGGTTCTTTTAGCAATTTTACACATGTATTACCAATACTTTAGTGGAAGATACAAAATTAGAAATGAAATCTTATGGGCAACTGGTGTAATTCTTGGAACCGTTACAATTCTAGAAGCATTTACTGGCTACGATGTAATATTTAGTGAAAGAGCAGAACTTGCAATTAGCATAGCGGCATCTCTTACCACTTCAATTCCGATAGCCGGACCGACAATTCGTGATGCAATGTTTGGTAGTGGATTTTCAGACTTTGTGTTACGATTCTATGCACAACACGTGTTTCTCTTGCCTCTTGTAATGCTTGGATTGATGGCTGTACACTTTCCAAGGTTTCTTGTGTTTGATGTACCAATGGTTATGGCAATAGGTGGTGCAATTCTGGTAACTGGTGGTGTGTTTCCAATTGATATGGGATTCAAGTTTGAACCGACAGTTCCACCTGGGATCACTGTACCTGAATGGTATCTGACAGGACTCTATGCATTTTTGAGAACTCAATATGACAAGTTTGTAACAGGTGTCTTATGGCCTGGACTTTTTATTGCATCATTTTTACTGATCCCATTTATTGATAGATATAAAAAATTCTCTTGGAAAGATCGTCCAATAATCACTGCATTTGGTATTACTGGAATAGCTCAAATAATGGTCACAACATATTGGGGATTCTATATTCCATCTGATACTACCATTCCACTTGTGCAACGATTGGTAATTGATCCAGTCTTTCTATATACAGTAATGATATTGCTAGTTCCACTAGGATTTGGATTCTCATATATGATGATCAAGCTTGCAAAAGAATCTGAAAGAAAAGCCAAACTTGCAAAAGACAAGGGTCCAAAGAAAGTGGCAACAATTAATCTCTCACAAAAATGGATTAATTGGCTAATTGTTGCACTGTTGGCATTTCAAGTATTTCTAAACATTGCAGCATATAATGCAGCCTTGACAGGAATGAAAAATATCTCGTTATTCTTCATAGGAATTATCTTGATAGTCTTTGCTGGGTTCTTCCATCTTTACAGATATGGATTAAACCAAGCAAAGAACGCACCTCCACCCCCACCTGTACCTATACATGAAGAAAAACCACAGGAACTACCACAATCAGTTCCAACTAGTGGAAAACTTCCAGAAGAAAAATCATTAGATGATAGTAAGAAAGAAACAAAAGAACTTGCTCCACAAATTACACCGCCAAAAGTTCAAGCTGATTTGGGAGTTGGTACTAATACAATTCCAGATTTTGGTTCTTCAGATCTAAAAAAACCCTAGTCTTTCAAAATTCTAAAAAAGCTTTATAAGAACTCTAAAGACCTACAAAAATCGTTGAGTGCAACATCAAGTCATGCATATGGCATTGGAGTTATGGCAATAATCATTGGCGCATCTGTAGGGGTAGTATTTTATACATCATTTTATCTTCCAGAATCTTTAATGAAGCCTTCTGTTGATGAGCATATCTTACATCCTGTAAAAGAAACTATTATTGAAATCATTGAAGGTTCTGCTAGCTCTGCTCAACAAGATAATTTTGTACCAAAATTAGTTAACATTCAATTGGGAATTGACAATCAAGTTATTTGGAAAAATGTTGATACAACTGCACATACTGTAACTCCAGATCATAGAACTGAAGACTCTTACAGTGGCGTTTTTGGTTCACAAGGTGTTATAAAACCTGGATATGACTATGAGTTTCTTTTCACAGAAGATGCAATAATAGAATATCATTGTGAACCACATCCATGGATGAAAGGTAAATTGGAAATTACAAAACAAAGATTCTAGATAGAATATTTTGCAAATATTATTTTACTTTCAATTTCTTTATGTTGTTCAATAATTGACGCTCTGAATTTTACCTCATGTGCTTTTTTTGGTTCAAATTCTATTATTGCAGTAAAGTCTGCTTTATTATCAGGCATAACATCTTTGCTGATGAATAATCGTGCAACATTTTGCGATATTTTTTTTCCATTATATGACTTGTAGATAATATGTTCATTTGAATCTAAAATTTGTGTATTAATTACTACTCCGTCATATCTGCCTGGATATGATACAACAATTGCCCCCTTTATCTCGGACTTTGGATGGATCTCTTTAGGATTCAACTCAAATTCAATATCTTTCACGTAAACAAACTATTCGGGTCTGCATAAATAATTTTGTTAAAACGGGCCGGAAGGGCTTCGATCCCTTGACCACTGGATTAGAAGTCCAGCACTCTATCCAAGCTGAGCTACCAGCCCAAGAATCTAAAAATTAATTGTCATTTTAAGGGTTTACAACCATTTTTTCTGGTAATTCTCTCTTTCCATTTTAAACAAAAACTGTTGTGCATATCCAGCATATGGCCCAAAATAATTTACAATTTTTTCATGTAATATATTATATTGTTTTTCTGTAATTGATTTTGTCTCAATTTCAAATTTTTCTAAATAATATTTTTTTAAAATTCTAATCATCCAAGTGTCTAATGGGAATGCTTCTGTCTTTTCAAGTGAAAATAACAAAACACAATCTGCAACTTTATTTCCAATTCCAAATACAGTTAGAATTGTCTCTTTTGCATCATGATAATTTAATTTTTTAAGATGTTCAAAATCTATTTCGTTTGATTCTACCATTTTTGCTGCATCAATAATGAATTTTGCTCTATATCCCACACCACAACTTTGAATTTCTTGAATAGATGCATTTGCTATTTTGATTGGTTCTGGAAAACCATAAAATTCTTGGTTATCAAATTTAATCTTTGTACCAAATTTTATAGAAATTTTTTCTAGACTTGATTTAATTTTCTGAATATTGGAATTTGAAGAAACAATAAATGATATAAAACACTGAAATGGATCTTGTCTGATCAATCTTAATCCGAGATATTTTTTTACAGCAATTTTTGTTGTTTTGTCTTTTGAAATTGATTTAATTATTTTTTCAATGTTGTCATTACTTCTAAAAAAATCATATTTTTTATTACTATATGATATGACATTTCCTGAATTATTTATTTTTAAAATATCTTGACCATTAACACCATACCAAAAATCATCTTGTTTTTTCCAAAGAAAAACCTGTCCACTATTTATTGTATTTTCTATGTTAATTGTACTATAATCTATCATCTCAGATAGTAATTATCTCATTTACATCTGGAGCATGTGTATCAAAACCAAATTTCTCATGAATTTCCTGAGCAAATTTTTTACATGATTCAGAGTCTCCGTGAACTGTTAAGACTTTAGGATTACCTTTGATTTTTTCAATTATTTCAAAAAGTTCATTTCGATCTGCATGACCTGAAAATTCAAATTGTTTTACCTCTGCAGCAACTCTTAGATCTTTTCCTCGGGTGGATACTTTTCCTGTATCTAGTAATTTTTTCCCAGGAGTTCCTTCACCTTGGTATGATACAAGTGCAATTCCGTTGTTGCTGTTAAATGAAAGCTCTTGCAAATAATATGTTGCATTACCTCCTACTAGCATTCCAGCAGGTGAAATAACAACACATGGTTCATCCAAAGCATGCTTTCTTTTTTCATGATCTCTTATTGCAACTGATTCATTGATTGCATCTGCAAACACTTTTGGATCTCTTAGATATTCTGGATGATTAAACATTATTTCATTTACTTTTAGTGCCATTCCATCCATTATGATTTTGTGTTTAAAGTTTGAACTTCTTAAAATACATGCCATTTCTTGAGAACGTTCAACTGAAAATGATGGGATAAATAATACTCCTTTTCTATCCATAACCTCATTTGCAAATTCAATTAATTCTTTCTCAGATTCTTTTCTAGGTTTTTGTTCTGTTTGTGAATATGTGCTTTCAATGATTAAAAGATCAATATCTCCTACATCCAAATCTGCTTCACGAAGCATTCTTGAACCATGTGTTTTGATATCACCCGTATAGAAAAGCCGTTTCTTCTGAGATTCTACTAATACAGAACCTCCTCCAATTACATGTCCTGTCTCTCTTAATTCAAAAGTTGCATTGCCTTTAGTAATTTTTTGTCTAAATCCTATCTCTTTTGCATTTCGCATCATATTGTTTAATTCAGGCTGTCCGAATGGCTGGGCATCTTTTGTAATTTTCAGCATATCTTCTATGAGTAATCTTGTTAAATCAAAAGTAGGTGGTGTTGCATAAACGTCTGTATTGCCACTGACAAATAATGATGGAACATTTCCTGAATGATCAAGGTGAGCATGAGTAATGATAATTGCATCAAGATCTTTTGGTTTTACATGAAGTGGATATTCTGGTGGCGATCCACGTTTTCCAAACAATACTCCATAATCTAATAATAGATTTGTTCCATTACAACTTACCAAAAAACCTGAACGCCCTACTTCATTGGCTGCTCCTAAAACTTTAACCTCCAAGAAATAAATTGAATTTTGCTCTACCTTAAAACCTTCTTAGCATAGAACCGATCATTATGCTTATCATAGAATCTACAAAAGCTTTAATTAGTGTAAGCTAAGACTCGATCCTCATGGGAAGAAGCTTCCAAGAATGGTTAAAACAACAAGATCAAGCAGTAGTTGCTAAAACACGTGCAGGCGACGAAGCAAACAAACCACTTCTTAACCAACTTAACTGGATCTGGGTTAACAATCTGATGAAACAGAGAGCAGACCTAAATCCATCTTCAGCTGAATTACTTGACTGGGTAACCTCTGGTCAAATTGATGCAATGAGAAAATAAACGTGTAACACACGTTATCTTTTTGTTTTTTATTATACTGATAATTTTTCTTCCTTGATATTATTTCATTTTTGGCATTTTTATTTCCGATCCATTTCATAACAGGGTTATGAATTTTGATTATGGTTTAAATAGCAACCAAGCAGACATTATGTTGTAATGCCAATAGCAATACTTCCAGACATTGATGAACAAAGATGTATCGGATGCGCACTATGTGTAGAAATCTGTACAACTCTTGGTCCTGATGTCCTTAGAGTAAAACCTGTTGAAGGCTGGAAGAGAGGTAAAGCATTTGTATTTTATCCAGAAAGATGTATTTCTGATGGTGCATGCATCGGTGTATGCCCAACAAAATCAATCTTTTGGATGAGACCAATGAATTACACAGCTGGACAACCAGTACCTCTTCACAAAAACGGTATCTTCATCAAAGGTTGGGCAGAAGACGCTGCACTATAAGCAGAATCTTTTAGCACACACTTTTTTCTTATTTTTATTTAAACAATAGATTTCTTTTTGATATCTTTTTGATATCTTTTGGAAGCATTTTGATATAGTACTTCAAAAATTCATCAGTCTTATCAAAATAAATTTCTGAAAATTGATTATTTTTAAAAAATACATTCCAGGTGTTTTCAAAAGTTGGAAACTCTGCGGGGTTGAATTTTAATCTTGAAGTTTCGTGATGTGATGCAGGAAAGACATCTGAAATTTCTAGTGGGATTAATCCTAAATGTGGACTGTATTGGCAAACTTGAATATTTTTCATCTCTTTGAACTTTTGTTTTAGTGAGAAATACTCATGCGATAAGTATGCTGGTTTTGTATTGGATTCTTTGGTTATGATTAAAGTTTTTTTCTTTGACTTGAATTTTCTAACCGTTTTATGGTATGACTGAACTTCTGGACGATACTGATCCTCTTTCCCATAAAGGAAAATGGCTTTTTCTTTGAATTTTGGCGTTGATGTTTCAAAGTAATTTGAATTTTCAGTAAAAATATCAATCATCTCAAATAACTTTGGATGTGCTCTTGCTTTTTTTAAGACATATTCCCATAATCTTCCTTCATGGATTGTCTGTTTTACTTTATCTACTTCGTTTTTTATTGAATAAAGGTTGTGTAGCGCAATTTCATTAATTTTTTCATGAATTTCTAATTGACGTAACTCATCAGGGGTATACTTTGAGCAGACTTCACAGTTACATGGAAATACCGAAATATCTGAAAGATTTCTTGTGCCATCATCTGTGATGTACCTTTCTTGTTTAGCATATAACATGTAAGATGCAGAATCAAAAGTATCACAACCTAATGCAACTGCAAATGGTATAGTTAATGGGTGTCCTGCACCAAACAGATGTAAGGGAATGGAATGCGGAATCTGTTTTTTTGCAGTTACAATCATCTGTGCTAACAATTTGTATTCATATGATTCCATAAATTCAACTGGACTACCTAAAGCTAGCATTTGAAAACCCATATCGACTAAACCTTTAGTTGATTTGGCTACCAGATCAAAATGTTCTCCACCCTGAATTGGTCCAATCCAGATCTGGCCATTATTTTCACTGTCTTCAAGCGTCTTCTTTGAGACTTTGAGAGTATGGTTGACATATGATTCAGCTTTTTTCCATGGTAGTCCGTAACCTGTTGGTTTATCCAGCGGAATTGCAAAATCTGTAAGTATCTTTCTTTCAAATTCTGCCATCTCTGGTGGTAAAACTTTGACATCGCCATACTCTAAAACCTGATAACCTCCAGAGTCTGTCATTATTGCGCCGTCAAAATTTATTATATTATGAATTCCTTTTTTTATGGCTTCGTCACCGTAATTGTTTCTGGTGATGTATGCATTTGTAATTACTAGATCAAAACCAATCTCTTTAATTTTCTTAGCTGGAATAGTCTGTTTTACAGGATGAATTACTGGGACATAAGCAGGAGTTTCAATTTTTCCATGATTTGTATGAATAACACCAATTCTTCCAGCCAAATCGCTTTTTAAAATCTCAAACAAGTTACAGATTCTCAATAATAGCGTTATTTAATCAATAAGCAAAAAATTTTTTCAAATCGTCATGTTTTGCTACTAAATCAAGCCAATCAACATCTTCACTTGAATCTTCATCGTTGATAACACTCATCACCTTATCTGTCACCTCTAAAACACTCTTTGCTGTAACATCCACCTGAAATACCTTTACTCCAAATTGATTTATTGCATCATGTGCTATTATTCCTAAAATTTCACTACCTGTATTTTCTTTAGTTTTTTTATCTGAGTACTCTCTTTTTTTATAAACTGAAATCAAATCATATGGATTTCTTCTCAATACGATAATTTTCTTTATTTGCTCTGATGATAAAACATATGGTGCTAAATGTCCAACAATTAAAGATGGTTTTGAAATTTTCTTGTTAATTATTTTTTTTAATTCTACTGTATCCACGTCATTTGTATCTTCATCTCTTTCAAATAATCCAAAATCTTTAGCGATATTGTTTATGTCTAATATCTGTAATTCTAACCGCTTGGCAATTTCATTGGCTATAGTATGCTTCCCCACTCCAGGATTTCCAGTAATTACTATTGACATATTATAAAACAAACATGAACCAAATTAAACAATTTCTGCAATACTAATAAGTACAATAGCATTTTTGTGTGTATTGCAAATTGGTTTATTAGGTAAAGCAAATGTTGGAAAATCTACATTTTTTTCAGCTGCTACTGAAACTCCTGTTCCTATAGGTAACTTTCCATTTACAACAATTCAACCAAATGTTGGTGTTGCCTATGTAAAATCTGATTGCGCCTGTAAACATTTTGAAATTAAACATCAAAACCCCCTATGTGTAAATGGAACTCGTTTTATCCCCATAAAACTAATTGATGTGGCCGGATTAGTTCCTGGGGCACATGAAGGAAAAGGTTTAGGAAACCAATTTCTTGATGATGCAAGGCAAGCTGAAGTCTTGATACACGTTGTTGATATTGCTGGAACAACTGACATTCAAGGTCAACCAGTTCCTATCGGTACACATGATCCTATAGAAGACGTTAATTTTGTTGAAAATGAATTTGATCAGTGGTTTACAGATATTCTTAGAAGGGAATGGGATAAACTTACTAGGGAAATAGAACAAAAAAGAGCAAAACTCACTGATGGAATTGCAAAACGGTTTACTGGTTTAGGAATTAAAGATTACCAAATACAAGATGTTTTACATAAACTAGAACTTAGCTCAAAAAATCCTAAAGAATGGAACGATTCTGACATTCAAACTTTTGTTAAGGAATTAAGAAAAAACACAAAACCGTTTATCATTGCAGCAAATAAAGCAGACCTTTGTAAAGATCTTGATATAATCAAAAAAATTCCTGATACGATTGTAGTTCCCTGTAGCGCTGAAACTGAATTATTATTGCGAAAAGCTTCTAAATCAGGAATGATACATTATGAATCAGGCGATGAAAAATTTTCTATAGTTGAAAATAAGGAAATATTACCACAACAACAAAAGGCTCTAGATCTAGTAAACAATGTTTTTACAAAAATCCATTCAACAGGAATTCAAAAAATTTTAAATCTAGCAGTGTTTGATTTGTTGAAACTCATTGTTGTTTTTCCTGTAGAGGATGAAACAAAATTAACTAACAAAAATGGTGATGTTTTACCTGATGCAAAATTATTGCCATATGATTCCACTGCAAAAGACTTGGCAGGTTTAATTCATGCTGATATTGCAAAGGGATTTTTACATGCAATTGATTGTAAAACAAAACAAAGAATCGGCGGTGATCATAAATTGAAAAATGGAGATGTGATCAAAATTGTTTCAACATTAAGTAGGGGATAATATGCTTGGTCTTGGAGTTGAAAGCACAGCTCACACTTTCTCATGTGCTATAATAGAAAAAAACGGAAATAAAGGAAAAATTTTATCTGATGTTAGAAAAATTTATCGCCCACCTGAGGGCGAAGGAATTCATCCTAGAGAAGCATCAAGGCATCACGTTGAAAATAGCCCCATTGCATTATCTGAATGTCTTAAAGAAGCTGGCGTTAAAATCAAAGATCTTGATATTATTTCATATGCTGCAGGTCCTGGTCTAGGTCCTTGTTTGAGGGTAGGTGCAGTAGTAGCACGTTCTCTTGCATCTTATTATAAAATTCCAATTTATCCTGTTAATCATGCATTAGGACACATTGAATTGGGAAAATTACTTACTGGCGCAAAAAATCCACTAGTTCTTTTAGTTTCTGGTGGTCATACAATGCTTCTTGCATTTCTAAATAAACAATGGAGAGTATTTGGAGAAACATTGGATATTACACTGGGTCAACTACTAGATCAATTTGGAAGATCAATTGGATTTGCATCTCCATGTGGAAAAAATATTGAGGATTTAGCTTCTTCAACTTCTAATTATGTTCTACTTCCATATTCTGTAAAAGGCAACGATGTATCGTTTTCTGGATTATTATCTGCATCAAAACCAATTGCACAAAAAAGTAAAGCTGATGCATGTTTTTCATTACAAGAAACTGCATTTGCAATGATCAGTGAAGTAGTAGAAAGAGCACTATCTTTTACTGGAAAAAAAGAATTGCTAATTGTTGGTGGTGTTGCTGCAAATAATAGATTATCTGAAATGCTACAAGATGTTTGTAAAAGACATGCTTGCAAATTTTTTATTGCACCTCAAAAATATGCAGGTGATTGTGGTAGTCAAATATGTTGGACAGGATTGCTAGAATCTCAAGTAAAAAGTGGTGTTTCTATTGAAGAAACCTTTGTACGACAATCATGGCGATTAGATTCAGTTAAAATAGATTATTGATTTTTATGCTCTTTTATGGCATTTTCAATATTTTTTAGCCAATCTTTAGTATTAAAAACTCCAAACTTGTATGTCTGTTCACCTTCTTTTGTTTTGGAAGTAAAACATACTTTTTTTATCAGTCGTCCCTCTTTCCAAACTTTGTCTACATCATTTAGTGAAATATCCATTACTGTATCTCCAAAACGTTTTGAAAAGTCCATCATTCGTGATTTTGTTTTATCAAAAGCCAGTCTTTTATTAGTTAAAGTTAAGATTCCTGCACCGAGTTTATCTTCGTTACAATCTTCCTGCTTTAACCTCTTTTCTCCGTCTTCCATGATTCGTTTTTACCCGTATCTCTAGGTTATAATTTTAATGAAAATTATGTTAAATAACTCTAAATTATAACATTTCAATTATCTATTTTATGAATCTACTAAAAAAAGGCGCAGAAGCAGATATCTATCTTACAAAATGGAGTAATTTACCATCAATATTGAAAATAAGAAAGACAAAACCATATCGTAATTCTGTTCTTGATACAAAAATTCGGAAACAAAGAACAATTAAAGAATCTCAAACAATTTCAGAAGTAAAGTCCTTTGGAATCCCAACTCCACTTGTATACTTTGTAAATTTAACAAATTCATCTATTCTAATGCAAGAAATTCCTGGCATACCTGTTCACGATTTACCTGATTTGAAGATAATTAAATTATCCAAGGAAATTGGTAGACTAGTTGGAATTATGCACAAAAACGGTATTATGCATGGTGATTTAACAACCTCAAATTTTATCTTATACAAAAATAAAGTATATGTGATTGATTTTGGTTTATCTCAGAAAACAATCAAATCTGAAGATCATGCTGTAGATTTACGATTAATAAAAGAAATTCTTAACAGCGCACATGCAAAAATCATGGAATCTGCATGGAAAAATTTTATTTCTGGCTACAAATCTGTAGTTGGTACTATAACCTATTCAAAAATTATGCATTCAGTATCTGATATTGAAAGTAGAGGAAGATATGCAACAGTCATCTGATCTTTTCTTTGTATCATCAAATCCTCACAAATATCAAGAAGCAAAAAAAATTTTAGAGTCATTTGATATTAATCTTAAATTTTTCAAATACAATCTTGAAGAGATTCAATCTTCTTCTCTCAAAGAAATTGCATCTAAAAAAGCAATATATGCATTTCAAAAATGTAAAAAACCGATAATAATAGAAGACGATGGACTTTTCATAGATTCACTAGGTGGATTTCCTGGACCCTATTCTTCATATGTCTTCAAAACAATTGGTAACAAAGGAATTTTACACCTTTTAAAAAAAAATAGAAAAGCCAAATTCATCTCAATTATTTCTTATCATGATAATAAAAATTGTAAATCATTTGAAGCAAAAATTGATGGAACTATTTCTAAATCACAAAATGGAACGGGGTGGGGTTACGATCCAATTTTTATTCCTAAAAATTTTAATCAAACATTTGCACAGTTAACAACTAAAAATGATTTATCTCATAGATACAAAGCATTAAAAAAATTTTCTAATTGGTATTTGAATAAGCTGAAATCCAACGATTAATGGATCTTTGATTGTTTTGCAATATTACAATTCTTGAAACGAGACTTTCATCCATTATTGAAAATATTTCACTATGTTTTGCTACTTCTTCACTAAATCTCCGCACTTCTTCCATTTCTAACATGTTTGAATGTTCTAATCTATTAGTTGAACGACCAATATGCATGTAAGATTTTATTTCAATAAAGTGTGGACTAGCTTGTTTTAGCATTGCAGCAAAAGCCGGAATCATCTCTTTTTGGTCATTGTAATTTCTTATGAGCGTAATTCGAAGTACAGTTCTTGTATCTAGGTGCTTTAGCATTTCTAATGTTCTATTCCATCTCTGCCAAGAATCATCATATTTTGGTCTATTAATTTTTAAAAATGAATCATAATCTGCCGCATTAGTAGATAGATACAGCTGTGTTGGTAATGCATCCTTATCTTGCAATCTTTGAATCATGTCTGGTTCTTGTCCATTTGTTACAAGAAAAATTGATTTTGTTGCTTCTAATGACTTTAGATATTTTATTAATTCTGGAAGCTTTGGATACATTGTTGGTTCACCAGAAAGTGAAATAGCATAATGACTTGGTAATAATGATTCATCTAATCTTTGTTTATCATTTCTTGAATCTCCATAATATCCCATTATCAATTTTTTTCGTTCTTCCATTAATTTAGTTAGTATCTCTTTTGGCTCGGAGACTTTTTCTGGTTCCATCTTTAATGAATCATAAAATTCCATTGGTCTCCAACAATATACACAACGATTTTCACAATGCATTCCAGCAGGAGAAAATTCCATACATCTATGAGTTGAAATCCCATAAAATTTGTGCTTGTAACAACTTCCTTCATGTTTGAATGATTTTTTTGTCCAATGACAAAGCTCTACTGTAGAATGATCTGCAACACCGTATTTTGCTTTTTTTAATTGCTGTAAAATTCCAGGTTTGATCTGTATTAGTTTCTCTTCATCAACTATTTCTCCAGAACAACTCATATGCAAAAAATCTGTTTTGCTTTACTTAAATTGATCGTGATCCTTGTTTTTTCTTAAAAATAACTCTCAAAACTTTTCCCATTTTTAGCCGATTTCAGAGTGAAGTTTAATAACTGGATCTTTGACGTAAATTTAAGCTTTGAAAAAAATACGTATGGGATTCATATTTTTATTTTTAGCCATAATAATTGGCATTTCCACAAGTCCTGTATTTGCTGCTACTGATGATTTAGATCGTGATGGAGTTACAGATGAGACAGATAGCTGTCCTAATCTTCAAGAGGATTATGATGGTGTAATAGATGGTTGTCCATCTAATTTTGTTCCATGGTATGATGAGGACTTTGATGGAATTCAGGATAATATTGATCAATGTCCAAGTTTGAGAGAAAATTATAATAAATTCCAAGATACTGACGGTTGTCCCGATACTACTCCTGGAACTACTGGAGGACCTCCTGATTCTGATGGTGATGGTTTTATTGATGTTCTAGATTTGTGTCCAACTCAACCTGAAACGTTTAATGGTATCTTTGACACTGACGGTTGTCCTGATACTTTTGGTTCTGGTTCAGATAGAGATAGAGATGGTGTTCCAGATCATTTAGATTCATGTCCACTAAGTGCTGAGACTTACAATAAATTCCAAGATACTGACGGTTGTCCTGATACTATTACTGACTCATCATTTGTTGATACTGACAATGATGGTATAATTGATAAAATTGATTTTTGTCAAACAGAACCTGAAACTTTTAATGGTTATAGAGATACTGACGGCTGTCCTGATGTTGTTTTAGATACTACATTTAGTGATGCAGATGGTGATGGTGTTCCTGACAAATCTGATACATGTCCTAACCAAAAAGAAACATTCAATCAATTTGCTGATTACGATGGCTGTCCTGATTCAGTTCCTTCATTCACAGGAAAACTAAATGATTCCGATCGTGATGGTATTATGGATATAGATGATGCATGCCCATTAGAACCTGAGCGATATAATAAATTTGAAGACACCGATGGTTGTCCAGATATTCCTGTTTATTCGATTACTGCTGATTCAGACCAAGATGGAATTCCAAACAATGTAGATCAATGTCCAACAGTGAAAGAAACTTACAATAAATTCCAAGATGATGACGGATGCCCTGACTATGTTGCAGATGATAAAACATCTCCAGATTCTGATGGTGATGGAATTCGAGATTATGCAGACTTGTGTCCAACTCGTGCTGAAACATTTAATGGATTCCAAGATGACGATGGTTGTCCTGATAATGCATCATTGATTGATAGAGATGGAGATGGAATTATAGATACTAAAGATGCATGTCCAACAGAAAAAGAAACTTACAATAAATTCCAAGACGATGACGGTTGTCCAGATAAAATATCCAGTGCTTCTTCTTCAGATTTTGACGGTGATGGAATTGCTGATCTATTAGATAAATGCCCATTAGAACCTGAAGTTGTTAATGGTTATCAAGACACCGATGGCTGTCCAGACATTTCTATATTGGATTCTGATAATGATGGAATTAGAGATTCCTTAGATCAATGTCCAACTCAACCAGAAACTTGGAATAGATATATCGATAATGACGGTTGTCCTGATAATCCTGGTGATTTAGATGCTGACTTTGATGGAATTTTAGATTCTACTGATGTTTGTCCGCTAGTTCCTGAAAGATATAATGGATTTGAAGATACTGATGGCTGCCCTGATTTCCCATCTTATTTGACAGATGTTGATTCAGACTTTGATGGTATAGTAAATACTCTAGATAATTGTCCACTTGTTCCAGAAACCTACAATAGATTCCAAGACACTGACGGTTGTCCTGACTATGTTGCAGATGATAAAGGTATGCCAGATTCTGATGGTGATGGAATTCATGATCGTATAGATAACTGTCCAAATCAACCAGAAACATTTAATGGAATTTTAGACTTGGATGGTTGCCCTGATAATTATATCTCTAATATTGATTCAGATCAAGATGGATTACCTGATGGAATAGATGCATGTCCAATGGCTAAAGAAACTTACAATAAATTCCAAGACGATGACGGTTGTCCTGACAAAATTATTGAATCATTTGTAATAGATTCTGATAATGATGGAATAAGTGATGTACTTGATCAATGTCCTTTGGTTGCTGAAACCTTTAATGGATTTGAAGACGATGATGGATGTCCTGATACTAACATATCTCAACCTGATGCAGATGGTGACGGTGTTCCTGACATAATGGATATGTGTCCAACACAAAAGGAAACTTGGAATAAGTATGTTGACTATGACGGTTGTCCTGATACTATTCCAATAGGTAAAACCACTATAGATACAGATGGTGATAGAATAAACGACGATGTTGATAAATGTCCTAATGACAAAGAAACTTACAATAAATTCCAAGACGATGACGGTTGTCCTGATACTTCTCCTGAGCAATCACGTTACAAACATGATGATGATTTAGATGGTATTGTGAATAATTACGATTTATGTCCTACAGTGCCAGAAGATTATCTAGGTGTAATTGATGGATGCCCAGAACAATAGGTGTATCATAAAATGAAAAAATATCAAATTCTTGGATTTTTACTTTTGATTGCCTCTATTGGTATTTTCCAAAGTAATGCCTTTGGTGTTGAAGACAATGACAATGACGGTGTTACAAACAATGTTGATCAATGTCCTAACCTTCAAGAAGATTATACCGGTACAATTGACGGCTGTCCATCTACATTTGTTCCATGGTATGATGCTGATTATGATGGAATTCCAGATCATATTGATACATGTCCTACTGTTAGAGAGATCTACAATAAATTCCAGGACGATGACGGCTGTCCTGATTTATCACCTTCAACAGATAAGGCAGTTGCAGATACTGATGGTGACGGTATTATCGATAATTTAGATTTGTGTCCAACTCAACCAGAAACATTCAATGGAGTTGATGACAAAGACGGTTGTCCTGATAATATTTCATCAACAGACACTGACAGAGATGGCATTTCTGATCATTTAGATTCATGTCCACTTATTCAAGAAACTTACAATAAATTCCAAGACGATGATGGCTGCCCTGATGTAGCAATCGGTACTACAACTGATTACAAATTCCCAGACGCTGATGAGGATGGAATTGATGACAGATGGGATTCATGTCTTAACGAAAAAGAAAACTTTAACGGATATCTTGATTGGGATGGATGTCCTGATGTTCCAGGTACAACTGCTGGTAATTTAGCTGATTCTGATTATGATTCAATCCCAGATTCTGTTGATCAATGTCCTCAAGAACGTGAAAACTTTAACAAATTCCAGGATGCTGACGGATGTCCAGATATAATTGATTATAAAATAATAAACGATGTTGATGGTGATGGAATTTTTGATCAAAATGATTCATGTCCATTTAATCCAGAAACTTATAATAAATTCCAAGATGAAGACGGCTGTCCTGATAATATTGCTGATGATAAATCAACTGCAGATACTGACGGTGACGGTATAAATGATTATTTTGACTTATGTCCAACTCAACCAGAAACATTCAATGGATTCTTAGATAAAGACGGCTGTCCTGATAAATCTCTTTTGAATAATGACACTGATAGGGATGGTATTGCAGATGATATTGATCAATGTCCACTTATTCAAGAAACTTACAATAAATTCCAAGACGATGATGGCTGCCCTGATGTAGCAATCGGTACTACAACTGATTACAAATTCCCAGACGCTGATGAGGATGGAATTGATGACAGATGGGATTCATGTCTTAACGAAAAAGAAAACTTTAACGGATATCTTGATTGGGATGGATGTCCTGATGTTCCAGGTACAACTGCTGGTAAATTATCTGATTATGATTATGATGGTATTCCAGATTCTGTAGATGACTGCCCAAAAGTTGCAGAAAGATACAACGGATTCCAAGATGAAGACGGCTGTCCTGACGGTATAGATCTAAAATCTGGAGGTGATTCAGACAAAGATGGTATTGCCGATGATATTGATCAATGTCCACTCATTAAAGAAACATACAATAGATATTTGGATTTAGACGGTTGCCCTGACTATATTGCTGATGATAAATCAACTATAGATACTGACGGTGACGGCATTACAGATCGTTTAGACTTATGTCCAACCCAACCTGAAAATTTCAATAATTATCAAGATAAAGACGGCTGTCCTGATAAATTTACATCTACTCTTGACACTGACGGAGATGGTATTTCAAATACAATAGATGCATGTCCATCAAACCCAGAAACTTACAATAAATTCCAAGACGATGATGGCTGCCCTGATGTAGCAATCGGTACTACAACTGATTACAAATTCCCAGACGCTGATGAGGATGGAATTGATGACAGATGGGATTCATGTCTTAACGAAAAAGAAAACTTTAACGGATATCTTGATTGGGATGGATGTCCTGATGTTCCAGGGGCTGAATCTACTATATCTGACCGAGCTGATTCTGATGGTGATGGTTATCCTGACTCTGTAGATTCATGTCCAACTGCACCTGAAACATGGAATAAATACAATGACTCTGATGGATGTCCTGATACTGCTCCAGAGCAACAAAGATTTGTTCACGATGATGATCTAGATGGAATTATCAACGATGAAGATCTATGTCCTCTAAAATCAGAAGATTATATTGGAATAATTGATGGTTGCCCAGAGCAATAGGTCTCTTTTGTTGTTAGATATTTTATAGAAGGATCTTTTTAACGTGAGATTTAATAAATACTCAATAATATCGAAGTCAAAGATAATGAAACAATATTACATTCTTGGATTTTTACTTTTGATTGCCTCTATTGGTATTTTCCAAAGTAGTGCCTTTGGTGTTGAAGATAATGACAATGACGGTGTTACAAATAATCTTGATTTATGCCCAAATCTTCAAGAAGATTATACCGGTACAATTGATGGCTGTCCATCTACATTTGTCCCATGGTATGATGTTGATTTTGATGGAATTCCAGATCATATTGATACATGTCCTACTGTTAGAGAGACATACAATAAATATCAAGATGAAGACGGCTGCCCTGACTTGACACCCTCTACAGATAAGGCAGTTGCAGATACTGATGGTGATGGTATTATCGATAATTTAGATTTGTGTCCAACTCAACCTGAAACATTCAATGGAGTTGATGACAAAGACGGTTGTCCTGATAATATTTCATTAACAGATACTGATAGAGATGGCATTTCTGATCATTTAGATTCATGTCCAACTGCTCCTGAAACTTATAATAAATATCAAGACACTGACGGTTGCCCTGATGTAGCAATCGGTACTACAACTGATTACAAATTCCCAGACGCTGATGGCGATGGAATTGATGACAGATGGGATTCATGTATAAGTGAACCAGAAACATTTAATGGATTTTTGGATTGGGATGGTTGCCCTGACACAGTAACAGCACGTTCTGGAAGTTTGATTGATTCTGATTATGATTCAATCCCTGATTCTATTGATCAATGTCCTCAAGAACGTGAAAACTTTAACAAATTCCAAGATAATGACGGTTGTCCTGATGTGATTGATTATAAAATAGTAGGTGATGCTGACGGTGACGGCATTTTTGGTGACAATGATTTATGTCCATATAATCCAGAAACATATAATAAATTCAAAGATACTGACGGCTGCCCTGATAGTATTTTCAATGAAAAATTCATCGCTGATTCTGATGGTGACGGTATTATCGATAATCTAGATTTATGTCCAACTCAACCTGAAACAGTTAACGGATTCCAAGACACTGACGGCTGCCCTGATAAATTTACATCATCACTTGATTCTGATTATGACGGTATTTTTGGTGACAATGATTTATGTCCATATACTAGGGAAACTTTCAATAATTTCCAAGACACTGACGGCTGCCCTGATGTAACTTCTGATACTACTACATCTTACCAATTCCCAGACGCTGATGGCGATGGAATTGATGACAGATGGGATTCATGTATAAGTGAACCAGAAACATTTAATGGATTTTTGGATTGGGATGGTTGTCCTGACACAGTAACAGCACGTTCTGGAAGTTTGATTGATTCTGATTATGATTCAATTCCAGATTCTATTGATCAATGTCCTCAAGAACGTGAAAACTTTAACAAATTCAGAGATGACGATGGCTGCCCTGATAGTCTTGATTTAAAATCAGTTGGAGATTCTGATTATGATGGTATCTTTGGTGATAACGATTTATGTCCATACTCAAGAGAGAATTATAACGGATTCCAGGATGACGATGGCTGCCCTGACAGTATCTCCGTTGATAAATTTGCTGCAGACACTGACGGTGACGGCATTTTAGATAATCTAGATTTGTGTCCAACTCAACCTGAAACAGTTAACGGATTCCAGGATGAAGACGGCTGCCCTGATAAATTTACATCAACTCTTGATATTGATCAAGATGGAATTCTTGATGCTGTAGATGCATGTCCATCAAACCCAGAAACTTACAATAATTTCCAAGATGAAGACGGCTGCCCTGATGTAGCAATCGGTACTACAACTGATTACAAATTCCCAGATGCTGATGAGGATGGAATTGATGACAGATGGGATTCATGTCTTAACGAAAAAGAAAACTTTAACGGATATCTTGATTGGGATGGATGTCCTGATGTGAGAGGAGCAGATTCATCAGCACCAACACGACCTGATTCTGATTCTGATGGATATCCTGATGATATTGATTCATGTCCAACTGCACCTGAAACTTGGAATAAATACAGAGATTGGGATGGCTGTCCTGATACTGCTCCAGAACAACAAAGATTTGTTCATGATGATGATCTTGATGGAATTATCAATGATATTGATAAATGCCCACTAAAATCTGAAGACTATATTGGAATCATTGACGGTTGCCCTGAGCAATAATTTTTTGATTTTTCTTATATGAAAAAAATCTATCAATATGATAAATATATCCAAAATTCAAAACTATCATAATGCTTCCAACTTTTTCAAGTAGAGCCTTTTTAGCACCTATGGCTGGAGTGAGTGATCCGGCCTTAAGATTACAATGTAAAAGAATGGGAGCAGGGTTGGTAGTAACTGAATTTACTAGTATTCACAGTATAATTGCTAAAGAAAAACAACTAAAAGAAAATAAAAAAAATATTCAGGAATTTTTAGAATACTCTGAACAGGAAAGACCTTTATCTGTTCAATTATTTGGTTCTGATCTTTTAGCATTAGAAAAAGCTGCAAAGATTGTTGAACCTTTTTTTGATATAATTGATTATAATATGGGTTGTCCAGCACCACATATTACACAACAAATGGCAGGTGGAGCTCTATTACAAGAAATCAACCTTACCCAACAAATTTTTAGTACTCTTGTTAATGCTGTTAAAAAACCAGTAACTTTGAAAATACGTTTAGGAGTTACTGAAGCAAGTAGATATCTCTTTAAAGATATTTCAGAAATTGCTGAAGATGAAGGAATACAAATGATAACACTTCATCCTCGAACTGTAACTCAGGGATATTCTGGTAATGCTGATTGGCAAATGATTAAAGAACTAAAAGAGATATCCAATATTCCTATAGTTGGTAATGGTGATATCACAACTCCTGAAGATGCTAAAACAATGATAGATCAAACTGGCTGTGATTACATTATGATTGGTAGAGGTGCAATGGGTAATCCCTTTTTGTTTGAACAAATTAATGATTACTTGACAACTGGAACTTATAACAAATATACATTCAAAGATAAACTAGATGCGTTTTTTGATTACCTTCACCTTACAACTCAATACAAAATAAAATTTTCAAACATCAAAAGTCAGGCTATGAGATTTACTAAGGGAATGAATGGTGGTTCAAAATTACGACCAAAAATTTCTCAATCAAAAAATCTAATTGAACTTGAAAAAATTATGAACGATGCTTATGTTTAACTTTACTATATTCTAGATTCAATTACTGACAATTTTCTTGAAATTTTTACAATATGTATACACATATTCGTTTTTTAATTTTTAATCTATCAATATTTAAATAAATTCAGATTATTCTTATATAATTTCTAATGCTATTAAAAATATAGAAATGAGGACGGATAATTGAATGCCACGAGCATATGTGCTGATAAATTGTGATCTGGGATCTGAAAAAAATGTAATTTCATCGTTAAAATCAACTGAAAATGTTATCGAAGTGCATGGTACTCTTGGTCTTTATGATATTGTTTCAAAAATAGAATCAGATTCCGAAGAAAAGATTCAAAAAACCATTACAAATGTAATCCGTAAAATCCCAAAAATTCAGTCTACAGTAACTCTTACTAGATCAGAAGGCAAAGAACTATTCCAAGCATCTGAAAAACTTATTGGATCTATGCTTGGTAAAAACAATGTACAGGCTTATGTTGTCATTCATGGTGATAAAGGGGAAGAATATAATATTTTAAAAAATTTGAGTCATATTCAAGAAGTAAAAGAAGCTGATGTGGTATTTGGTTATTATGATGTCATTTGTAAAATTGAAACATCTGATTACAAATTAATGGAAAATATAATTACAAAAGGTATTAGAAAATTACCTCATGTCAGAACTACTATGACATTAAATGTCATTATAGAGCAAGAGACTTAGTGTTTCAAAGTTTTTATGACATTTAAGTAACATTTTTCACATAATTCAAGTTTATCATATTTTTTTGTTTTTTCTTTTTTTAGACAAATACTGCAAATTGTAATACAGTTATTACAAAAGATAGCTGGTAGTTCCAATCCCCTTTCAAAAACAACAGTTGATAAAATATTTGGATTATCGTGCTTGCATCCATACATATATTTTATTTTTGATGGCATATTGTTAATTGGCTGTGCTAATTAATTAGATACTTTATTATTTTTTGAAAATTTGTTTGATTTAAAATTTAAATTTGAATAAATTTATGTATCTGTCTTAATTATTTATTTTAATATATGTTGTTTTCATGATGAAAATTTTATGCTATTTTTCAAGAATCTGAAGAATTTTGTATGCTAATCTGTCGATGTTTACATTTGGTTCGGTAGTGATTAAAAGAATGTTTTTCTTAAGAGGAAAGCTCATCATTACCAATTTTTCACGTCTTGATGCTGAATATTTTACAGGACCCATTGAATAATCAAAATTTTTTCTGGTTGCTACTCTATATGCTAATTCTCTAAATATTTTCTGTTGCTCGTCATTTGTTTCAAAAGGAACAATATCTTCTCTAAATTTACCTCTTATCAAACTCCCTTTACTATCTATAAATCCAGCAAATCTTATATCATTTTCTTGGAAAATCTCATCTAATCTCTGTTGGTAAAAATTATCATTCATTTTATTATCTAATATTTGTTCTATGGTTGATGATTGTATAATAAATGATTATTTCTGCTAACTATGAATTAATCAAAAATTATGCCTAATCTAAAATCTTTTTAGAAACACCAAATCATTTGCTTTTATACTTAAATTGTAATGGTTGATTATCCCTTCAAAACACATGTCCCCCAAAGGGATACCTCACTGAGAGGAAACCATTGTTATCCTCTCAGTTGACTATTTTCTAGATTTTTTATCCTTCACATCTTCATTATTTTTTGATGCTTTACGTTCTTTACGAGTTGTAATTACTCCTTTAACAATAATTGGTAAAGCGATTGCAAACAAAACGATTACTAATTCTTTTGGAATATCTGAAACTGCTTCTTCGGCTGTTTTTAACGAATCCTCAGATGTAATTATTATTTGAAATATTATAGTTGGAATGAACCAAACAGACAATCCTAAAATCAACCAATATAGTCCCTTCAATGACTTTTTACTTTAAGGCCACTTTATAATTTATGAACTCTCATTTTTATATTTTCAAATGTTATTAAATAATTTAGAACTATTCACTTTTACAATCATTTTATAATTTTGATTAAAAGAAAATAATTAGAGGGCTTCTGAGCCTCTCTTTTTTGATGCAATATTTATAACATCATCAACTGCTGACACAACAATAATCCCATCACCTGCTTTTCCTGAAAATGCTGCATCTGAAATCGCTTTAATGACTGCTTCTACTTTTGAATCATCTACAATTGTGCTAACAGTTGCAACTTTATTGAATTCTGCAACAAAAGTACCAGTGCCTCTTCCACCTCTTATGGTTTGTCTTTGACCAGAACCTCTACCATTTCCTTCTAATACCGTAAATCCTCCAACCATCTCTTTTATGGCATCTGCAACTGGACCTATTTTGTCATTTTGAATTGTTGCCTCGATTTGCTTCATTTGCTTCACTAAATTTCTATTATTTAAAAAAGATCACATGTTTTAATTCAAATTCTATGATACAATAGGATCAAGTGGTTATAACATAATCCTTTGGCCTTTTTAATATTAAAATACAGTAGATACATGAAAAGTGAAGAGAAAAGATCTCACCGACTAAATTATCTTTTAAAATATTATTTGAGTAATCCACAAGAATATGCTCTATATCAAAGAGCTAAACAAATGGGTGTTTCTGATTCTACCGCAAAAGACTACATCCGAACTGTCATAATTCAAGCTCAAAAAATACATTCTAAATAATTATTCCTATATGGTTTAACCCATGATCTGAGCCTATTTGTATTAATTCTTAGTAATCTTAAACAAGGTAACTTCATAAATAATCTGTTAGGAGAATAAAATAGTATGACTGATCCCCTATTTGATGATGTTCAAACCTTACTTGATAAAGAAAAGGGAGATGAACGTATACTAAAACAAATTCTTAGAGCTTGTGAAAATAATGAAGTAATTAGTAATTATGAGAGAAATTATGTTAAAAATTTAGCGGAAAAATATCTTGGTAGATTGCCTGAAAATACAGACGACCAATCTACCGAAGAAAAACAAACTATTTCTGATGTAATCGTCCCAACACCATTACAGCAAAAAATTGAAATTCCAACTTCAATGACTCCACAAATCATTCAGAAAAAACCAAAAAATCCAAAAATGTTGATAGGTGCTGGTATGGCAGTGCTAGCAATCATAATTGTCATTGGTATCTCTCAATCTGGAATTTCTATTATGGAGTCAGATTCTATAATAGATTCTGATTCATCATCTGCCTCACTTTCCATTCAAACTGATTTATCATCATATCAAAAGGGTGATATCATCTCAATTAGTGGAAAATCTAATACCTCTGAAACAATTAACATCTCAATAGAAAATCAAAACGATCAGTTAGTTTGGTCTGAGCAATTATCTGTAAAAAAAGATGGTAGGTTTTCTACTTTAGCAATTGCCGGAGGACCTGGTTGGGACAAATCTGGTACATATACAATAAAAGTAGAAAATAACATGGAAACAAAATCAAAAACATTTTCATTTAAGGTTTAATTCTTTCAAATTCTTTCCAATGTGAATCAATCATATCTCTTAATTTTTCTATGCTTATCTCTTCCATATATTCCCGATAAACGATAAATTTATTCTGTTTTCCTGAATCTTCACCATAAATATCCCTAGTATTTTTTGGAATTGCTCCAATTTTCCATTGTTTCATTTCAAAGATCCAAATTGATGAATCCGGATTTAAAAAATCAATGTCATCACAACCAATAATATACAAATAACATTTTGTGGTTTGATTTAGTTTCTCATGTAACTTTTCATACGCAATAATTTGCCCTTTTGGAATGTTTATCTTATCATTATGAAACCCCTTAAATTCCATAATGATAAAACCTCCATTATGTTCAATTAACCAATCAATATCGGTTCCACCTGAGGCTATCATGCCATGAACTATTAGATCTCCAAGTATCTCTCTACCACGTGTAAATTCAGATTCATCAAAAATCTGATATTTTGCTCTCGAACTTTTTCTAATTTGTTGTGAATTTAACTCATTTTGAATAATTTTTCCTTTATCATAAAATATATCAATTAAATCACTGGTTTTATCAGTCAATGATTATGGATTTTGGTTGTTGATGATAAGATCTTTTGTAAAATTAATTGAATCTTTGATATTTTTGTAATCTATCTACAGAGGTTTTCTCCACTTGCACCTTTATACAAAATAAAATAATCTTCTGAATTTTTGCGTTCTTTTTTTGCGTTTAATGCATCTTGATATATTTCAAAATGCTCCACTAAATACAATTGACTATCTGAATCTGCAAAATAATCTATTCCAACCAAATTAAATCCGTTTTCAGGAGTAAGCATATTTTTTTCTTTTTCATATGTGTCTTTATCCAATTAAGTTTAAATTTTTTATAATTAATTTGAATATTGTGATTGTTATTACTGATCATATATCATGAGGTTTTTTTCCTCTAATAACGAGTGTAGGTTATGTACGGACCTATATACGTCTGATTCTTTTTTTGCACCCGTACATACTAGCTTTCCTGAAGCAAATAATAGTATGACTGTTTTTGGATCTAGCATTCTGTGAATTAATCCTGGAAATTGTTCAGGCTCATACATACTTCTAGGTAATGTTCTAGCCGCTTTTTCTAAGTGGATTTTACCACCAAGATTTATTGCTGCTACTATATTTTGAACTGTTATCACTGCGTCATTTTTTATTTTTATTTTACCTTTTCTTAGTTTTTGAACTACTGTGTTAACAGCTTTAATTGCCATATCTTCGGATTTTGCACCTGTACATACCATTTTTCCTGTTCTAAAAATGAGCGTTGCCGTTCTTGGATTTTGTAATCTAAATACTAATCCAGGAAATTGTTCTGGATGATATTCGGTATCTGGAAATTTTTCAGTTATTTCGTTTAGATCAATTTTTTGCTCCACTGATGCAGAAGCAACTACATTTTCAACACTAACAATAGGTTTTGTTTGAGGCATGTCGAGGGACTTTAAATAGTCCCTTTATATATACTAGTAATGCTTTTTTTGATGATACCTTATTTTTTCAATGATGATTGATCCATTGATATCTATACTCCTCATCTATTATATCTGACAAAATATCTTTGTTTTTGATTTTTGTTAATTCTACATTGAAAAAACCTAATTGTCCTTTACATGGAATAGGAATTTTTAAGATTTTTACATTTCTTATTTTAAATCCATAAATTTTGTTTTGAAATTTTTTTGCCGCAAAATGAAATTTTTGATCCTCTCTTATTTCTTTAAGTGAATTATATTTTTTTACATCATATAGTTCTGCTTTTCCAATTATGACACCTGTGACAAATTTTTTATTAATTTTTAATCTCTTACAATCTTCAGTTTTTATTTTAAGTGGTGCATGAATCAAAAATTCTCCTCGAAAATTTGTGTTCCAATTTCTTAATTCTATTGTTTTTTTACCTAAAATTATTAAATCTGCAAATGGTTGGGATATTGATAAGCACTTCAAAACTATTATTCAGTAGCTGCTTTTATGTATTCACCTGGATTTCTACCTCTTCCTTCAGGCAAATTTGTAATTCCTCCGTTCAAGCTTTGAGTAATTATTCCTTTACTGGCAAGTACTTGTGCAGTCATAAGGGAGGTATTTCCAGCCATGCAAACTAATAGTGATTTTCCTTTTGAACCGTTTAGTTCCTTACTTAACTCTTCAGGAATTTTCTGGGTGGATAATAATTCATTAATCGTTCTTGCTTTGGGTACGGAAATTTTAGATTTATCGACCCCTAATGATTTTGCAAGCATTTCAATTCCAGCTTCTTTAGGAGTGTATTGTGTATGTACCCAAATAATTCTGTCATAATCATTTACAATTGATGAAGCTTCTTCTAATGAAATATTAATTGGCAATTGTTTTTTTGATATTTGCTCGAAATTCTTTCTGTATTTTTCAATTCCATCCGCTACTATTATGATGAATTTTTTATAATTTCCTGATTTTGCCATCTGCATAGCAGCAAATAATTCTAGAGCAGTACTCTCACCTATGTCATGTCCCTTATCTACAAAAAACTTCAATAGGAATTTTGCTTTCTCATAATCTATCTCATGTTCTGCAGCAAATGTATCTGGTTTGTAAAGTGTCAAACCTGAAGCTTTGGCTTTTGTTCTAATTCCCGCAACATCTTGACCAGGAATAGGAAAAACAACATGTATTGATTTCTTATCGTATTTTTTAGCCATATATTGACTTAAACCTCCGGAAGTTCCTCCAGTACCAAATGAACAGATTATTTGATAATTTTCCAACGAATCCCCATTTTCTCGAAGTTGTTGATCAATTTCTGGAGCTGTTATAATTCTATGAACATCAACATTCAATTCGTTATCATACTGTTTTGGACAGAATAGATTGTAAATTTTAGCAAGAAATCTTGCTAAATTTATGATGTCTTGTTTAGCTAATAATGCTTCTATTTCTTGAATATTAATGTCAAAAATTTCAGGATTAAAACCAAGTTCTGATAACTGTGAACGAATATTTCCAGCAGTTGCTTTTGCAGCTAACTCATCTGCTCGGTTTTCCATTCCTGGAGCTGGACAAATATCCATATCCAAATCCATAATTCGAATATTCTCATTTCTTAATTCTTTAAACACTCCCTCTTGTAATTTTCTTGACACTAGTGCAACTACACTTACTCCAATTTTTGATAATAGCCCTAAAGCTATTCCAAAATTTCCAGAAGTAGCTTCAATTACCGTTTGACTTCCTTTTAGTTTTCCAGATGCAATTGCATCATGAATGATATGAGTAGCAGCTCTTACTTTGATTGAACCGCTTAGTAGTGTAGAATCAAACTTTCCATAAACTTTCAAATTGTTATCATCAAGTTCGAATTTATACACACTTTTAGCACATTCTTTGAAATCTTCTGTTAGATCAATTAATGGTGTTGAATTTACAATCTTTGTACCTTCTAAATGGGGCACTTTACTCCAAATTTCTCGTTCAAAACGTTCCAATAAGACTTTATCTATATTATTTTCTTTTTCGTCTGACAACTTTTCTCTAACTGTTCTAATCTAATAAAGCTCATATAAAATATCTGATAGATTTAGTATGTTGGGTTGATATGAATTCTAAATTATACATCTAAAATGCTAATCACTTTACTTGGAATGTCTTTTAATCTACTGACTGCCATTGTTTTTTCATATCCTAGATGTTTGAGATTATTTGCTATTGTTGTAGCTCTAATTGTATTTGGACCCAAACCCAAAGCTACCATGTTTATGCCTAATCTCTTGAAAGATTTAGTCATATTTCTAACTGCATCAGGATCAGATGGTTCTCCATCAGTTAATGTTAAAAAAATATCTGGTCTTTTTGACTGTAATGTTGAGAACATTTTACCGTACACTTCTGCTAATGGTGTTGAACCGTTTGCAACCACTTGAGCTAATCTTTTTGCAGAAATATTATTCCATTTCATATTATCTGGTTTTATCAACCAACATACAATATCTCTATTATGTGTGTTAAATGCATAAACAGCGAATTTTACTTTAAGATATGCTAGTACTTCACAAAGTGCAAGTGTTGCTTTTTTGTATTCTAATGCATCTGATGCAATACTAGATGAATGATCTAATAAAATAACTATCTTAGATTTAATTAATTTTTTAATATCTGTAAAAAATGGCTCATGCTCATCAATGTAGTTTTCTTCATCAAATTCATCTCCGCTAATATGATGTTGTTCTTTCCACCCTGATTTTAATTCTTTAAATTTTATTTTAAGATTATTTATTAAATTCATGTCATAAATTATTGTTTCATCAATGTTAGTTACAATAGGAACCTGAACTCCTATTGATTTTGGTCCTAATCCTTTTTTTTCATTTTTCTTTTTTTCCTCAAGAATTACTTTGTATTCATCATAGATATTTTCTCCACTCAACGCCGATTTTGGATCAATCTTTCCAAAATCTCCTTCTTTATTTTTTGAAATTATTGTTAGAAATTTTAATAACTCTTCTTCTGATAATGCCATACCTACTTTCATAAACGGTAACGATACTGGAATTGTAAGTAATGAATCTATGTCTAGGATCTTAATTATTTCTACCACTTTTTTTTCTAACCATTCTGTACCGTATTTTTTTCTTATAGATTCATCAACAATTTTCTTAGCAAAGTTTGAAGCTTTTTTTACTCTTTCAAAATGACTAGATTGCACTTCGCCTTTTATTGTTCCAAACATAAAATATTGATAAAATGCTTCTACAATTCGTGCTTTTCCATAAACTGTATGTAATTGAGGCCTGCCTACGAGCATGTATGCATAATTAAAGATAATTTCTTCATCCATTCCCTTCCAAAGTTTTCTTCCTATCTGCTCTACTCTTACTGTCTCCATTGTGTTTAGAATAAATCCAAATGCATGATCATTGCTAAGAATTTTTTTGCAAAATTTTACTCTCATAGATTCATACCATAATGAAGTTCTAAATTGTCTATATCTCTGAAATTCATCTCCAATTCTTTTTTCAATTGGAGTTAAGATTACTCTATTTTCTTGTAATCTTGTTTTTGTATTAACTCTATCTGAAAATTCTACTGTGATATTTTCTCTTTCTGACCACCTTCTAATCAAAAATGTGGCTATCTCAACTAGTGACTCATTTTGTAATTGTAATGATTGCATCTAATTTCCAAACATTGAGGTAATGATGTCACTTACTTTTTGATATTCTATATTTCCCCATTGTGTATACACATTACCAAAAACAATATCTGCTGCTTTTTTAGGAGTCATTCCTTCATCAAGTAATTTTCCAAACGCAATAGTTTCCCTTAAACTTGGAGAGTAGAATAATTCTTCAACTGCAGCTGCCTGTCTTAATACATTTGCAAGTTTAATTGCTTGAATGATCTCAGAATCATGATTTCCCGAAACATGTTTTTTAACAATTTCTAATTCGATATTCTCTGGTGGATATTCTAATCTAATTCTAACTGGAAATCTGCTGAGTAATTGTGGTGGCAATTCTTTGGTTCCGCTATGTGTTAACGGATTAATTGTTGCAATTACAAACCAGCCTTCTTTAGCTTTTACAATCTCACCTGTGGATTCTTTTAATACGATCTGTCTTCTGTCATCAAGTGCTTCATCTAATCTAAGTAATACATCAGCTTCAGCAGCATTAATTTCATCTAGATATAACATGCTACTTTCTTTCATTGATTTAATCAAAAGACCTTCCTCAAAACTAACAGTTCCATTGGTCAAAGTTTTAGTTCCAATTAAGTGACTTTCTCGTGTTCGGAGGCTAAAATTAATAGATTCTAGATTCATATTCATATTTTCTGCAAAATCTCTAACTAGCGATGTTTTTCCTGTACCCTTAGGACCAATTATCAACACAAATAATTTTGCCTTATAGGCTTTCTTTAAAATCTCATTTGAATTATTCCAATCTAAATACTGTATCTCTTTTAACATCTGATATTTTTTTATGATTAAGTTTACAAATAAAGCTTAGTTTTGATATTGAGGTAATTTAGCATTAGATTCATCAAGAATATGATGTAGTTTCTTACTCCACTCATCAAATCCTTCTGGAGATTCAGGATATTCGTAATAGTGTTTTGTTAAAAGTCTATTTTGTTGTGTAGTAAAACGTAAACCATCAGCTAGTTTTTTGTTTAGTGCCCCTCTGATCATCATTCCTAATTTTGTAACGTTTGAAAAGTCAGGATGCTCTCCTTTTGAAATTGCTTCTACATCTAAATTCCCCAAAAAGTGTTTCATTCCATAACTAATTTGTTCATTGGTGAGAGTTTGAATTAATTTTCTAAAAATTTCCAATCCTGCTGTTTTGTAACCATATTCATTAATGAATTCTTTATTGTATTTCCATAATCCTTTTTCCGTAACATCTCCTGATTGAATTGCTTCTACTACACATTTTCCAACAATAGTTCCTGCAACTAATGCTGGTCCAATACCTCCGGCATCAAGTGGTTTTGGCATCCATGCAGAATCCCCTACTATTACAAATCCATTTGCTACCATACAATCATTTTGTCTTCTGACTGAAACTTGGAAATTTCCAGTTGCATTATTCTTATCTTGAGGATCCTCTGATAGTCTTGCATTTTTAATTGCTCGATTTCTTTCAACATATTGATTAATCAACATTGATACATTATCGTTTTTTCCTAATCTCTGATTTCGTTTTTCAAGAAGTGTTTTTTCAACCCCAAGACCTATGTTTACTTTATTTTTTCCTTTAGGAAATACCCATCCATATCCACCTGGAGCAATATCCTGATCAAGATGAATTATGCAATAATTTGGATCAAATTCTGTTAGATCTTCTTCTCCTTGGTCAAAATACATGATATGTCTTCCTGTTGATTCTACATCTGTACGATCTATTTTTTTTTCCATCTTTGTTGTGTTGGAAATTTGATTTCGAAGCATAGATGTCATTCCAGTTGCATCGATTACGACTTTGGCTGTTTTTTTGTATGGTGTTTTTGTTTTGTTGTTTATTCCTTGAACTCCAATTACTTGATTTCCATCATATACTAATCCAGTAAGATTAATTTCAAAATCAAAATCTACTCCCATTGCTAATGTTCTTTCGTTTTGACGTTCTGGCAAAACTTGTCTATTGAGCATATATCCAGCACCATCAAATGGAATGGATGTTTCTCTATCTGGAGAAAATGCCATTACACCTTTTACTTTGTGTTCAATTTCTGGTTCACTCCAATTAACTTTAATTCTGTTTGTCATGTAGTCTACAGCTTCTTTACTAACTGCATCTCCACATATCCAACCTGATACACTTTTAGATCCTGGTAAATTTGAAGGGCTTCTGTCAATAACTAGAACTTTTAATCCCTGATTTGAATAATATGAAACTGATTGAGCAGCTATAGTTCCTGCCAATCCGCCTCCAGCTATAATGATGTCGTAATCTACCACAAAAGAACGCCCCGTTTATCCGTATTTAAAATAATACCATGATTTCAGTGAGAAAATTTTTGATCTTTATAATAAATTCAAAAATGGGGTCGGTTCGTCGCGGCGTCTTCAAAGCTTTCGCTCAGACTGGAGCGGCTATTATCTCCTCATTCCCAAATTAAATTGCCTTCTCATTACTATTTAATCTAGTTGGCAATTTGGAATACCTGCCTGAATATTTTGACAGTATCTTTTTTATTATAAATTGGTGTATGAATTTTCACTTTTATTGCATCTCTTTCACTTAATACTAGATTTCCTCTGATGAATTCTTGTTTGTCTAATCTAATGTGAAGTCTGGAATCTACTGTTCTTTCTTCTATCTCTTCTAATAATTTGATAATTTGTTCCTTTGATATAGCTTCAATTAATCTTAGGACAAATTTTTGTGCCTCTTTTTTTTCAATTTTCCTACTTAGTATTGTTATTGTATTCTCAAAATGACCTAGTGTTTCATTCACTGTGAAACCATCATCTAACTCAAATATGTCTTCAAATGATTTTAAGAATTTGAAAATATCTTCAGTTGCATGTATAATAACATCAATTGTAACTTCTAATTTGTCAACCATTATCTGTATGAATACGATTGTTGTTTAGGCTTCAAGCAATGCTATTTCTTTTTCTGCAGTTCTGATGAGTTTGACTTTCTCTAGACCTACATGTCTTACTCTAATGACTTTCTTAAATGCAGCCATGATATCAGAATTAATCTTACTATAACATGTAGCCTGAACAAACTGGTCAATTGTCATTTGAGGTACCGTATTGTTAATTACATCTCTAGCAATCAATCTTAATGCATGTTTTCTAGATGTGTTAAGTTGTCTATGTGTAAGTGCAAGTATTTTGATTCTAAAGACATAACCATCTTTTGTTTTGATATCTATGATGAAATTGATTTTAGATGAACCTCGTCTTACCAAACTTCGCAAAAATTCTTTAGAATATTCATATCTTTTAAAAATCGTAGTAGCTTTATCATCTTCTACTTTGTTTATTTGGAAGTAAATCTTGTATTGATGTTGTGATGGGTCTCCTTTTAGAATGTCATACAATGTGACTTCTAAAACTCTACCTACTGCATTTTCATCATCAGTAATTGGAACATAAGCAATTGGAACATTGTTAAATGAATCTGGGGCGCTTACAGTTACCCATTTCTTTTCTCGCCATTTGTCCTTTACTCGTCCTTTTCTACGTGCCAATTATTATCGACCTTTGAATCCAAAATATAAGGGTATGCGACTAGATTATGTTTTTGCCCATGTATTTTTGTAAAACTTTTGGAATAACAATATGCCCATCATTAGTTTGAAAATTTTCCATTATTGAAACTAAAACACGTGATGTGGCAACTAATGTACTGTTTAACGTGTGTAAATATTGTGTTTCTTCATTTGTTTTATCTCTAAACCTGATCTTTAGTCTTCTTGCTTGATAATCTAAACAATTCGAACATGAAACAATTTCTCTATATGCATTTTGACCTGCCATCCATGCTTCGATATCATATGTTTTTGCAGACACTTTTCCCATATCGCCTGATGATAGTAGCATTACTTTGTATGGGATCTCTAATTTTTGATAGAACTCCTCAGCTACAGATAACATTCTTTCATGTTCTTTCCAAGATTCTTCTGGACGAGCAAAAACAAACTGCTCAATTTTGTCAAACTGATGTACTCTGAAAATTCCTTTTTGATCTCTTCCATGTGCCCCAGCTTCTTTTCTAAAACATGGACTTACTCCTGCAAATCTTAAAGGAAGATCTTTACCTTCAATAATCTCGTTTGAGCGCATTGCTGCCATAGCATGTTCAGAAGTTCCAATCATGTATAGATCTTCATTATCAATTTTGTAAATCACTTCTTCAAAATCGTCGGCTATTATTGCTCCTTCCATAGATTGACGATTGATCATATATGGTGGTTGTACTAGAGAATAATTTTTTTCTACAAGAAAATCTAATCCATAATGAATAAGAGACTGGTTTAATCTAACAAGATCGTTTTTCAGATAATAAAATCTTGCACCTGCAACTTTAGCTGCTCTTTCAAGATCAACTAAATCCAAATTCGCAGAAATATCTATATGGTCATTAATTTTAAAATCAAATTTGGGAATTGTTCCCCATTTTTTAATTTCTATGTTAGCAGTTTCATCTTTGCCAATAGGTACAGACTCGTGAATCAAATTTGGAATAGTTAATGCTAAATTAGAATATTTTTTTTCTACTTCTTCCTGTAATGATTCTAGTTTTGTAAGTTCTCCTGAAATATTTTTCATTTCAGATAAGATTGGTGAAATATCTTCTCCTGATTTCTTTTTCTGAGAAATTTCTAATGCTATTTGGTTTTTCTTTTTTCGCATCTTATCTGTTTTTAGAATAAGGTCTCTTCTTTTTTGATCAAACTCTACTAATTCATCAAGATTAAATTCAACTGCCCTTGCTTTTAGCATGTCTCTAATTCTTTGTGGATTCTCCTTGATTATTTTTGGATCTAACATTATTCAATCACCTTTAATGCAAGCTGAACATGCTCTAAAACTTCATCAACAGTACCTATCAATTTTTTCATGTTCTCTCTACTCTCAAAATTAAAAACTAGTTTGTTATCAATATTTTCAACATTTAGACTCAATCCTTCTGGAAAATTTACATTATCTGGTTCCAACGCTTTTTTTACAGTTTCTATCTTTTCTTTTGATAGGTTATTGAGAATTACCTGTACTTGGCATGTTAACGACATTTACTTCTAAATAATCTAGAAATCCATCTAATTTGTCTTTAGTTATTTTTGCACCAGCTGCTGCATTATGACCTCCGCCAACTCCGTCAAATTTCTCAGCTCCTGTTCTCATTAACTCACTTAAGTTAATCTCTGATTTGCATCCAAATGACTTTCTTGATGAAAATTTTATAGTGTTTTCTTCTCCGCCTGTCCTTAAAATTATGATTTTTCCAGCATTCTTTGGAGAACCTGCAATTAACGATGAAATTGTACCTGTCATCATCTCTGGTACAATTCCTTCCCCATTTACCATGACACATGTTTTGCTTTCTGAAATTCTCCATCTTTCGTTTGTTAAGATATTCATGTATTCTCTAATCATTTTTCTATAATCTGTAAGGATCGTTTCTGCTTCTCTTAGAATCTTATTTCTATCACCCATGCAAACAGCAATTCCAACTCCGGAACGACTAATTCTTCCACAGGAATTTAGCATAGTTGAAAATTCTCTTCCATCTCGCAAAAAACTCCTCTTGTCTTCTCTTGGAAATGTATAGGTATATCCAATTAATTCTGACATTATCTCTGTTGCATTTTTTCCTGATGTAAATTTGGTAATGGTTTCAATGACTATTCTTTTTTCATCATCATTTAATTCTGCAGGAACTCTCCATCTGCCTCCTTCTTTTAGTTGAATTCCTGAAGAATTCAAAAGTGATAGGCAGGAATCTCTATTCCAAGTTAAGCCTTCAATAAATGGCTGAGATGTAAATGCTAAAGAATCTGAAATTGGTCTTGTCTCTCTTCCAACCAACAATAAATCTAAATCAATATTTACTAACCCTTCTTCTTTTGCAGTATTGGCAATTTCAAAATTTTTTCCAACAAATGATTTTCTTTCTCCTTGATCTTGTCTATCCCCAAGAGCTGAAACAACAGCTATTGCAGACAAATCAATATTCTTGTCGTCTAATGCCATTGCTGCAAGATATGCCATTCCACCTGCACAAATTTCTATACCTCCATCAATTCCGTATTTCCATGCATTGATGACTCTTTGATTTTCTTGTTCTTTTTCAGATATCTGGTGATGATCTAATACAATCCAGTTTTCACCTAACGATTCATCTAAGTTGTTTGCAAATCCACCTGCAAGATCTGTAATAATGTGAAAATCTCTAGAATCTTTTTTTAGGGAATCAATAACTTTCTTACTAAATTCTTTTGAAGTTCTAACTGTGCATTTTGCCCCAGCTCTCATGAGCGCTTTTGTGATGATACTCCCAGATGTTAATCCATCACAATCAATATGAGTTGTAACTGAAATCGATTTTCTTGATTTTATACAATCTGAAATAGTATCTTTGAAAAACGAAAGCGACTCATCAAGAGTTTTTGTCATTACTCTAATTGAGCAACTACTGATTTATATTTCCAGTTTTCAGGAATACGATTTATTCTTTTATAGTACACTGATAATCTGTGCACTTTTGCCTCAATCAATTCAAGTGATCTGACGTTTCTATTATCTCCCTTGTTTGCCTTGAGATGTTTTTGAAGACCTACTGCTTTTTTTACAATATTGTCTAGATCTTCTGGCATTTCTGCTTGGAGATTATTTTCCTCTAGTATTTTTCCAAGACTTTTCTTTGTAATCGATTTGATGAGTGGAATTGAATGTTGATCTCTGAGTTTTAATCCGATCTGACTTGGAGATAATCCGTCTTTTGAATATCTTACAACTAATTCTTCTATTTCTTTAGGACTAAGTGTGTTCCATGAAGGTGCACGTAGTGTAGCTGGTCTAATCGTGTGTGATTTCCCGTGTCTATGTGTGTGTAATCGTCCCATGATTGGGCTGATTATAAAACAAAATTAAACGTTACTTATTCCGATTCTCGTACATAATGTCTGCATTTTGAAGCTTAGAATAAAAGTTAAATATGTACAATTTTATCAGAACGAACAGGTAAACTGTATGAATACAAAAATACTTTTAGCAGCATCTCTGATTGCTGTGTTCACCATCGGTTACTATGCAGAAAATGCAATCGCTTTTGCACAATACATGGGTAACGTTGGTTCAGAAGGACAAACTGGATCATATACCTTGGAAGAAGCACTAGAGATTCAACGAAGAAGAATTGAAGCTGCAGAAGCTAATCCCGCATCTGGATCAGGTACGCCTTATCTTGATGCAAGTGGTGTGCTTGGTGCAACTATTATTACAGCTGCAGTCTTTGGTGGTATTGCAGGAGCTCTCTTCATTAGAGGAAGATCTGGCAAGTACGCAGCAATGGGACGAGGATAAACAAACCTTACTTTTCTCTTATTTTCTTTGATATACTTTAGTGGATACTGATCTCGTACTTTATGATAATAAAAGAAATGTATATATCGCACAAATAGAGCCAAAATATACAATGACTCCTATCGTAGGAACTTTCCTAAGCATCCTGTCTTCACTTACAGGTCAGTTAGGACCAAACTATGATCCATTATTCTATGATGTAATGATTTACATCTTCGGAACCATAATGTTCTCCATATTCCTTCTTGGAGTAATCTCATTCTGGTTACGTGTACACGGATGGGCTTACAAAGACAACCGTGAGAGATGGGTCGATGAATTAGACAGACACTTTGAAAGAGAAGGTATCGGTTTAATTCCAGACAACGGTAAATACTGGTAAAATAACTCCTTTCCTCTTTTCATTATTTTTATAATTCTGAATAAACCTGTCTGTTCAAGTTTTATTCTAAAGTCCGATTTGAAAATTTTTTATTAGTTCTGAGGAGGTAGGAAGTCTGTGTCTTTTGCCTCATCATATGCTTTTGAGGTAAACATCGCCTTGTAATGATATCCATCTTGTAATGGGGTCTTGATGAATTTTTCTGAAATTCTATCGTTAACATAAATCACAGATTTTGATTCATCCATGTCTCTTAGTGGAAATTTGAAAATCCATAAAAAGTGCCCAATCTCAAAATTAGGATCTTCTTTCCATTCTGCATATGCCGTTCCATCATTACTTAGTGTGTAAATTGCTCTTTGGCATCCGCCTTCCATGAAACCGACATTAGCTGGTATGTCTGCTTTTTGATTATCGACATAAATCTCTACAGTAAATGATATCTTCCAATTTGTTTGGATATCGTTTATACATGCACTACGGGGTTGTTCTCCGATAAATGGATTTACAACTAGAATTGTAATTAAAACAGCAACAGCTCCTACTCCTGCACTTAAAGCCAAAAACTGTAGTGTCTTTTTTCTCTTATACGGATCCCCAGTTCCTGGCCAAATCATATATGTAATTTTTTTGTGGATTATTTAAAGTCCTTCTGTTAAGTATCCATTATCTCAATAGTGTCGAATTGGTCTTGATGGTCTGCAAGAAAATATGTAATTTCATCTGAATCGATTTCAAGCCATTCTGATTGACCGCAATATAGCAAATAATCTTCAACAAATAGGTCTTTTGATCCTGTGATTCTCACTATCATCTTTTCTTTTTTTGAATTAATCCAAAAAGGTAATTTGAGTACTTTTCCTCTTTTCTGATTTTGTATGTTTATTTTGTAATTATCATTACGAAACTCAACATCTCCAAAAAAATAACTTTGAAATATATCTAATTTTTTTATTTTAAAACTTAGCATATTTTTTCTATTTTTTTCTTACAGATAAAACTTGGTTAATTATAATACTATAATCGTAATGAGTATCTATAAAATGAAAAGGAAAAGTGGGTGGCTTAGATAACTTGCCAGGGTCGTGTTGCAAACGTGATTACATAGCCAACACCAATAATAATTGATTGATATGCGATGTTGGTATATGGAATTGGTTTGATGATTGGTTCTCCTTCAACAACTACTGTTTGACCTGGACCTAGACCTGGACCTACTTTGGCTACGTTAAGTTGTGTGTGTACGTGATATACACCAGCTTCAAGTGCTTTTGCAGATAATGAATATTCAACAACAGCGTTACCTGGAATGTCAAAGACGTTTCCTGGTGGGTCTCTTGCTAACATCTCCCATCTGTTACCTGCGTTAGTAGATTCTGAGAAAATGGAAATCCATCCTCTAAGGTCTCTTTCTACAAGACTAACTAAAGTACCTTGAACAGTCAAAGTTTCTCCAGTTTGTAGTGATTGTCTATTGAAGGTTTCATCTTCGATTCTGATGAAACGACTCTGAAGTTGTGCTTGGACACCGTGTGCATCTGCAGTTGGAATTATGGATTCAACCCAGTTGAAACCAAGTGTACCTAATGCAAGTACAGCAGCGAGTCCTAATACGAAAATCTTTTTTTCGACCATAGTCCTAATATTCAGATTGATAATACACATTGTTATATATTTTACCTTGATAACGAGGATCGATACTTCGTGGGTATGATAAACATCGATGATTAACATTGAAATTAATAAAAATTAAGTATAATTATTTCAAAATATATCGAATTTTATATGAAATATTCTAATAATCTATTGTTTCATTTATCAAAATTCCGATAAAATATTGTAATTTCAAAACCCTTGCTTTATATCCGGAATTAACACTAAAGTCAACATGGCACAGATGCCCGCATTAATCCCAAAAGAAGTTGAGATTCAGAGACTAAAGAAAATCTGGCTCATCGTCATTGCTATGGGATCCACTGCAGCATCAGTCGAAGTAGACAACTTCGTTGATGGTTCTTTACATCAAACCTCTATCAGAGATAGTGCATTTACACCAGCACACTGGTGGTTATACTCCCACTTCATCACATTACCACTTGGATGGGCAGCAGCAGCAATCTATGATAGAAAAGTACCAGTACTCAGAGGTCCAAATAACTCAATTAACACTGGATTGAAGATGACCATTCTTGGTTACCTTGCAACCATGTTTACAATTGGAGTCAATGAGATGTGGCACTTCTGGTTTGTAGAAGAAATCTTTGCAGTACCAAATCACTGGATGTTTAACATGGGTGTCGTAGTAGCATTCATGGGTGCACTAGCATACGTAGTTAGAGTATATGCTCGACTCGTAGAATTAGGTGCAGAAACTCCAGGTGAGAATCCGTACGTTGCAGAGATGTACAAGATGGCTTTAGAAGGCAAATTGTACAGCAGAGCAATTCCATAGACACAAAGTGCAATAGCACATTTTTTCTCTTTTTCTTATTTTAAACATCACGAAGATCGTACTGGGTCTCACATTTAAGAAAGATTTAAAAGGATTCTGATTAGTATAACTCCAGAATGACTCTTCCGAAAGGATTTGGTTCAAGTGGCGCAGGTGGCGCATCTAGTTCCGATGTAGAAAAAATGATTGGTCGACGTGTCGAAAATATGACAGGTATGATCACTATATCTTACATCGCAGCTTGGTTAGCAACTTTTGGTGGTACTGCAGCAGGATACTTCTATTATCCATGGGCATATCCAACAAGCAGTGGTCACTATGCGTTCATCGTTCTAACAATTATTGAAGCAATCGGTTATCTCTTCTGTGTTAAAGTTATGGAAGAAGGCTCTAAGAAGAACAGCAATGGAATAATTGCTGCAACTCTAGCCGCAACCGCTGTGGGTACTATACTTATAGTATCATTTGTTGGACATTAGAAGGAAAATCCTTCAGTTCTTCTTTTTACTTTATTTTAAAAAAATTAACGATCTCCACCACACTCTAAAATTTTATATACTGACCGTTTATTCTACTTGATAATGGTCTGGCTAAGACGATGTACTCACTACTTGTTCATAGTAGTAGTTGCAGTTAACTCTACACTGTTAACAATTAATGCAGGAGACTACATTTTCTATACTGACTGGGCTTGGACATCGTTTACGGTATTTTCAATATCGCAAACTTTGATGCTTTGCGTAGGTGCAACATATTACCTAACGTTTACAGGCGTTCCAGGAACAGCGACGTATTACGCCCTAATTATGACAGTATACACATGGATAGCAAAAGGTGCATGGTTTGCTCTAGGTTATCCATATGACTTCATTGTAACACCAGTTTGGTTGCCATCAGCAATGTTGCTTGATTTGGCATATTGGGCTACAAAGAAGAACAAACATTCATTGATACTGTTTGGCGGTGTACTTGTAGGAATGTCTTTACCATTATTCAACATGGTAAACCTGATAACAGTAGCAGACCCACTAGAAACGGCATTCAAATATCCAAGACCAACATTGCCACCATACATGACACCAATAGAGCCTCAAGTAGGTAAATTCTATAACAGTCCAGTAGCACTGGGTGCAGGTGCTGGTGCAGTATTGTCAGTTACGTTTACAGCATTAGGTTGTAAGCTAAACACTTGGACATACAGATGGATGGCCGCTTGGTCAAAGTGGGACTAAAACTTCAACCCTTTCCTTTTCATTTTATTATTTTAGTTTAGAGTATTCTATACCAATTTTAGAATTTGATTAAAAAATATTGTACATGTTGTGATCTTTTGTTGTCTCTTTTGACAATATGCGTTATTGTGATGATATCATGTGAAGCAACAATATGAACAAATTCTTGTTACTCCGAAGCCATTTGTAAAATGGGCTGGAGGCAAAAGACAGTTAATTCCAATATTACATCAAAACCTTCCAGGGGCTTTTGGTACGTATTATGAACCATTTCTTGGTGGAGGTGCTTTACTTTTTCATATTCTTACTGATAAAAATGGTCAAAAATGCAGTATCTCTGATCTAAATTCTGATCTTGTATTGGCATATACTACAATTAGAGATAGAATTGACGCCTTAATTTCATCTCTGAAAAGTCACGAAAAAAATTATCAAAAAGATTCCAAATCATACTATTACTCTGTAAGAGAAAGCAATCCTAGAAATGAAGTTGAAAAAACATCCAGACTAATTTTCTTGAATCGTACTTGCTTTAATGGACTTTACCGAGTAAATAGCAAAGGAAAATTTAATGTTCCATTAGGAAAATACACAAACCCCAATATTGTAAACGAAGAAAATATTCGTGCTGTAAGCAGTATCTTGCAGACAAATAGAATCTCCATCAAATGTAGGGATTTTGAGTCGGTTCTAAGGGATGCAAAAAAAGGAGATTTGGTATATTTTGATCCTCCGTATCAACCAGTAAGCTCTACTGCAAATTTTACGAGTTACACTACAAAAGATTTCACATATGATGATCTTACTAGACTAGCTGAACTTTGTTTGAAATTAGATTCTAAAGAATGTCATGTATTGTTGTCAAATTCTGACTCTAAGGAAGTATCTGATATCTTTGCAAAGAAACCATGGAAAATCACTAGGATAGAAGTAAATCGATCTATTAATTCAAACTCTAAAAAAAGAACTGGTCATTTTGAACTTTTAATAAAAAATTATTGAAAGCTCCGAACGGGATCTGAACCCGCGACCTTTACCTTACCAAGGTAACGCTCTACCAGGCTGAGCTATCGAAGCACAAATTTCAGCGTTTGAAAATCCTTATAATTCTTGATTATATCTCAAAAAACTGTAAACTGTTAAATTTCACACAAAATTCTACCTTTTTGGAGGAGTAATCAAGCCTGGCCAAAGTAAGCACATAGTGCTTTTGGACATGCAGGACTTAAGATCATAAAAATGGGTGATCCTGTCTCTCAGGAGTTCGTGGGTTCAAATCCCACCTCCTCCACTGCTCCTTTATTTTGGATGTCTGATTCCTCTAGAATTCAAAACTTCGTAAACATCTGGAAGTGAAAATACAAATCCAATATGGACACAATCTTTCTCTTCGCAAAGCTGACAAAACAACTCTCCTTTCTGTACTGCAACTTCAGCTATTCTGTTTTTGATATTGTCTTTTAGTATGACACGATCATCATCAATTGAAATTTTCTCAATCTTTGGAGCATATCTTGCAAATGTTTTATCTTTTTGCATCATCTCCTCTAACATGTAAGTGACATAACCTGAAAAACTATTGACACCTTTCATTGCAAGGTTGTCTTTATTTTTCTGATAAACGTCTTGGAATTTATCATAGACAGTTTCAGATACAGTTATTGATTTGAATCCAGCTTTCGGCAATTTACTTTTCCTTACCGTACATTAAAGTACCGAAGTATATAAGATTTTATTTTATGGGTTCTGTTTCCTCTATGGGACATATTCTCCCTGTAAAGTATCGGGACATATCAATCAAAGATCAATCAACTACGATATTAATTTTTAAAAATGATGAAAAAAACAAAGCGGAAATTAAGTAATGCTTAACAGAAAAATAACGTATTTTATTAAGTCATTTTCAGGATAAGAGGTAAACCCCAGATATGTTAAACAATGGGGGAGATTATGGACAAAAGAAAAGATTACTAGAAATTAATTTTTCATTTTTGCATTTTGAATCAAAGTTTTCCATTTGTTATCACCCTGTATTTCTATCCCGCAAACTTCGGCAGGTGTTTTTCCGTCTAAGGAAGAATGAGGTCTTACGTAGTTGTGGTAAATCTGATATCCGTCAAAAATACTGGAATTTTCTTTTTTTATTCCTCGCATTACTTTCTCTCTGTCTCGAAATTCCCCATTAAGGCGTTCCATTTTGTTATTGTTATGATCACCTTTCAAAGTGATATGTTGAATATGGATAGGTGATCCTTTCTTGACTCCACCATACTCCTTTTGAAAGGCATCAGATGAAAATTAGTCTTTATACAATACCTTAACTTTGGAGCAGTATGGGTAAAGGATACGAATCTTCAGAAATTAGGCAGAAATTGATTGATCTTCTTGAAGATTCTAAAAGTGGAATGTCTGGAGTTGAAATCTCAAAAAAACTTGGAGTGAATAGAACCACCATGACAAAATATCTCAAAGTATTTGCCGCAGAAGGATTTCTCCGACAAAACAATATTGGAAATATCACATTGTGGTTTTTAGAGTCAGGACAAGAGGCATATTCTTTTCCTGATGATTACTTTAAAGTTGCACCACAATATCTTGATAAATTAATCAAAGGACAAGAGGCTCAAATTTATTCACTAATTAAAAACTGTATTAATTCTGGGGCAACTATTCCAAAACTTGTTACTGAAGTAATTATTCCTTCTGTAGAATCAATTCAAAAATTATACGATGATGGAAAAATTGGAAATACTGAGCAAAAATTACTACAAAATATTATATCTAAATCCCTTCATATTTTTAATCAAATTTCAATTGATTCAAACCCAAAAAATAACATAATCGTAATTTCAGCAGATGCATATAGTAATCTGTTATCTGAAGCCGCTTCTGCATCTTTGCATTCAGATGGGTGGAGGGTTTTCCATCTTGGTGATATGTCGTCTGCAATCAATGTCTTGTTTGATCTTGATTTACAAAAACTCATGGGAAAAATTTGGAAACAAAAATCAGGAATAATGATTATTCTAGTTTTTTCAAATACAGAAGAAGGATTACATTTTTTTGCAGAATCTGTAAATTCGATTAAGGAAAAATTGGGAAAACGAATACGATTGGCATTGTGCGGAAAAGTTGGAAAAAAGACAAAAATCCAATCTGATTTAATATCTGAAAAATTTGAAGATGTTCTTCAATGGTCAAAAACTGTCTCTGAAAGTTCAAAATAAAAAGTGGGCCCGATGTGATTCGAACACATGACCTTTCGATTATCAGTCGAACGCTCCAGCCAAGCTGAGCTACGAGCCCTTAATCCAACCTCTTGACAGGACTCATTTAAGTTTAATTTTCCTTCCACTTGATGGAGCATCCAATTGATGGGTCAAAATCTTTTTCAATTTTCTCTCCATCTAGTAATTTTTCTATATTCTTACTCATTGTTTTTTCAGTAGCAATAGCATCAGGTTTCATAGCATTGTCTATCTTTCCATGAAATACTAGCTGTTTGTTGCTATTGAATAAGAAAGGATCTGGTGTACATATTGCACCATATTTCTTTGCAATTTCTTGAGTGTTATCCACTAAATAATCAAATTTGAATCCCTTTTCTTTTGCAATTACTTTCATATTTTCAAAACTGTCTTCTGGATAGTCTTTGGAATCATTACTGTTTATTCCAACTATTGCTATTTTATCTCCAAATTTTTCATATAACTCGTTTAACGCATCTACTTTTGCCTTGACATATGGGCAGTGATTACACATGAAAATAACTAAAATTCCATGATAATTGTTATAGTCATTCAATGTGTGTTTTTTATCATCAATGCCCAAGAGTTGAAACTCTGGAGCTTTATCTCCTGATTTTAATTTAATCTGAGATTCTAAAAGTACCATGAAATGAGATTTTGTTATACAAATAAAATTCTTCTCAAGAAGACAACAATTAAAATCCACACCTTATCCCTTCTTGATGTGGGCTGGTAGTATAGCCTGGTAGTATACCCGCCTTGCACGCGGGGGGTCATGGGTTCAAATCCCGTCCAGTCCACTTACCCTTCGATCAATTCTGAATATCGGATTTCTGGATGGATTTAAATAGGATAACTTTTCGTTTTAATCTATGACAAGCGCAGCAGATGCATGGCCAGTTTGGATTCCACTCATTGTTGGATTGGCACCAGGATTAGTATACTGGTTAGCAATTACAGCAATGAAGAAAAGACGATAAAATTTTTATTTCTTTTAACTTCTTTTTATTAATTATTCAGTGATAACTGGGTTAAACGTTCTTACCTTTCTTGTTGACTATATCATATGTTGCACAAAATTAATCTCTAATCAATAAAATTCACATGAAGAAAATTATTTTTACCGTATTTTTGATTTTAATGTTATTTCCTATTACCTCGATTTTTGCTCAAAAAACTGATACATTACCTACATTATCTGTAATTCTTACAAGTAATACTCCATATGTTTACCAAGATGAACAAGGATATACTGTAGTTGTAGGTGAAGTTAAAAATACTAATACTCTGACTTCTGTGACTGATGTACGAATACGTGTTATATTTTATGACGATACTAATCCTGAGCCTCTAGAAATTGTTGAAGGAAAATCCTCTTTGCAAGTAATCCCGCCCCTTGGAACATCACCTTACATCATTAAATCGAAAACTCCAAATTCTGAGATCACACATGCCTCTGTTTCTCTTGGTTTATTCAATTCATCAACTTCTAAATCAAAACAACTATCTGTTGAAGTAAACAATATTGATTTAGATGACACTCTTCGTTTTTCAGGTGTTCTAAAAAATGGTGCTGCACCATCAAATAATACTAATGTCTATCTTACCTTCTATGATAATTTTCAACCTCCTAGAATAATCGATGTAATTACCATTCCTATTGGCAATGCTGAATCAAATGAAACAATAAATTTCAATTTCAATGAAAAAATTCAATCAAGAATAGTAGGATTTACTATTTCAGCTGAATCAAATGTATTTTATTCTGACCCTAAAAATGTGACAATTCCAGAGTCTGAAATAGCAACAAAACTTGTTACGATATCTAAAGTATCAATACTTGATAAGGAGGGGAAAAACCTTTCAGAGATTAAAGTTGGTTCAACAGTGATAATCCAAAGTGATGCTTGGATTCAATTTTCAGCAGATCAAAAAACTAACGAAACTCCGTATACATATTATGTTCAAATAAAACAATCTGGAACACCATATGTAGAATTTATAGGAAAATATGATGGGCGATATATTGAAACTGGTCAACAATCCCAATCTGTAGATTGGATTCCAGAAAGTAGTGGTTTATTTTTCATTGAGACATTTGTCTGGGATAGAAACAATGTTCCAATTGCAAATCCAGGACCGATAGTATTGATACTTGTAAAGTAGATTTATCTTTACATCTTTTCTATTTGTTAGTATGCCTCAGTTTACTCTTGTTGCAATGGGAGGGACTTTTGATATCATTCACAAAGGTCATCTTACTTTACTTGCAAAAGCATTTTCAATTTCATCTGATGTGATTATTGGTTTGACCAGCGACGCATTAGCTGAAAAAAGAGGGAAAAAAACACTGAACAATTATGAAAAAAGATTTGATACATTAACAAATGTAATTAAAACAAATTTCCCAAATCAGCACTTTCAAATAAGTAAATTAGATAATGATTTTGGACCTGCTGTTTTAGAAGAAAATGTACAGGCTCTTGTAGTAAGCGATGAGACCGGAAATCAAGGAGAAATCTTAAATCAACTTCGTAAAGAAAAAAATCTATCTCCTGTAAAAATTGTAATAGTTCCTATGGTCTTGGCTCATGATGGAAATAGAATTTCTACAACGAGAATAAAAAATTTAGAAATAGACATAGATGGTAACGTATCATCAATTGACTAGAAGATTGTCTATGTTTGAGTAATTGTAATAAAACAATATTTTTGGATTAAGGCTCAATGGCGATTATAAATAACATGATGAAAAAATTCGATGCTGACATTTCAAATCTTAAGGAGGGTCTACATCCAGAAAATCTTTCATTTTGGTATAATAAAATTATTAAAGAAACTATTGATATGGCTCCTCCATGGTTGCAAGATAAAATCAAGGTAAAACAAGACCCAATTCTTCCTATGAAATTTAATCTTGATATCTCAAAAAGGGCAGTTCGTTATTTTATGATTGTAGTTGATAATAATTTAGATGATATGCCATATTCTACAAAACTATATTTTCTAAAAGTTCAAGAAATTATGGGCAC